>SCSV01000231.1 GCA_004297555.1 Salinibacterium sp.
TCGAGCAGCGGGTCTTGCACGCCGAGGGCCTCGAGCACCTCGTCGGCGCTCTCTTTCACGAGCCGGGCGCGCGGGTCGAAGTTCTTGTAGACCCGGTGGCCGAAGCCCATCAGGCGAATGCCGTCTTCTTTATTCTTGACGCGCTCGACGAACTTCTTGACGCCCTCGCCCGATTCGCGAATCTCGGCGAGCATCTTGAGCACCGCTTCGTTCGCCCCGCCGTGCAGCGGGCCGTAAAGCGCGTTGATCCCTGCGGAGACGGAAGCGAAGATGTTTGCCTCGGTCGAGCCGACCAGTCGCACCGTCGAGGTGGAGGCGTTCTGTTCGTGGTCTTCGTGCAGAATCAGCAGCCGGTCGAGCGCTTTGCTGAGCACTGGGTTCACTTCGTAGGGCTCGGCCATCGTGCCGAAGTTGAGCTTAAGGAAGTTGTCGACGAAGCTCATCGAGTTGTCGGGGTAGAGAAACGCCTGGCCGAGCGACTTCTTGTGCGCGTAGGCGGCGATCACCGGCAGCTTGGCCAGCAGGCGGATGGTCGAGATCTCGACCTGCTCGCGATCGTGCACGTCAAATGAGCTCTCGTAGAACGTGGAGAGGGCCGACACCGCGCTGGAGAGCACGGACATCGGGTGCGCGCTGTGCGGTAGGGCATCGAAGAAGCGGCGCAGGTCTTCATGCAGTAGCGTGTGCCGGCGAATCTTCTCGTCGAAGTCCGCGAGCTGGTCTGGCGTCGGCAGTTCGCCGTAGATCAGCAGCCAGGCGACTTCGAGGTAGGTGGAGTTGTTGGCGACATCGTCGATCGAATATCCGCGATAGCGCAGGATGCCCGCATCGCCGTCGATGTACGTGATGTTGCTCGTCGTGGACGCCGTGTTCACAAAGCCTTGGTCGAGAGCGGTATACCCGGTCTGCTTCATGAAGGTGGAGATGTCGATGCTGTCGCGGCCATCGATGCCACGAACGACCGGAAACTCGGCCACGCCACCCGGGTAGTGCAAGGTGGCCGTCTCGAGATTTTGGGGGGCGTCAGTCACGGCTACAGCTTATAAGCAGTCGAGCTCAGCACCGGCTCAGTCGCGCGTCAGCCGCGCCACTGCTCGATCGATGTCAGCGTCAGGAGCGGTCAGAGCAACCCGCACGTGCTGAGGCGCGTGATCGCCATAGAACGGGCCGGGTACGACTAGGATGCCCGCTTCGGCAAGATCGCCGACGGTATCCCAGGCGTCCTGGCCACGACTCACCCAGAGGTACAGGCCGGCCTCGCTGTGGTCGATGCGGAAGCCCGCTGCCTCGAAGGCGGGCGCGAGTCGCTCCCGGCGCGAGCGATACCGCGCCCGCTGCGCCGCGACGTGCTCATCGTCACCGAGAGCGGCGATCATCGCGGCCTGCACCGGCGCCGGCGGGATGAGGCCGATGTGCTTGCGCACCGAGAGCAACTCGCCGATGAGGGCGCGGTCACCGGCCACAAAGCCTGCCCGGTAACCCGCCAGGTTGGATTGCTTGCTGAGCGAGTAGACCGACAATACGCCGGTGCGGTCACCCCCGATCACCCGCGGGTCGAGGATCGACGGCGTTGGGGCATCCGTCGTCCAACTGAATTCGGCGTAGCACTCGTCACTCACGAGAATCGCACCGAGTTCACGCGCCCGAGCAAGAGCAGCCTCCAACTCCTCAACCCCGAGCACCCGGCCATCGGGGTTGCCGGGGCTGTTGAGCCAGATCACTTTCGTCGCCGCAGGCCATTCGCCAGGGTCGTTGGATGACGTGACACTCGCGCCGGCGAGCGCCGCACCGATCGCGTAGGTGGGGTAGGCGACACGGGGCTGAACCACGACGTCGCCGATGCCCAGGCCGAGAATCATCGGCAACAGAGCGATGAGTTCTTTGGAGCCGATCGTCGGCAGCACCTCGTCAGCGGCGAGCCCGGTCACTGATCTGCGCCGCGCGTACCAGGCCACGATCGCCTCGCGCAGTTCTGCGGTGCCGGCGGTCTGCGGGTAGGCGTGAGCATCCGTCGCCGCCGTGAGCGCGTGGCGCACCACGGCCGGAGTTTCATCGACGGGCGAACCGACCGAGAGGTCGATGAGTCCGCCCGGATGCGCGGCAGCACGCTCGCGAAACGGAACGAGCGCGTCCCAGGGAAAGTCGGGCAGCGAGAGCGGCGTGCGAGCCACCGGAGCCTTATTCGCTGGAGGCGTTACCGACGGGCACGGCCTCGACGACCGGGTGGTCTTTGTGGATGACCCCGACCTTCGCCGCGCCACCGGGCGAGCCGACCGTGTCGAACCACTCGACGTTGGCGGTGTAGTAGTCCGACCACTTATCGGGCAGGTCGTCTTCGTAGTAGATCGCTTCGACCGGGCACACCGGCTCGCACGCACCGCAGTCGACGCACTCGTCGGGGTGGATGTAGAGCATGCGGTCGCCCTCATAAATGCAGTCGACCGGGCACTCGTCGATGCAGGCTCGATCTTTGAGATCGACACAAGGTTGGGCGATGACGTATGTCACGGTGAATCAGGGCCTTTCGCGGATGAACGCTTAATCCTATCCCGCCGCGAGCGCGCGCTTCGCGGCCACGCCAGCACGAGTGCAATGGCCACGATCGCGGCGATCGCCCAGCCGATTCCGAGCGGTTCGGCGCGCATGATGAGCGCTCCCCCGCTTGAGACGAAAATCAGGTACACGGCGCCGGTGAGCAAGCCGACCGCCCCGAAAACAGGCGCGATCCGCGTCTCGAAGACCAGGCGCATCCCGAGCAGATATCCGGCAGATATCAGGATGCCTGCAATCGCGCCCCACGGCACGCTCACGCCGCCCACGACCGCCGTCGCTTCGTGTGCCACGGTGACGATCGCGCCGATGATGGCTCCGAGCAGCACCGCGAGCACGCAGACCGCGACACGGCTCATGAACGAGGCGTCGGAGAACGCGTCGGCGGGCGGGCGCAGTCGACTGAAGTGCTCGGGCACGGTCAGCGGCCGCTCGCCGCCCAACGAATCGGTGATCGTGTCGCCGTCGATTCGCAGGCGGCTCGGGAACGCTGCGAGTGCGTCGCTCCTGCGGTCGATCGCGTCCATGCTGTCTACGGTCGGGGCGCCGACAACCGCGTTCGGCTCGATGACGTAGAAGGCGACGCCGATGACCTCCGCTGCGGTGCGGGTGGCTTCGTGTACCCGATCGCGGTCTGAGTTCGCGTCATCGAGCGGGTAGCTCACCACGACGTCGGGTTCCACATCGATCATCACCGCGGCGATATCAGCGGCGACTTCGCTCAGCTCGGCCGCGGCGAGACTGGCCGGATTCTCGGGATGCCCGGGCTCGACAGTTGAGTCGAGGTAACGCCGGGGCGCGCGACCCTCCCAGCGGGCATCCGCCGCTCCGAGCATTCGGTGGTCGGTGACGCCGAGCACTGTCAGCGCTTTGACCAGTTCGGCCTCGCGACGGGCACCCAGTGCGATCGGCGAGGAAGCGAGCGGCTCCAGTTCGCGGCTCTGCACGGCCCCGCGCTCGGCGCGTGTGCACGTGAGCACGGTGACGGCCGCACCGTGGTCGACGAGAGTGGCGATCGTGGCCCCGGCGGAAATGCTTTCATCGCCCGGGTACGCGTGCACGAAGAGCACCCGTTCAGCTCGCTCACTCATGCTCGTGCCCCTTCGTCACAGTCAGAATACGCACTCGTTCGGCGCCGCCACGAAGTTAGGGTAGGCTTACCAACATTCCCACACGATCTCTCAAAGGTTCACTGTGCTCGCAAACTTCTTGATCGGCCTGCGTGAAGGCCTCGAGGCGGCCCTGGTCGTCGGCATTCTCGTCGCCTATGTGCACAAGATCGGCCGGCCGGGCATCCTGGTTCGCATCTGGCTCGGGGTCACCCTCGCTCTCGCGATCTCGCTCGGCCTAGGTGCGCTGCTCACCTTCGGCGCCTATGGTCTGTCGTTCCAGGCCCAAGAGCTTGTGGGTGGATTGCTCTCCATCGTCGCGACTGCGTTCGTCACCTGGATGATCTTCTGGATGCTGCGCACCGCACGCGGTCTCTCGAAGGAACTGCGCCACGAGATCGATGTCCACCTGACCGGTGCTGGCTGGGGACTCGTGCTCGTCGCGTTCCTCGCCGTAGGCCGCGAGGGAATCGAAACCGCCCTGTTCATCTGGGCCGCTGTTCAGGCGAGCGGATCGACTGGCCTGCCGCTCGTCGGTGCCGCCCTGGGTATCGCGCTCGCAATCGCGCTCGGCTACCTCATCTACCGCGGAGCCCTGCGCATCAATCTCACCAAGTTCTTCACCTACACCGGCGGGTTCCTCATCATCGTCGCCGCCGGCGTGCTCGCTTACGGCGTGCACGACCTGCAAGAGGCAAGCGTCCTCCCCGGCGGGCAGTCTCTCGCCTTCAATGTCACGGCCATCGTGCCGCCGGACAGTTGGTACGGGGTACTGCTCAAGGGCACGCTCAACTTCTCGCCCGCCACTACGTGGTTCGAGGCCATCGTTTGGGTCGCCTATGTGGTACCCGTGATGACCCTGTTCGTGCTCTCGGTGCGCAAGCACCGCGCGAAGGCCGAGCCGATCGCCCCGATTCCCACCCCAGTACCAATCGAAACAGAAAGAGCGTAATGACCGCTTCGCGCCTCACACGCCCCGCGATATCTGCTGCCGTTGTCGGAGCCGTGGCTCTAGCGCTCACTGGCTGCGTCGCGAACACGGCCACCGGCACAACCAGCACACGACTCACCGTGGACAGCACTGGCGCCGGGTGCCTCGTGTCAGCGCGCACGGCCCCCGCAGGAGACATTTCCTTCACGGTGACCAACTCGAGCGACGCAGAGACGGAGTTCTACTTCTTGGGAGCGGACGGCAAGATCGTCTCTGAAGTCGAGCACCTGGGCCCGGACACTACCCGCAGCATGGTCGTTTCTGCCGAGCCGGGCAAGTACTTCACCGCATGCAAGAACGGCGCGGGTGACGTCGTGGGCAAGACTCGGTTCACCGTCACCGGCTGATCACCGCGCAAAGAAGGGGCCGGCCAGTGGCCGGCCCCTTCTTTGCGCGTGAATGCCTAGCTGCCTTTCGGCGCAACCGTGTAGCTCGCGATCCAGCCTTCTTTCTTGTCTTTGGCGGTAATCACGATCACCCCGTAGGTGTCGTTCGAGAAGGCGAACGTCGCGCCGTCTTCGGTGGAGCCGCCGTAACTGGTCTCCTTGGTGAAGCCAGCCGCCTCAAGTTGAGTCGTGATGTCATCGATGGCGCTCGCGCCATCTACCTTGAGAATGACGCTCCAGACCTTCTTCGAACCCTTGCCGATGGCCAGTCCGTACGTGACGTTGTTGTTGAGGAGGGGCACTTCCGAGGGGAAGTCGGCCGGTACGCTCGCTCCCGGCAGTTGGACGTTGCCGCCGGACGCGCCCTTGATGATGTCGTTGACTGAGCAGCCGCTCAGCGCTGGGGCGAGCGAGAGTGAGATAACAATCGCGAGCGGAGCCGCGATTCTCTTTGTGAAGGTGCGCATGGTGTTCTCCTGATCGTGATTGCTATTCGGTTCGATAAATCGTGTAAGCGACGGACTCGCCGTACTGGGCATCCTTCCCGGCCGATAGCTGCACCTGCAGCGGTCCCTTCGCGAAGGTCGCATGCGAGCCAGAGCTATCGGTAATCGACATCGACTTCGTGAAACCGGCCGCCTCAAGAGCATCAGTCGCCGATGTGAAGTCATGGGCGGGGTTGGAGGACTTGAGCCAGACCACCCAGCCAGTGCCGAGATCGTAGGCAATGACCACATCGCGATCGATCAGTGGGAAGTTGGCGGGAAAGTTCGAGGGCAGTTCGGTTGAACTCGGTGCGGGTTCCGCGAGCGGCGACTTGGTCGGCTCCCCGTAGTTCACGTACGGCCCGCTTCCCGAACATCCGGTGAGGACCAGGGATGCCCCGATGCCGATGCTGATCACGGCGGCAGCGAGCCCACCCGAACTCGGTCTACTCATGCCCATCCGCTCCGATCGCTTTGCGCCAAAGTATATTGGCGCAAAGCGCGAGCACGGGGAATTTACGCGTTCTGCTTCTTGCGCTGCGAGGCG
>SCSV01000232.1 GCA_004297555.1 Salinibacterium sp.
GCCGCACGGCGGCGAAGATCATCGCCGGCACGGTCAGCACGAGCACGCCGTCGTGGTTCCACACGCCGAATTCGCCGCCGATCCGCTCGATCGGAACGGTGAACCCTTCTCCGGTCGGCAGGCACAGCGGGTACACCTTCGCCGAGCTCGGGAACACGATCGTCTCGATCGGCGAGAACAGCAACGACGACACGATGTCGTCCAGGCCGGCCGCGCCGACCATCGCGAACGGATCGAGTGTGAACCCGCCGAGGTTGATCGACGGCGCAGGGATGGTCACGCGGACGCGGATGGCGCCCCCATCCGGCCGACCGACGGCGGTACCGCTCACTGTTCGGCTTCCTCGTCGTCCACGAGTTCACCGCCCATCCCGTTGTTCGGCGGGGCATCGGGAGAGGGCTCCGACGGCGGAACGCGGCCCGCCGCGCGCGCTGGCGTGGGCTCGGAGGGTTCCCGTCGCCGGGGAGCGGTTGCCGGGCGATCCGCCGTGGGCTGGTCGGGAGCGCCCGCGGGCGCGGCCCGCCGGGGCGGTGGACCACGACGCGGCGGCGGTGCGTCCTCGGGCTCCTCGGGCTCGCCGTCGTCGGCCTCCGTGTTGATCAGGCGCATCTCCTCCAACACCTGGACCTGGAGACGCGCGATCGTGAGGTTCGCGCGGAGATTCAGGTACAGCAGCTTCGACTCATAGAACCGGTGTTCCTTCGCATCGAGCGAGCACCAGTTTTCGAGCGCGTCCGCCAGGTCGTCGTCCTTCAGCGGACCGAAGTAGTCGCCGAACGCCGCCTCGGCCTCGTCCCACCATCCAAACGACTTCTGCTTCTTCTCTTTCGGCACGAGTCCTCCTACGCGGGCGATGCCGCGGAACCGTTATTCGAAGCCGCGGCTTTCTGCGACGCGGCCCTGTGTTGAATCGCAGCGTCGAGCATCGCGATCAGCGCGTCCACCTCACGCTCGTCGCGCAGGTACTCCTGCACGTCCTTGCGTCCGAGGAACGCAGTCAGCCTCGGGTTCGCACCGACGGCGTTCAAGACGATCACCGCCTCGGGCGTGAGTCCCCTCGACACGAGGAACGCCTTGCCGACGTCGCCGATCGTCTCGATCGCCTGCTTACCGAGCTTGCTCCGCTCGGCCTCGGACATGGCGCTGGCGGCCTTCTCACTGGAGGTCGCATCGACCCCCCGCAACGTCACGATCGTCGCGAGGAGCTGGTCGATCACGCCGCGCGCGTCGGTGAGCTCCTTCGTGAGCGTGCCGACGTTGCCCTCCTGCACCTTCGCGATCCGCTCGGCGCCCGTGAGCACCATGTTGCCGAACAACCGGTACTGCTCGCCGAGCGCCCGGAAGCCGTTCACCGACGCGAGGCCGATGTTCAGATCGTAGGCCGGTGTCGCGCCGTTCAGGGCGGCGTCCTTCCCCAGCGGCACCGTCGCGAGCGGTGAAGCTGGCGCGGCGGCCGCAGCGGGCACCGGGGGGCCATCGCCAGCCGCATAGGTGGCGATGTTGCGCAGCACGAATTGCTTGCTTCCGAGGCAGGTCGAGGCCTTCGGCATGAAGCATCGTGCCCGGAACACCTTCGCCGTCTCGCCGGCCATGCACCCCTCGGCGTAGCGCCGGATCTGGGCGAGGCAGCGGCTGATCAGAAGATCCTGCCGGAGCTCGGACGCCGCTTCGTCCTCGTCATCGTCGGGCGGGTTCCCGGGGTCGGCTTCGTCGTCGGCGTCGTCTTCGGCCTCGCCGTCGAGGGTGTGGTCCTCCTCGTCGGCTTCGTCGGGGCGCTGCAAGCGGATCGCCACCTCGGCGTTGATGATCCGTAGTTCCTCGGCATCGTCGAAGTCGTAGCGTGTGATCTGCTCCTCACGCTGCGCGGTCTTGTCGGTGACCGTGACGTAGCCCGACTTCGGTGCGAGCTCGCGCACCATCGCCTGCACCTCCTCCCAGCTCTCGTACAGGTACGGCGACGGCTCTG
Organism: Salinibacterium sp.; assembly: GCA_004297555.1. Lineage (GTDB taxonomy): Bacteria > Actinomycetota > Actinomycetes > Actinomycetales > Microbacteriaceae > Rhodoglobus. Next base: position 1,967 of record SCSV01000232.1, read on the forward strand.
CCATGAACCCTCCAGGCACGGAACAGTCACCCAAGCGTGGCGCTCGCGCAATGAACAATCGGTGTCACCGAGGGTGAAACCATGTTTTAGCGGTGGCGTGACAGGGGCCCTTTCAGGGGAAACCACGGGTGAAACGTGGGGGGTGCCAGAAAACGTGGCGCGGAAAGGGCGGGTTCGTCCATTCGCATGACACTGCCAACTGTCACGCGAGCAAAAAACAACGGACCAACGCCGCTAGGTGTCATCACAGCGGCGTAGGGTTGTGGCGATCGATCCCCCCAGGAGGCACCAATGGGCGAAACCGCTCTTCAGAAGGCAGCAGAGGGCAAGCCCCTCTCCGACAAGGCAGCAAAGACCGCTCTCGGCGAGGCCATCGACAAGATGGCCAGCATGAAGAAGAAGGTCGGTGAGGCCAAGGAGACGATGGACGTCGCAGGTCGCGTCGTCCTCAACAGCGCGATCAACGGCTCCACGCTGTTCGCGTCGAGCTTCGCCAGCGGCGCGCTCGGCGAGAAGTGGATGAAGCCCGGCAATGTCGTCGATGTTCGGCCGATCGCTGCTGCTGCTGCCTCGGCGTTCTCGCTGTACTCGCTCGTGACGGGCGGCAACTACGGCGACGTGTCGATGTCGATCGCCAACGGCGTCGGCGGCTCGTGGCTCGCCGAGGTCGCGCAGGGCGCCGGCAAGGCCTCCGCGGACATGTGGGCGAAGAAGGCGGCCGAGAGCGCCGGCACCCCGCCGACGGAAGGCACGACCCGCACGAACCCGGACACCGGCAAGGCCGAGGTCTACAAGGGCGGCGCCTGGACGCTCGCCGGGGCCATCGGCACCCGCGACGTGCGCCTCACCCCCGAAGGCAAGCGCCGGGGCCTCCCCGCCCGCCGCCGCCGGGCCGACGACTACTTCGAAGACGAGTTGTAGACCACGCATCGCTGCGCGACTCGTTCGCGTGGCGCCGTAGCTCGCTCATTCAACCAGTTCCCCGGCGTCGCGCGGATTGTCCGCGCGGCGACGTGGAAAACCCGTCTGCGACGGCTTCCGTCAAAAGGCGCGCTCCGGGCCGGCGCACGGCCCCTTCCCGCAAGAGGACACCAACATGCGCACCCGCCTGATCCCGATGGGTACCGCCCGGATCGCCCGCGACCCCGACACCGGGGAGATCATCGTGGACGACCGCTCCCTGCGCCGCAACACGGCGCGCAACGACGACTTCGGCGACGACGACTTCGGCGACGACGACTTCGGCGACGACGACTTCGGCGACGAGTACGGCGACGACGAGTACGACGCCGACGTGGAAGCCGGCGAGTCCGACATGGGCGACGACGACTTCGGTGGCCCGCGCCGCCGTGGCAAGCGCCGCGCCCGCAAGGCAGCCCGCAAGCAGCGCCGGAAGCACCGGTCGCAGGGTGGTGGCGCCGCGAGCGACTACACCAACTGGGGCAAGACCATCGTCGGTGGCTCGTTCTCCGGTGGCGCCGGTACCGCGCAGGTCCGGGTCCGTCTCCAGTTCGACTTCCGCGCCCTGGACATCGCGTTCAACGGCTCCACCGCGGCCACGGTGATCACGCTCGTCCAGTTCGGCGACCGCATCGTGTTCCAGGACCCCGACGGGTTCGACGTCTCGCTGTTCGCCTCGACCGGGTTCATCCGCAACCTCGTCAACGGCCAGAGCCTGCGCGCGGGCCTCGACATCCTCGTGGTCGGCATCCTGCCCGGTGCCGGTTCGACCCTCCGCGTGGCGATCCCCGGCCGCAAGCCGGTCATGGCCTACTGCTAGACCTTCCGCGTCCCGATG
>SCSV01000233.1 GCA_004297555.1 Salinibacterium sp.
CGTGCTCGGGGGCGTGCAATACCTCGCCGCGTTCGAGCGGCGCACGTGCCCGGTCTGCGCAGCCTACGACGGCCGCGTGTATCGGTTTGCCGATGGGTCGTACGACAAGCGACCGCAGATCCCGGTGCATCCGAACTGCCGTTGCACGTACGTCCCGATCACGAAGTCGTGGAAGGCACTCGGCCTGCCGTTCAAGGAAATCTCGCCCGGCACGCGCGCATCGATGGACGGCCAGGTCTCCGGCCGATTGACGTTCAACTCCTGGCTAAAGACGCAACCGGAGTCCGTGCAGAACGACATTCTTGGGGCGGGACGCGCGGCGCTTTGGCGCAGCGGCGAAGTTGACCTCGGCGACTTCGTGAACGAGCGGACGTCGAGGCCCGTGCCGATGTCGGAGCTGCGCGCGCGCCTCGGCGCGGCAACGACAGCCACGGCGCCGACGGTCGCGCCGCCACCGCCGAAGGCAAAGACGATCGCGGAGGCAACGGCCTGGGCGCAGCGGTGGGCAGCGGACCATGTCGACTACGGCTCGCTCGGGCTCGACAGTGTGAATCAGATCAACCGCGCGCTCTACGACGTGATCGTGTCGCAGGACAAGGAAAAACTCGCGAACGTGATCTACGATCGCGACGTGCCGCCAGGCATGCAGGCGTACGCTCGCCTATCGCGTGGCAGCCGCGACGACACGATTGCGTTCGGGCCGGCAATGCGGCGCGCCGAACCCTATCGTGCCGAGCAGCAGCGCGTCAACGATCTCTTCCGCAACTTCGAGCGCGACAAGCGCGCAGCCATCACGCGGTGGGAGTCGGAAGTTACGAGCGCACGGCGGGCACTGGAGGCGCTCGGACCAGGCGCTGGCGAAGCCGAGGTGCGGGCAGCTCGTGAGTGGGTGGTCACAGCGGAGAACGCGCTCGAGGAAGCGCAGGCGCGACGGAATCCACGGCCGAACGTGTGGAGCGCTGGCGAGACGGTCTACGACACTGCCGTGCACGAGCTCGGGCACATCATTCACTATCGCGCGAGCGGGTTCGAGAACGGCCCCGGAGAGTGGTTCGGCTCTCACGTTCTCGGCGGAGTTGGCGGGAGCGAGAACAGGACGATCAGCGCTGCCGGCCGGGAGGCCGCGTATCGGATCAGCGAGTACGCGGGGACGAACATCGCCGAGTACTTCGCAGAAGGCTTCAACGCCTGGCGTCAGAATCCCTCGAGCGTCTCGCCCGAGCTGCGCGCACTGTTCGAGGAGGCGACGCGCCGCGCGCGATAGGACGCCGCTGGCCGAAAGGCGGCGAAAGAGGCCGGCCACGGCCGTTTGGCAACGGTAGCTGCTCCGTCTGGCGGCATTGAGGTTGCCTTCTGTCGTCCGCGCGTGCGATACAGCGCCCGGCATGCCAGGCGGTCC
>SCSV01000234.1 GCA_004297555.1 Salinibacterium sp.
AGACGCCGTTCGCAACGCGAAGGCTGCTGTCGAAGAGGGCATCGTCGCCGGTGGTGGCGTGGCACTCATCCAAGCTGGCAAGGTTGCGTTCGACACCAAGGGCATCAAGGGTCTCGTCGGTGATGAGGCAACGGGCGCGAACATCGTTCGCGTCGCTGTGGATGCCCCGCTCAAGCAGATCGCGCTCAACGCTGGCCTCGAGCCGGGTGTGGTTGCCGACAAGGTACGCCACCTGCCCACCGGACACGGCCTCAACGCCGCGACCGGCGAGTACGTCGACATGCTCGCTGCGGGAATCAATGACCCGGTCAAGGTCACCCGTTCCGCGCTGCTTAACGCCGCGTCGATCGCTGGCCTGTTCCTCACCACCGAGGCTGTCGTTGCCGACAAGCCGGAGAAGGCACAGCCGCAGATGGGCGACCCGTCCGGCGGCATGGAGTTCTAAGTCACAACACGAACAATGGGCGGTCTCTTTCGGGAGGCCGCCCATTGGTGTTGGGGGAGTCAGCTGCCTGGTCGACGCGGCGAGCTAGTCGAGGTCGAACGCGGCGTGGATCGCGGCGACCAACGCATCCTCTTGGCTGTCGAAGAGGAAGCCGATCTGCGGGCCGAGGTCGGACACGGGGATAGTGGTGATGTTGTCGCAGCTGATCGCCGAAAGATGGTCTAGGCCGTTCTCGGGCCCCACGGTTATCTCGGTCGGGATACCGCGAATTGTCGACGTAATCGAGGCCACCGTGACCTTGTTGAGAAACGGCCGGATTGACTCTCGCGTCAGCACGACAACGGGCCGAGTCTTCTCCATGCGCGCGAGGTGAATGGGGCGCACTAGTCGTCCAGCGGAACCGGATGAGCGGACATGTATTCGGCCAATCCCACGAGATCGGGGTAGTCGCCTTCAGTGCGATATACCTCGGCGTCGCGCTCAGCGCGCAACTGACGTTGCAGGCGACGCACTTGGCGGGTGATGACGGCAGCCCGACTGTCGAAGCGGCCGCTTGAGACGAGCTCGTCGATGAACTCGACGAGCTCGTCTGGGAGGCGCACCGCGATCTGCTTGCTCATCCCACTATGGTACCGCTGTGGGATTCGTTTGACCGCGGTGGCGCTCACCGAGCGAAGAGCCTCGTGTTGGCGCTCTCGATGTCGGCGTACTGCTGGCCCGCGTGAACGAGCGCCTGGTTGAGCGCCGCGAGATTCTCTTCGACGCGCTGCTGGGTGGCCTTCCACTCAGCCACGACACCGCCGAACGCTGTGGCAGCTTGACCTGTCCACGAGCCCTCGAGGTTGGTGAGGTGGCCATGAAGGCCAGCGACTTCGGATTGGATCCGACTGATGGAATTGCGCACGGCACCCGTGGCACTGAGGACGGCATCACTGTCTACTTGGTAACGAGTCATGAAAGCGACGGTAGTTGCGCGGTTGTGCTGCGCGGCAGGTCAGTTCGAAGCTGTGGAGTCCGGGGCATCCCCCGCCGCTTGCAGGAGAGGAAGCGAGACCCGGAACGTCGCGCCGCCCCCGGAAGTCTCGATGACCTCGACTTCGCCGTGGTGCGCTTCAACGATCGCCGAGACGATCGCGAGTCCGAGACCACTGCCGCCGGTGCCGCGGTTGCGCGAGTTATCGGCGCGCCAGAAGCGCTGAAAGATCTTGGCCCGAATCTGGGGCGGGATGCCCTCGCCATGATCGATCACCGAGAGGATCGCGCGCCGCCGAGTGGAATCCACACCGACCCCGATCTCGATGGGGGTGCCGGCCGGGGTGAAGCGCATGGCATTGGCGATGAGGTTGCCGAGCACCTGGCGCACCTTGTTCTCTTCGGCGAGCACAATGGCGCGCAAGGCGGCGGGCGGCGGATCGGGGATCGTGATCACCTTGCCGGCTGCGCGGCCCGCGCGAGCACGGCGGGCGACCAGCCGACCGAGGGTGGCGCCCGCGAATGCAATCGGACCGGTCGGAGTGGATCGGGCAGGTGGCAGGGTGATCGGAACGGTGTCGGTCTTGACCGTGTGCAGATCGGTACCGACGACCGTGACGACGCGATCTGGGGAGGAGGCCATGGCATCCAGAGCAGCATCGTTGGCGAGCGGAACCAGGTCGACTTCAGTGAGCTGCAGCGGCTTTGCCTCGTCGATGCGGGCGAGTTCGAGCAGGTCTTCGACGAGTTCGCCCATGCGAACCGCCTCCTTCTCGATGCGCTCCATCGCCTGGGCGACGTCTTCGTGCTTGGTGAGGGCGCCCATGCGGTAGAGCTCCGCATAACCCCGCACCGACACGAGGGGGGTGCGCAGTTCGTGGCTCGCATCGCCGACGAAGCGGCGCATCTGCTCGATCGTGCGGGCGCGATCGGCGAAAGCACGGTCGATTCGGGAGAGCATCGAGTTGAGCGATTGGTTGAGCCGGCCGACCTCGGTGTTCGGAGTGGCGCCACCCAGGCGCTGGCTGAAGTCGCCACCGGCGAACCGGGCCGCCGTGGCCTCCACTTCGCGCAGCGGCGCGAATGTCGACGTGACGAGCAGCCGGGTCAGAGCGCCACCGAGGATGACCACGGTGAGGCCGAAGAAGGTGAAGATCACCGCGTATCGGGCGACGATGCCATTGGCGTTCTTGAGGTTGAGCCCGACGACCAAGCTTGCTTTCTCGCCGGTGCCGGCGACCCCCGCGGGCAGCGCCAGCACGCGCCACTCCGCGGTGTGGTCGGCGTTCTGCAGGGTGAGGGTGCGAGCAACATTTTCCAGATGCCCGACCGTCAGCCAGCTCACGACGGGCCGGAGGCTGGCCTGGTCGGGGCGCAGGTTGTCGTCGATAAGTTTGCCCCGGGCATCCACTGCCGCCACATAAAAGGGGTTGAACGAGTTTGAGTCGTTGAACGTTTCAGCGTCGTCGATATTGAGCGGACTGGGTAACTCGCTCGCCGCCTCG
>SCSV01000235.1 GCA_004297555.1 Salinibacterium sp.
GGCAACCGCCGCGTTGTCGATCACCCGGTTGATGACCATCTCGGCCACTTCGTCGGTCACCTCGACTGGGTCGGCCGCGACCTTGGCGATCTTCCAGGCGAGTTGCTTCTCACGCGGTAGGCCTTCTTCGCTGCGGAAGACGCGAACGGTGTTCTCGATCACCGATTGGTCTCCTCAGGTCGATTCAATGATGCGGATGCCCTAGCGCTGCGCGGTCATTGGTCAGCGCTCCGCGTTGGCGAGGGTGCCGGACACGCGCCCGGCTGGGTCATAAACAAGGCAGGTGACGGCGCGGTCGTCACTTGTGGTCCAGGAGTGCTCGGTTGGGTAGTAGTAGCTGTAGTTGAGTTCTGAGTCGTCGCGAGCGACGCCGATGAAGGTCTTGAACGATTTGCGGCACCCGTCAATCGACTGGCCTCGCACCTCATCATCGCCAGGGTATGCCCCGTCGGCGAGCGAGAAGACGTCATACACCTCGCTGTTGTGCGGCTTCGCGCAATCGATCGTGGTCGCCGTGCTCGTTTCGCCCGCCTTGTTCGGGTCGAGCAGACAATCGCCAATGCTGAGGGTGAAGACGTCTTTTACGTGGGCGTCGGAGGTTACTGTCGGGGTCGGCTTCGGGGCCTGCGCGAAGAGCCCGCATCCGCTTACGCTTGCGACCGTCGCCAGCATGGTGATGACCGCAAAGCCCACTTTGGGCGCTGCGCCAAGTCTCCTTCTCATCGGGTTCCGCTTTCTGCTCCGTCTCGTGACACCACGTCGAGTCCGAGCCTAGCTTCCACGATTGTCGAGGGCGCGGAGCACCGCGGAATGAAGTGTTCCGTTCGTCGCGAGAGCGCTCCCGCCCCACGGCCCGCGCTCGCCCGCGATCGAGGTGAACGTGCCGCCCGCCTCTTCGATGATTGGGATGACCGCCGCCATGTCATAGGGCTGCAGGTCGAACTCGCCCACGACATCGAGCGCGCCCTCCGCGAGGAGCATGTACGACCACATGTCGCCGATCGCCCGGGTGCGCCAGACGAGCCGGGACAGCGCGACGATGTCGTCGAGGCGACCGGCGTCATCCCACCCTTTGAGACTGTTGTAACTGAGCGAGGCATCGGCGAGCTCGCTCACCTGGCTGACTCGCATCGCCTGGGGCTCCTCGCCCTCGGCTTGCGACCACGCACCGTGGCCGGTCGCCGCCCACCAGCGCTTGCCGAGCGCGGGAGCGCTCACCACCCCGACGACCGGAACGCCGTCGATCGCGAGGGCGATCAGTGTGCCCCAGATCGGGACTCCGCGCAGAAAATTGGCGGTGCCGTCGATCGGGTCGATGATCCATTGGCGCGAGCTCTCGCCGACTGACCCGTATTCTTCGCCGAGGATCGAGTCGTGGGGCCGCGCCGCTTCAATGGCGGCCCGGATGCCCCGCTCGACTGCCTGGTCGGCATCCGTCACCGGCGTGCGGTCTGGTTTCGTCGACACGACGAGGTCGACGGCGCGGAAGCGATCGAGCGAGACGAGATCGGCGTCGACGGCGAGTGCAAGGGCGAGCGAGATGTCGTCGCCCAGGGAGTACTCGATCACGAACCCAGCGTAATGGCGGCGGGCCCTTAGGGCGCCGAGCCGAGCGTCGTGATGAGGCGCTGGAACGAGTCGAGGCGCTGCGCGCCGATCTTGCCCAGCCCACCGGCCGCCGCTCGCTCGATGATGGCGCAATCCGGGGAGTCCGGCAGATGGGTGCAGCCGCGCGGGCAGTCCTCGGCGACGAGCGCGAGGTCGGTGAACGATTTAAGGATACTCGCCGGGTCGACGTGCCCCAGACCGAAGGACCGTACCCCGGGGGTGTCGACGATCCACCCGCTGCCGACCCGGTAAGAGATGGTCGAGGAAGAGGTGTGGCGACCGCGACCGGTCACCGTGTTGACGCGACCGACGGCGCGATGGGCCTCGGGAACGAGCGCGTTGACGAGAGTGGACTTGCCCACTCCGGAGTGACCGACGGCCACGGTCGTATGCCCCTCGAGCGCTGCGCGGATTGCCTCGATGGGGAAAGCATCGGAGCGACTCTCGATGATGCGCAGGTCGAGACCTGCGAAATTGCCGAGAAAGCCGGCCGGGTCAGCGAGGTCGGTCTTCGTGATGCAGAGGATCGGCGCGATGCCGGCGTCGAAAGCCGCCACCAGGTAGCGGTCGACAAGCCGGGGCCGCGGTTCGGGGTCAGCGGCCGCGACGACGATGAGCATCTGGTCGGCGTTCGCGACGATAATGCGCTCGACCGAATCGGTGTCGTCGGCGCTGCGCCGGAGCAGGGTGCTGCGGGGCTGGATGCGCACGATGCGCGCGAGGCTGCCCTCGTCTCCCGAGACGTCCCCGACCAGGTCGACCCAGTCGCCGGTGACTACGGATTTCTTGCCCAACTCGCGCGCTCGCGTCGCGATCAGTTGCCGCTCGTCGGGCGTGTTCTCATCGACCCACACGCCGTAACGGCCGCGGTCGACGCTGAAGACCCGGCCTGCGACGGCATCCGCATGCTCGGGTCGGTTCTTGCTGCGCGGCCTATTCGCTTTGGGGTTCGGGCGCACTCGGGCCGATGACTCGTCGAATTCGGCGTAGTCGCCCTCATCGGCGTCGTCGGTGAACCAGCTCACGGCCAGGCCGGCTTGGCGAGCATCTGCGCCCACAGGGCCGGAAATTGGGGGAGCGTCTTCGCCGTCGTGCCGATGTCGTCGATCTCGACTCCGGTGACCGCAAGGCCGATGATCGCGCCGGCCGTCGCCATCCGGTGGTCTTCGTAGCTGTGCCAGAGACCGCCGTGCAGCGGGCGCGGTTCGATCGCGAGGCCGTCGTCGAGTTCGGTCACGGAACCGCCGAGGCCGTTGATCTCGGCGGCGAGCGCCGCGAGGCGGTCGGTTTCGTGACCGCGTAGGTGGCCGATTCCGGTGATGCGGCTGGGCGAGTCGGCGAGCGCCGCGAGCGCGACGAGGGCGGGGGCGAGTTCGCCGCCCGTGCTGAGGTCGAGGTCCACGCCCGAGATCGAGGAACCGGCCTGCACGGTGAGCGCTGAACCGGCGCGCGAGATGTGGCCGCCGAACAGCGGCAGGAGCGTCTCAAGGTCGGCGCCGACCTGTGTGGTCGACTCTGGCCATCCCTCGATCGTCACGCTGCCGCCGGCAACGAGAGCGGCGACGAGAAACGGAGCGGCATTGGAGAGATCGGGCTCGATCGCGACGTCGAGAGCCTGGATCTCGCTCGGTGGCACGACCCACAGGCCGGGCTCGGGGTTCTCGACGGTGACCCCGCGCGCGGCGAGGCAGGCCATGGTCATCTCAATGTGCGGAAGGCTCGGCAGGCGCTCGCCCGAATGGCGCAGCTGCAGCCCCTCGGTGAAGCGTGGGGCAGCGAGGAGCAGGCCGGAGACGAACTGGCTCGACGCGGAAGCATCGATCTCGAGGTCTCCGCCTCGCACTTCGCCGGTGCCGTAAAGACTGAACGGGAGAGTGCCGCGTCCGTCGTCGTTGACATCGACGCCGAGCGCGCGTAGCGACTCGATCGTGGTGCGCATCGGGCGGCGGCGAGCACCGGCGTCGCCATCGAAGGCGACCGGCCCGAGAGCGAGCGATGCGACTGGCGGCAGGAACCGCATGACCGTGCCCGCGAGGCCGCAGTCGACCGAGGTTCCGCCCTCGAGAGCCGCAGGGGTGATCAGCAGGTCGCCGCCGTAGGGACTGTCGGTGGGAACATCCTCGATCGACACTCCGAGCGAGCGCAGGGCCTCGATCATGAGCGCGCTGTCTCTTGAGTGCAGCGGCGCGCGCAGTCGCGATGGCCCGTTCGCGAGGGCGGCGAGCACGAGTTCGCGGTTGGTGAGACTCTTCGAGCCCGGCAATCTCAGCGTCGCGGAAAGCGGTCCGGATGCCAGCGGTGCCGGCCACGGCCCAGGCTCGTCGGTGCGCGCGAACTCGTCGTCGCCGTAAGGACTGAACTCTGGCCCGGAATACCTGTAAACCTGCATCGGTTACCAGAGTATCGGGACTTTGCGCGTCCCCCGAGGAGACCAGTTGATGACCACGATCGCGCCGGCTCGGCCTGAGG
>SCSV01000236.1 GCA_004297555.1 Salinibacterium sp.
GGTCGCCCTGCGCCACGACACCCGCCGCGAGCCGTTCGAGCAGCACGGCGGGGTCGAGCATCGGTCAGCCCTTCGACGGCGGGTCGATCGGCCAGATCGTCGCCGTGCCCCCGTCGTACCATTCGTAGTACAGGCCGGCCGGCTCCAGCGCCTTTTCGAGCCCGATCCAGAAGTCGTCGTTGCCGTACTGCGAGAGGTTGCCGTACTCGGTGAAGATGACCGCAACGGCCCGACCGATGCCCTCCTCGCCCGCACGGCGGGTGTCGTTGGGGTGCCTCACCGCGTTGGCCATCGTGTCGGCCTCCACGTTCCTGCCCCAGACCGCACGGTGGGCCTTGTTGACTGCCGCACGCACGACGCCGATCGGCTGACTGTCGAGCCACTTGTTGGCCGCGCGGAGCCCCGACACGACGACACCGCCGGGGTCGATGATGATGCCGCCGCGGCCGGGGAGCTTGCGCACCTTGAAGCCGTCGCGCTCGAACAGGAGCTCGGCGGCCTTCATGACGAGCACCCACACGAGGCCTTCTTTCCCTTCGGCGCCAATGCGGCGTGCTCGCGCAGCCATTTCTTGGCGTCGCGCAGCTTGTCGAACCAGCGGTGGTCCGGGTGGACGATGAAGCCGCGCGCACACGGGAGCTTGTCGATCCGGTGGCCTTTCGTCTCGAACACGGCGCGCTCGATGGACCGGCCCTCGCTCTTGGCGGGCTTGATGCCGGCGCACATCGTCTTGACCTGCTTCGCCTTGGCGTTCGCGCTCGTCTGTTCCTTGATGTGCTTCGGGTGCCGCTTGCCGGGGTTCTTGTCGTCCCAGGCCTTGCGCGCCGTCTTGAGCGCGATGGCGACGGCCTGGGCCTGGGCCTTGCCGGCCTGCATGAGCTCGCGAATGTTCGCGCTGATGGATTGGCGAGAGTAACCGTGGATAAGCGGCATGAGAGCTCCTATGGATTCGCGGGTACAGGGTTGGATGGTGCCGAGCTCGGCGCCGTATTGGAGCCGGCTTCGAAGCCGCCCCCCTTGAAGTAGGTCACGGCGCCCGCGATCGAACCGAGGATCACGAGCGTCACGACGACGATGATGGTGGCGGCGTACAGCCCCTTCGTCATCGCATTCGTCTGGGCGTCCATCTTCGTCTCGAACCGGCCGCCGAGCTTGTCGAGCGCGCCCGTAAACTGCTCGGTCTGGACCTTGCGCTCGTTGCTTGCGGCGTCGCCTGTCTTGCCGAGGTGATCGATGAGCAGCGCGACAACGGGGTCGGGGTGCGCACGCTCGGACGTTCGCTCCGTTGGAATGTGCTCGCGCTCGGGAGCCGGATCGGCCGTTGGAACGGTGGCGAGAGGGGGACGGTCGGTGGGTCGGCGGGTTGCTGGCATGAGGGTCCTCTGTATGTCATCGTGGTCGCGAACTTGTCAGTTTCCCTGGGCTGACTCGCCCTGTATGTCAAATGAGTCGCCCTGTGTGACCGCGTTGCCGTCCTGGTCGATCCAGCCCTGGCTCGTGTCGCCCTGAGCGTGGCTCGGTCCGCCTGATGCGAACGTCATGGCCACTTCGAGGAACACCTGGGAGAGCTGGGCCTCGCCCGCGAACGTCTCGCCGACCTCGGCGAACACCTGCGTCGTGCGCGCGTCGTATTGGACGGCCACCTCGGCGAACACCTGCGACAGACGGCCCTCGCCGACGAAGGTCTCGCCGACCTCGGCGAGCACTTGCGACAGGCGGCCCTCGCCCGTGAGCGTCTCGGCCACCTCGCCGAAGGCCTGCGTCAGCCGTCCCTCGCCTGTGAGGCTTTCGGCGACCTCGGCGAACTCTTGGGTCAGACGGCCCATCGGCTACCCCTACGTGGTGAACCGGAAGCCGGCTTTGACCGCCGCCACGCCCGCGTTCGTCCACGCGATGCCCGTGTCGGGATCGGTTTCAGAAATGACCTGCATGTCGAGATACGACGGGCTCGCCGGGAGCACCGCCGCCGCCGAATACACCGTCGTCGCACCGCTGGTGATGGCCACCTCGCCGTGCGTCAACGCGCCGTCGCGCGTGGCGCGGGCGTTGAAGTTGATGGCGAGCACCGCGGAGCCGGCGGGCGGCGCGGTCATGTCATAGAAGTCCTGATCGCCGCTGACGCTCGTGCCGTTGTAGTCCGCGTCGTTCGCAGGAATCTCGTCCACGTTCAGGTAGTGCGCGACCACCGGGTTCGGCGTGAGCGTGAGCGGCGCCGAGTCGGCGTCTGGCACGATGGGGATGATGTACGTCTCCGTCAACCGGCCCGTCACGGCATCGGTGACGAACACGTCGTCCACATACCAGTCGCCACCGCTGTTCACGCCGGCCGAGCTCGGCGCGATGTTGCCGCCCCATCCGAACTGGTCCCAATCGGCGTTCACCGCGTCCTGCTGGGTATCGCCCGTGAAGGTCGGGAAGCCCGGCCCCGACAGGCCGTTGATGCGAGCTCCGTCGAGCCACACGTCGATGATGCCGCCCGCGTTGGCCGCGATGACGTTCACCGCGAGCCAGTGGTTCAGGTTCGGGTTGTAGGCACCCGGTAGCGACACGAGGAGCGTACTGCCCCGGTACAGCTCGAGTGTCCCGTTACCGAGGAATCGGACGTTGACCTGGCAGACGGTGGCGCGGCCGAACTGCACGGCGAGCGCCGACGTGCCCGGTGTGACCGGCTTCATCCAGTGGTTCAGCCACCGGCTCGTCGTCGGCACCGTGCCGGGGAGGCAGTTGTAGCCCCAGCCCGCGAGCATCGACCAGTTGCCGCCCTGGCCCGCGAGGGTGCGGTGCTGGTTGCCCGCGACGCTGCTGAAGGCGCCGAACGTGAGCCCCGCCCAGGCGGCCACCGTGCCCGTGTACCACGCGGCCGCGCCGCCTTCCCAGCCGGTCATGTAGGGGATCGACATCACCACACCTCGTCAGCGGTCGGAGCCCGCTCGTTCACGAGCTCGAAATGGAACTGCGCCTCCTCGGTCGTCTTGAACTCCCACCCGTCGGGCAGGGGGTCGAGCACGACGGGCAGACCGACGAGGGCCGTCTCCGGCGCATCCTTCGGGCTGTGCGCGTGCGCGACGAACGCGCCCACGTTCGCGGCCCTCGTCGCCGGCCGGCTGATGCCCGGCACGAACCGCGTTGCACCCTGGTCGTCGGTGGCTTCGATGAAGATCGGACACAGGTACCAGTGCATCACACCCTCCGCAGCGCGCTGAGCGCGATGACGCTACCGGTCGGGTCACCGACGCCGGCCTGGACGAGAATCCGCATCCACAGGCCGCGCACCTGCGTGGTCCAGGCCTTCGTGTAGGGGGCCGCGCCGCCGAGGGGCTGGCGCACCTCGTAGGTCGAAGGCGTCGAGACGCCTGCGACGATGGCTTCCGTCTGGAGCGCCGTCCAGTCTGCCGCAACCGGCGTGACCGTCTCGGCGAACTCGAACTGCACGTCGGCGCGCGTGACCGGCCCGGCGCCATCGTTGCTGATGAGCATCGCCCAATCCACCTCGTGCCACCCGGCGACGTAGATCGGGTCGGACGCGACGAACGCGCCCGTCAGGGCCGTCGGTGCTGCGATGACGACGGGCGCGGTGTCCGTCTCGACGGCGCTCGCGCCGCCGCCGCTACCATCGCTGCTGTCGCCCGGACGGTCGAAGATGGTGAACACCATCTTGAGGGTCTGGCCGGCGATGAGATCGGCATCGAGGTTCGGTGCGCAGAACAGGCCGATCGGCGACAGGTTGTCGGGCCGACACGAGTACCGGAACGGCCCCATGCGCACGTAGTCGGCGGGTGGACCTGGATAGGCCTCCAGGGCATCGAGCGGCCCCACGTACCGGTACGTGAACACGGGGTTCACGGTGGTCGCGCCGCCACCACCGGGGACCAGGAGCAGGAACTCCGCATCGTCGATGCTGCCGACGTTGGGAATCCGCGGTTGACCGAACTCGCCGATGCCGAACGAGAACTTCGCCGTCGTGAGCAACGGTGCAGTCGCCGTGAACTCCATGACGAGCGCATGGCGGCCGGCGACGACTGCATTGTAGGAATTCGACGTGAAGGCCATCGGCGAGTCGCTCCCTTGCTACGCTGCCAATTGCGACTGGACGAGGAGGCCGGCGCTACCGGCCGGACCCGCCGCGCCCGCGTCACCGTTGCCACCGGCTGCACCGACACCCGCGCCTGCGTTGCCGAGCGCGCCCGCGGCGCCGAGGCCGCCGGCCCCGCCTGCGACGTTGATGGCGCCAGCGTTCACGAGCGACTGGTAGGTGAGCATCACGAGCCCGCCACAGCCGCCGCCGCCGCCCGAGCCACCACCACCACCGCCGCCGCCGCCGTCGTTTCCGACCGCAGGCGCCGCGGGTGCGCTGCCCGCCGTCGCATTGCCGCCGTCACCGCCGTTCGCGAGGATCTGACCCGTGCCGCTGATCGTGATGCTCGGCGCGATCAGGATGACGAGGCCGCCACCGGATGCACCGGCACCGGGGAGGCCACCGCCGCCACCGAAGGTCCCACCGCCGCCCGCGTTGGCGCCGTTGCCGCCGTTCCCGCCCTGGCTGCCCTGCCGTCCCCACAGGCCGCCGCCCGTACCGAACAGCATGCCGAGGACTTCGAGCTCGCGCTTGAAGCCCGCGAAGACGACGCCCGCGATACCAGCCGTGCCGGCGGTTCCATTGGTACCCGGCGCGCCGTGGACACCGCGGTTGCCGTCGGTGCCGCCCGTGCCGTAGGTGTACCCGGTGATGATGCGGGGCTGAACCGCACCGTCGGCGCCATCGGAGCCGAGGTCCACGCCGCTGTCGCCGCCGCCGCCGCCGCCACCGCTGCCGCTCGCCTGCGCGCAGCCGAGGAGGATGCTGCGGACGTCGATCGAGGGATCACCGCCCCCGGTCGCCGTGACCTGCGCGAACTGCGCGAACTGGAACAGGTTCGTCGTCTGGCTCACGTCGATCGTGCCGTCGATCGTGATGCTCTCCGTGGCGCGGATGATGATCACCGAGTCGCCTGCGGGCGGCGAGACGGTGTTCCCGGCCGGGAGGCTCCAGGTCGTGTAGTCGCCGCCGCTGAAGGCCGCGGAGCTCGGCTGCACGACGGCCCCGAGGGCGCCGCCACCGAACGGGTTCCCACCACCGCCACCCGGCGTGATGTCGTTGAGCAGGTTGACCAGCTCGGACCACGGGTCCGGGCTGTTCAGGACGGTCTTGAGACGCAAGGACAAGGCAGAGCTGACCATGAGCGACCTCCTACTACGGCGTGACGTCGCGGATGTTGAACGGGCGGTTCGCCATGAGGACGACCGTGGCCTTGCCGGCGACGCCGGGAGCGCTCGGCGTGACGGTGATCTTCACGCGCCCACCGATGACCTCGCAGTACTTCAGGTCGTTCTTCGGGGTGCCCACGGCGGTCACCTGCGTCATGGCCGCGATCTCCGCGCCGCCCGCGACCTGGTAGGTCGGGGTCGGGGTGCCCTCGCCGACGGGCGGAAGGTTCTTGAGCGACGCATCGAGCGTGCCCGCACCCGTGATTTCGCCGCCGAAATAGCACCACCACGCCTCGGGGCTGTTGGCGTTCTCGACGTCGGCGTTGTTGTACTGGATTTCGTAGATCTTCTCGACGACGGCCGCGATGGCATCCTGGTTGATAAGAACGCGGCTGTAGGGGGTCTGCATGGTCGGCTCCTTAGCGAGAGTAATTCACGTTGCGCCACGTCCCGTCGGCCTGCTTCGTGAACAGAACGTCCACGTAGTCGTCGTAGCTCCGCAGCTGGCCGGGGGCGGGAAAGGTCGGCGGCGGCTTGTCGCTGAACACCGGGAGCATCCCGCGACGAGACTGGAGGAAATCGAGAATCTCGGGGTTCGCCTGGACGTGTGCCGTCAGCGCGTTCAGGTCAGGGCACTTCGCGAGCTCCTTGAACACGGTCATCACGGACCGCGGTGGCATGGCCGGCGCCACGCTTTCCTCGCCGGCGGCGGTCGCGTGGTTGTCTGGCGCCACGGTTTCGCCCTCGAGTACCGGAGCGTCGTCCGCCTGCAGGGACGACCCGTCGGTGCCGCCGGCAGACGACGGGTCTGCCGCGTCCGGGCGACGCAGGAAGCCGGCGAACGGATCGCGGGCTCCCGCGCTGGGGTCGGTCGAGCTCGTGTCGGCCGAGCTCGCGTCAGCCGAGCTCGGGTCCGCACTCGGCGGCGTCGTGTGGTCGGGGAAGGTGCGAGAGGGCTTCATACGTGCTCCTTCGGGGGGTCGGTCGGGATCAGGGCGAGCTCGTCTTGGTACGCCGCGATCCGGTAGTGGGGGATGCCGCCGGTCGCGAACGCGCGCTCGACGTCGCGGACCGCGACCTTCACGTCGCGCGCGCGGGTGGCATGGAAGCCGAGCACGATCGCGTCGCTGGTCGAGCGGATCTTGATGCCGTCGGCGAGCTTCGGCCGCAGGTGATCAGCAATTTCAGCCATGAGTGTGGCGATGGGCATCTGGGTCATGGCTTCCAGGGGGTGTAGAGCTCGCAGAGTACGCCGTCAGCGTTCGTCGTCCAGGTGCGCGTGAGGAAGCGCCGCGCGGGCTCCTTGCGGAGCGTGTGCTGGATGTGGATGTGCGTCACGCGCTTGTTGTCGCGTGCGTACTCCAAGATCGCCTCGTGGACCGGCAGCCCGGCCTCCCGGTGGGCGAGCTCGTAGAGTTTCCCGAACGCGGCGACATAGGCCGCGTTACGCGCGTCGGCTTCCAGCTTGTCCAGATCGAGGAGCGCACAGTCGGCGCACTCCGCGAGGCAGTGCGGGCCGACGCGCTCCTTCACGCGCGCAGCGCTCGCCGGGTCCGTGGCCAGCTTCGCGTTCGCGATGACGTCGCGGAGCCCCGAGTTGATGCGGATCGGGCCGACGATGGTGCGCCACGGTTCGAGCACCGCGGCCGCAAGCGCGGCGAAGCGAGGGCCGATGTCGTTCGGCGACAGGCCCGGCGCCAGCGCCCGCGTGTTGACCGACATCGATACGAACTCGCCGATGTCAAAATGTGGGCTTAGCTGGCTCATGGTGCCTCTCCGAGCTCTGCACCGACGAGGCCGGTGGGCAAATCCCTGTACCACCACGAGGCCGCGACGTCCGCGAGCTCGGTGTGCTTCAGTCGCTTCTGCTTCGCAGCGAGCGTCACGAACGTCTGCCATCCCGCCGCGGTCGGCGGGATCGTGGTGGGCCGCAGCACGGTCGGTTGGCGGCCGTAGCCGTACCCGCCCTCACCCTCGCGCGGGTTGTCGATGGCCAGCGAGCCGTCGCTGGCCACGTAGGGACGTACGAACCACGCCGTCGTCTTGCCAGACCACTCGGGCCACACGCGGTCCCACAGCACGCCGCAGAACGCCTCGCCGTGGCGCGCGAACTCCTCGCCGCGGAAGTTTCCGGGCTGCGTGAGGTAGGAGCGGTACGTCGGGAACTGCGCAGCGAACCACTCGGGCGTCTTGTGCTCGATGGCCCCGTCCGCGATGTTGCCGTTGATCGGAGGCGCCTCGCCCTTCTCCCACACGAGCGCGCTCGGGTGCGGGTTGTTCGGCTTGATGACGTAGACCGTGGACTTGTCGATCATCGTGACGATGAGCGTCCGATCGGCGGCGGGCTTGTCCGGGTAGTCCTCGGGCGCGCGGAGCGTGAGCACCACATCGGAGAACAGGGCCGGACCCACCTCGGGGACGAACACGTCCACGCCGCGGCGGTTCAGGGCCTCGTGCGCGAACTCGTGCCACGGGTAGGGCCAGAGGTTCTTCGCGAGGCCGTCGAGCTTCAGGAGCTCGGCGTCGTAGTCCGTGCGCAGCGCCGGCAGCTTCTCGTCGTCGCCGGAAGCCCGCATGATCCGGCGCGCGACCTGCAGCGCATCGCGGAGCGTGCTGTTCGCCGCCATCCGGGTCCGGCGCTCGTTCTCGTCCTTGACGCGCTTCTCCTCCTCGGCGTTGGCCGCGATGATCCGGTCCCGGACGTCGGGGGGCATGAACGCGCCGAACGTCTCGCCCGCGTTGTCGTCGCCCTCGACGGTATCGACCTGCACGGTGTTGGTGGCGACCGCGCCGGCCTCGAACAAGCTGGTCATGATGCCGCGCTTGCGCTCGATCTTGTCGAGGCGGTGCTTCTCGTTGGAGCCGGCCACGAAGTAGAAGTGCAGTTGCACCGTATCGAACGTGTTGCCCTGGCGTACGCCGCGGCCGTTGCGCTGCTGCAACGTGGCCGGCTCCCACGGGACGTCGATGTGGTGGATGGCGCAGGTGTGCCGCTGAAGGTCGATGCCTTCGTAGGCGACGGCGTTCGCGATCACGACGTCGTACTTCGGCGGTTCGTAGACCTCGTCGCCGGGGAACCCGACGCCGTTGAAGCCCTCCGCGATCTGTTGCCGGAACTCCAGATCGCCGGCCTCGTCGGCGTTCAGGATGGCGATGCGCTCGCGCGCCACGCCCTTGGCCACGAGGAGCTCACGGAGCCAGTAGTGGACCTTGAGGTTCTCCGCGAAGATGATGTGCCCGCAGTTGAGGCAGAACGGCTCGCCGTTCTCCTCGGCGGTCGTGTCGAGCACGGGCGGCAACACCTCCGTCTCGGCGTCGCCGGCCTTGCGGCCCTTCGTGATCCAGGGCTCGGCAGAGGACGGCCGGCCCTCGGGCATCCAGCGCCGCGGCGGGACGTGGCAGACCACGGGGCGCGTGTCCCATACCACCTCGGCGCACTTCACGAGCTTCGGGCCGTCGGCCGCGGCCGTCAGCGACGAATCGACGAGGCCTGGATGGACGGAACAGAGGTAGAGGCGCTGGGAGACGCCCTGCTTCTTCATCTTGAGGCCGCGGAGCACGCCCATCATCGCGGGATTGCCCTTCGCAGCGCGCGCGGCGTTCTTGATCCGCTCCTCGATGTCCGCGAGCTCGATGAACAGCTGCGCGAACGTACCTGCCTGGGCCTCGGTCGCCTTGGCGGGGTGCATCGTCGAATGGACCGACGGGATCTTGAGCCCGACCTGGCCGGCCGTCTTGAACGTGGCCCACCGGTAGACGACGCCCTTCAGTGCGTCGATGTGGTTGAAGCCGACGACCACCTCCTGCTTCGCGCTCTTGCCGGTGCCGGTGGTGACGTCCATCTCCTTCATCTTCGCAAACAGGTTCACGAAGGACTCGGGATCGCTGATGCCGACCTGCTCCCAAATCTTCGGGTTCACGAGGTACAGCATGTTGAAGAACTCGGTCGCCGCGTTCTTCATGGGCGTCGCCGAGAGCAGGATCACGCCGGCCCCGCCGGAGTGTTCGCGCACGGACGCGCAGCGGAAGTCGAGCGCCCATGCCCGCTTGCTCGCGGCACGGTCAGGGGAGCCCTCACGCGCGCTGTAGAACAGGTTCTTGAAGTTTTGGGCTTCGTCCACGAGCAACAGGTCGATGCCGAGCTGATGCCAGTCGATGCCCTTGTCGTAGGCCCAATTCTTCGGGGGCGCGAGCTTCGATCCGACCCATGCGCGCGTGCGCTCGACCGTCTCGGCCTCGGAACGCTCGGTCCGCTTCTTGGGCTTCTTCTCCTCGCCCGCTTCCTTGGCTTCGGCCTTCGCCGCGGCCCTGGCCTCGGTCTTTGCCGTCTCCCAGGCCGTCAGCCGGGCATTGAACGCCGCTTCCTCTTCGCGCTTGCCACGCTTCGGCTTCGGCGGGATTGCCGTGGCGCTCTCCTCGTCCTCGACGTCGAGCGCGAGGGTGATCGCGCGGCGGATCGCGACGTTCTTCTCGACGTACCGCTCGACGAACGACCGGTCGATCTGTTGCCGCGAGAACGCGCTGTACGTGATGATCACCACGTCGTACAGGCCCGCCTGGAACTCGCTCCACTTGATGGCGCGCGTTTCAGGGTCGTCGGGGTAGGACCGCCACCGCCACCGCTTCTCGACGGGCTTGCCGGTGGCCGTCGCCTTCGCCTTGTCCTCGGCGTCGAGCTCCTTGGCGCGGTCCATCGTGATCGGTCGGTTCGTGGCCTTGAGGACGGGTTTGCGGTCTGCCCCGACGACGAGGATGCGGTAGTCGGGCAGGCAGCGCGCGATGTCGCGGTACCACTTCCAGACGATCGTGTTCGGGACGATCAGGGCCGGACGACGCGCCCACCCTTCCTGTCGAGCTCGCGCCAACGTGGCGATGCCCGAGTACGTCTTGCCGAGGCCGACGTCGAAGGCGAGCAGCCCACAGCGGTTCGCGACGAGCTTGCGCACGCCCTCGTTCTGGTAGGGATGCAGGTTGATCCCCTTGCCCCAGCGCGCCACGGGAAGCGGGTCCGCCGGGTAGCGTGGTGCGACGTACCCGCGCAGGTTCCGGTTGTAGGCCTGCTCCAGCCTGTCGAGGATGCTGTCGTCTTCCTTCAGCCACTCCTGCCATGCCGCGTTCCACTCGGCTTCGAGCATGGCGCGGAGGCGGTTGACCGGGATCTTGACCTGCCGGCCCGTCTCGTCGGCTTCGGTCGCCTGGGGCGGCTGGTACAGCGTGTTGTCGCCGTTCGCCCACCCGATGATGCAGAGCGCCGTCCGTCCGAACGGGGCCGTGCGGTGCTTGTCCGTGTTGTCGAGCGCGCCGTAGCCCTCGATGTTGTCGGGCATGAGGAGGCCGTCGGCACGCTTGAAACCGATCTGCGCCGGCCACTCGGCATACTTCACCGCGAACTCGCGGAGCACGTCGAACGGCACCCACGGCTGCACCGGGCCGGACTCGCGCGCGATCTGTGTGCCGCCCGTCCAGCCGATGGCCTTCTTGAGCTCGGCGACCTGGCGGACCATCGCCGCGCCGATCGCGACGGTTGTGGCCCCCTTGTCGGCGCTCGCTGCGAGCGCGACGGCCCGATCGAACTTCGGCCACAGGTCGCCCGTCGTGTAGGCCTCGACGGGTTCGATGGCGCTCGTGCTCGGGAGGCCAGGATCGAGACGCCACCCGGCGTTCCAGAGCTCCGCGACGACGCGGTTCTCGTCCACGTTCCCGAGGCCGATCCGCTTGGACTCGGCCGCGAGGTCCGTGACGAGCAGGGGGAGGCCCCCTTTCTGGCGGTAGAACCAGTCGGCGACCGCGATCAGGCTGTGCTCGCCCTGGAACCCGGCCACCTCGACCTTGACGGACAGGCTGGCGACGAGCTTGCCCTTGACCCACATCGTCAGGAACCGCTGCACGCCGATGTTCCCACCGCGCGCGAGCTCGGCGAGCGTGGCATCGTCGGCGGGATCGCCGTAGGCCTCGCGCCACGCCATCATGTCGCGCACGAGCTCGGCGCCGCCAGCTGCACCGGTCACGTTCCCACGGGCGACGGCCGCGAGGTGTTCGTCGGCGCGCAGGCCGAGCGTCACCGCCGAGCGGAGCCGCGCGGGCGCGTCCTCGGGGAGCACCGAGGCGTCGATGTCGCGAGCGATGCCGCCACGGTGCGCCGTCTTGGCGGCCTTGAACGGCTCGACGTCGAGCAGGGCGAACGGCCGGAACGGCTCGACGGGAAAGCCCGTGAAGCGCCCGATGACCTGGAAGCCGCGGCGCATCTTGCGTGCAGCCCCCGTCTTCGTCTTCGGCATCTCCTCTTCGGGCGTATGCACGCCGAACGCTTTGCCGAGGATGTGCGTCGGGTTGTCGTCGAAGTAGCTGCCTTCGACGATGCCGAGGTCCGACGGTGAGGGCGCTTGCGCCACGCCGCCGCGGCCCTGCAAGAACAGCACATCGACGACGAAGTTGTCGTAGCC
>SCSV01000237.1 GCA_004297555.1 Salinibacterium sp.
CGTGCCCGGTCCCGACCTGCCGACCGGCGGCACGATCATCGGCCTCGACGGCATCAAGGATGCCTACGCCACGGGCCGCGGTGCGTTCAAGACTCGCGCACGCGTCTCGGTAGAGCCGATCTCGGCGCGCAAGACCGGCCTCGTCGTCACCGAGTTGCCGTACTTGGTCGGCCCGGAGCGCGTCATCGAGAAGATCAAAGACGGCGTCAATTCCAAGAAGATCGTGGGCATCTCGGATGTCACGGACCTCACCGATCGCAAGCACGGCCTGCGTCTCGTGATCGGTATCAAGACCGGATTCAGCCCGGATGCCGTGCTTGAGCAGCTCTATCGCCTCACCCCGCTCGAAGACAACTTCTCCATCAACAACGTCGCCCTCGTCGGCGGCGGACCGCGCACCCTGGGCCTGCGTGAACTGTTGCAGGTGTACCTCGACCACCGGCTGGACGTGGTGCGCCGGCGCAGCGCATTCCGGCTCGCGCGTCGCCGCGAACGGCTGCATCTCGTCGACGGCCTGCTCATTGCGATCCTCGACATCGACGAGGTCATCCAGGTCATCCGGCAGAGCGACGACAGCGAGCAAGCCCGCACCCGGCTCATCGACGTGTTCGACCTCAGCCAGCTGCAGGCCGAGTACATCCTCGAACTGCGCTTGCGCCGACTCACCAAGTTCAGCCGCATCGAGCTCGAGGCCGAGGCCGAGAAGCTACGCGCCGAGATCGAGTATCTCGAGGGCATCCTCGCCGACCCGGCTCGCGTGCGCCAGCTAGTCTCGGACGAGCTCGAGGAGGTCGCCGAGAACTTCGGCACCCCGCGCCGCACCCTGCTGACCGAGGCGCCGGAGAATGGCGCGCCGACCTCGCGCAAAGCCACGGTGGCGCTGGAGATTCCGGATGCCCCGTGCGAGGTGCTCCTCTCGACGACGGGCCGCGCCATCCGCGTGCACCTGGACGGGGACGCACCAACCCCGGAACGGCGCCGCTCCAAGCACGACGCGATCCGCTCGCGCGTCGTGACGACGAGCCACACGACGATCGGGGCGATCACGAACCTGGGGCGGCTCATCCGCTTCACGCCCACCGACCTGCCGAGCGTGCCCGCCAACTCGATCCAGCTCGCCGCTGGCGCAAAGATTGCGGACTACCTCGCGATAGGCAGCAAGGAGCGCGTGCTCGCGCTCGTCTCACTCGATTCGGATCAACCGATAGCCCTCGGCACTCGGCTCGGTGTCGTCAAGCGCGTCACGCCCGGCGGCTACCCGCCCAAGCCTGACTTCGAAGTGATCGCGCTGAAGCCGCATGACGAGGTAGTCGGCGCGGCTCACGCGGGCGACGACGATGAGCTCGTCTTTGTCACCGCCGATGCGCAGCTGCTGCACTTCGCTGCGAGCGCGGTCCGGCCCCAAGGCATTTCCGCTGGTGGAATGGCGGGCATCAACCTCGCCCCGAAGTCCGCAGTGATCTATTTCGGCGCGCTGCCGCCTTCGACCGAGGCGGTTGTAGCGACAGTTTCCGAGTCAGGGTCCGCGCTCCGCGCGAAGCTCTCGCCGCTCACCGAGTTCCCTGGAAAGGGCCGCGCAACGGGTGGTGTGCGGGCACACAGCTTCCTCAAGGGCGAGAGCGCCCTCGCGCTCGCTTGGGTCGGCCCGGCGCCGGCCCTCGCCGTGGCGGCCGATGGCGCCGCGCGTGCGCTTCCGGATGCCACCTCGAAGCGCGACGCCTCGGGCACCCCGCTCGACGGCCCCATCGCCTCGATCGGCGAGCAGATTTAGCTAGACGTCGATGCGGCCGCGGTCGAGGCCGTCGCCGGCGATGATGAACTCCTTGCGAGGGGCGACGTCGTTGCCCATGAGCAGTTCGAAGACCTTCGATGCTTCTTCGGCGCGCTCGGCGTCCGCGATCGTGATGCGGCGCAGAGTCCGGTGCCGCCGGTCCATGGTCGTGGTGGCGAGCTGGTCGGCATCCATCTCACCGAGTCCCTTGTAGCGCTGGATCGGGTCTTGGTAGCGCTTGTTCGAGCGCTTCAGGCCAGCGAGCACCCCGGCGAGTTCCTGCTCGGAGTAGGTGTAGATCGTGTCGTTCGGTTTGGTGCCCGGGTTCTGCACGACCACGCGGTGCAGTGGCGGTACCGCGGCGTAGACACGGCCATCCCGAATCATCTCGGGCATGTAGCGGAAGAAGAGGGTGAGCAGCAGGGTGCGGATGTGGGCGCCGTCGACGTCCGCGTCGCTCATGATGATGACCTTGCCGTAGCGGGCCTGGCTGAGGTCGAAGCTGCGGCCGGAGCCCGCGCCGATCACCTGGATGATCGAGGCGCACTCGGCGTTCGAGAGCATGTCGGAGACGGATGCCTTCTGCACGTTGAGGATCTTGCCGCGAATCGGCAGTAGGGCCTGGTGCTCGCTGTCGCGCGCGAGTTTCGCGGTGCCGAGCGCGGAGTCGCCCTCGACGATGAACAGCTCGCTCGTGGCCACATCGTTGGAGCGGCAGTCGACGAGCTTCGCGGGCAGCGAGGAGCTTTCGAGCGCGTTCTTGCGGCGCTGGGTCTCTTTGTGTGCGCGAGCGGAGACGCGCGACTTCATCTCGGCGACGATCTTGTCGAGCACGAGCGCCGACTGGGACTTGTCGTCGCGCTTGGTGGAGGCGAAGCGCTCGGCCATCGCCTTGGCGATGACGTTCGCGACGATCGTGCGCACGGCGGGCGTGCCGAGGATCTCCTTGGTCTGCCCCTCGAACTGCGGCTCCGGCAGTCGCACGGTGAGCACCGCGGTGAGGCCGGCAAGGATGTCGTCCTTCTCGAGCTTCTCGGTGCTGTTCGCCGAGACCTTGAGGCGGCGGGCATTCTGGTCGACTTGGGCGCGCAAGAACTTGAGCATCGCCTGTTCGAAGCCGGTCTGGTGGGTGCCGCCCTTCGGGGTGGCGATGATGTTCACGAATGACTTCATGACCGTGTCGTAGCCAGTGCCCCAGCGCAGCGCGACATCCACGTCGCATTCCCGCGTGAGCTCGGTGGGCATCATCGCGCCGGTCGGCTGCAGCACGGGCACGGTCTCGGTGAAGCTGCCGGAACCCGTCAAGCGCCAGGTGTCGGTGATGGGGGCATCCGGAGCAAGGTGTTCGACGAATTCGGAGATGCCGCCGTCGAAGTGGAAGGTCTCGCGCAGGTTCTCGGATGCGATGTCGAGGGTGAGGCCGGGCACGAGGAACGCGGTCTGCCGCAGCCGGTCGAGCAGCTCCTCGGTCTGGAAGGTGGCGCCCTTGGTGAAGATCTGCCGGTCGGCCCAGTAGCGCACGCGCGTGCCAGTGACGCCCTTCGCGACCTTGCCAATGACCCGCAGTTCGCTGCCCGAGGTGAACGGCGTGAACGGGCCATCCGGGGTCGGCTCGCCGCCGTTTTGAGAAGCACCGTCCGCGAAGATGCCCGGCTCGCCCCTATGGAACGACATGGCCCAGGTCTTGCCATCGCGGTCGACTTCGACGTCGAGCCGCTCCGAGAGAGCGTTGACGACGGATGCCCCGACACCATGCAATCCGCCGGATGCGGCGTACGAGCCGGAGCCGAACTTGCCGCCCGCATGCAGCTTGGTGAAGACGACCTCGACTCCGGAGAGCCCGGTCTTGGGCTCGATATCGACCGGGATGCCGCGGGCTTGGTCGCGCACTTCGACGCTGTCGTCCGCGTGCAGAATGACGCTGATGTGCGAACCGTGGCCACCGAGCGCCTCATCGACGGAGTTGTCGATGATCTCCCAGAGGCAGTGCATCAGGCCGCGGGAATCGGTGGAGCCGACGTACATCCCGGGCCGTTTGCGCACCGCTTCGAGGCCTTCGAGCACCGACAAATGGCGGGCTGAGTAGTCCGCGCTCGACATGTGTACTCCTTGGATTGCTGGCAGATTAAGTGGCCGTACCGCCCTCCACCCTACGGTCGACTGGCCCCCGAAAAGGTTCCGACACCCTCCACCAGCTTTGGGGGTACGCGCTCAGCGAAATGCCTCGCAAAAGACGCCCATCTGTAACATGGCCGTGCTTGTATTGAGGTACGGATTTCACCACAGCACGTTAGGAGCCGCACATGTCTCAGTTCACAACCGAGAGCAGCGCCATCGACGAGCTGGACTACGCCCTCACCGCCCTCGACCGCTGCGACAGCTGTGGCGCTCAGGCGTACATTCGCGTCACCCTCCACAACGGCGACCTCCTGTTCTGCGCGCACCACGGTGCGAAGTTCAAGGACAAGCTGTTCCCGACCGCGCTGAACTGGCACGACGAGTCGGCCCGTCTGCTCGACGTCGTTCCTGACTAACGCAGCGCCGCGCTGGTGAACGGCGGTTCGACCGCGGGGGTGCGCCGCACGGCGCATATTGATCTTTCGGCCTTCCGGCACAATCTTGGTGCGCTGCTGGCGGAGGACGAGAACTTTGTTCTGGATGCCCGAGCCGACGCCTATGGCCACGGTGCCGCACACCTCATTCCGGTAGCACTGCTTGCGGGGGTGTCGACAATTCGCGTGTCCGCGAATCAGGCCTCCATCCCGGGGATCAAGCGCTCGTTCCTTATGACGGTGCCCTCGGTTCGGCGCAACCTGGTCGGTGCTTGGGCCTACGGTCTCGAGGGCAACGCGACCCCGGTGATGACCCTGTCCGGCGAGGTCGTGGCGGTAAAGCGGGCGTCGGCAGGTGCCGGGGTCTCCTACGGTTACACCCATCGCCTCGAAGAGGACACGACGCTCGCCCTCATCGCTTTGGGGTACGCCGACGGGGTGCCGCGCCTCGCGTCGAACCAGACCTCCGTGCTGTTGCGCGGCGCCCTGCGCCCGCTCGTGGGTCGCGTGGCGATGGACCAATTCGTGGTGGACTGCGGGTCGTCGACGCCGACGGTGGGCGATGAAGCAGTGTTGTTCGGGGATGGCGGGCGCGGGCATCCGCTGGCTTCGGACTGGGCCGCGCGAACCCGCCGAAGCGCGCTCGAGTTGACGGCGAACCTCGGCTCGCGGGTTGCGCGGGTGGCGAGGTGAGCGCGGGCATCGGAAGCGCGACTGCGCGAATCGAGATCGACCTTGGGGCGTTCCGGCACAACGTGCAGCAGCTCTCGCAACTGGTCGCCCCGGCACGCACCATGCTCGCGGTGAAGGCGAACGCCTATGGCCACGGGCTCGTGCCGCTGGCTCGCGCCGCCCTGGAGTCCGGCGCCGATTCGCTTGCAGTGCTGGAGGTTCCCACTGGGCTTGCTCTTCGTACCGCGGGTGTCACGGCGCCGCTGTTCGCCTGGTTGCACGGCGTTTCGACCGACTTCGCCGCGGCGATCGAGGCCGACATCGAGCTTGGGGTTTCAGCCCAATGGCAACTCGACGCGATTGTGGCCGCCGCGGGAGAGAAACCGGCGCGGGTGCACCTCAAGGTCGACACCGGGCTGAACCGCAACGGGGCAAGCGCCGCGGAGTGGCCCGGCCTAGTTCGCTCCGCCCTCGCCGCCGAAACCTCGGGCGCCGTCGTCGTGGCGGCGATCTGGTCGCACCTGGCCGACGCCTCTCCCGAAGATGACGCGGATGCCCTCGCCCGCTTCCGCGAGGCCGTCGCGGTCGCCGCGTCCCTCGGTTGCCACCCACCACTACTGCACCTCGCGGCTAGCTCCGCAGGAATCCGGATGCCCGAAGCCCGCCTCGACCTCGTGCGTTTCGGTATCGCGGCCTACGGCATCTCTCCCTTCGACGACCATTCCGGCCGCGACCTCGGGCTGCGGCCGGTCATGGCCCTGCGCGCGCCGGTGGTATCACTTGAGGACGGCGTCGCGACGATCGCGGTGGGCAGCGGCGACGGCGTCCAGGTGCCCGCAATCGGCAGTGCCGAGGTGGGGATCTGGGGCAAGCGGCATCCGATTCTGAGCATGACCATCGACTCGATCACGATCGATGTCGCGCATTCGATGGTCGCCATCGGCGACGAGGTGACCCTCTTCGGCCCGGGCTCCGACGGTGCGCCAACGGCCGAGGAGTGGGCGGCGTGGGGCGACACGATCGGCGACGAGATCGTCGCCCGTGCGAGCGAGCGGCTGCCGCGGGTTTACCTCGAAACCTAACGAAATATCGGCACCCCTACCGATGTTTGGACGTCACGTCAGTCAGGCTCGTCTACCCCCTATACTTGGGGCACCGACCCCCAGGGATGTGAATGAAACGAGCAGTCGCACGTCCCGTTACTGGCGCGATCGCCCTCGCACTCGCCTATGCCCTGTTGGTTGCTGTGCCGGCGTCTGCCGCTGTTGTCGTTCTCGATAGCCAGACATTCCGGGGTGTGACCACACCGAATGGCGACTGGCTTTCTGGTGGCAGTCATGTGCCGTGCCTTACCGCAGGTACCGGTGCACCGGCCGGGTCGCTACCGAGCTGTGGCTTTGACGAAGCAGCGGGCACGGGAGTGCTGCGCTTGACCGACGACTACGTGCAAACCGCATACGTCATTCGCGACTCACCGATCGATACGAGCCGCGGCCTGGAAATCAGCTTCAAGTCCTACCAATACGACGGCGGTGGCGATGGCATGTTGTTCATGCTCATCGATGGTTCGGTCACCCCCTCGGCACCGGGATACTCGGGAGCTGCACTGGGATACGCGAGCTACGGCGGAAACCCCGGTATCGCCGGTGGCTACGTGGGTCTTGCCTTCGACGTGTATGGCGGTTTCGCCGCCCCAGGAGTGGGAACCGGCGACGGATACGTCGGGGGCAACGCCATCACGGTCCGCGGAAGCGAAGCTACCGACTACCAGTTCATCTCAGCACACAACGCAACGGGCCCCTTGGCCGTTGGCTCCAGCCGGGCGGGTGCCGAGCGCGACGTGCTCATCACGATCAGTAGCCAGAACATCTTGTCTTTGGCAATCAACTATGGGTCGGGTTTCGTGACGGAGATCAGTGGACTTGACCTCAACACCGTCAACGGCGCTGGTAGCCTGCCTGCCACACTCAAGCTGGGTTTCTCAGCCGGTACGGGCGGAGCACGACTTACCCAAGAGATTCAAGATTTTGAAATCGACACCCTTGCGCCAGACCTCAGTGCGAATATCCTCCCCGGCACTGTTAACCCTGATACTGGAAAAGGCTCTTTCCGCATTGGCGTTGACGACGACGCTTCGGATGGCTCGACGAATGACGTTGTCACGGCGACGAGCACGCTGCCAGCCGGCATCACCCCACTTTCGGCGAGTGGCACCGGATGGAGTTGCAACATCGTTGCCCAACTCGTGACGTGCACGCGGCCTGGTACCGGCGCTGACCGACTCGACGCTGGTGAGTCATACCCGCGCATTCGTGTGAACATCAAAGTCGCTGACCTGTCGGTCTTGCCCGCGAGTGTCAGTGCGTCAGTAGCGACCGCCACCGATGCGGATGCGACCAATGACGCAAACACGGGCCTGCTCACGTTGGCCGTGGCGCTTGCGGCGACCGGCGGGAGCGCGTTACCGTGGGTCCTTCTTGGGGCTATCGCCGCCGTCGTGATCGGCATCGCACTGGTCGTTCGGCGCCGCTGGGCCTAGCTACCGGGTCAGAGGCCGAGTCGGCCCCGGATCGCGCCTCGCGAGTTCGCGGCACGCTTGTCAACCTCAGCGATGCGGGCATCCGGCTCCGTCAACGACAGGCCGGCGAGAGCGGCGGCCGCGGCAAGCAAGCGGTCGGCCCAGACCGGATTCATCGGCAGGAACGGGCCGTGCAGGTTTGTGCCGATGCTTGGTCCAACGAGCACGCCCTCGATGGCGCTGCTGAGCGGCCCGGCTCCCGCGGCGTTGCCGTGACCGCGCAGCGTTCGGCCGAGTGGCTCGGCGTCGTCGAGCAGAGTGGTGACCGCGCCGTGGTTCTCGAAACCGGCGACCTCGCCGAGCGAGGTTTGAGCGACGACCTCGTTGACCGCGCGGGTCGAGACCAGGGTCGCCGTCGATGGGAAGATCCCGACACCCGGTTGCGCGTCGCCGGCGAGATCGACGAGCGAGCGACCGAGCAGTTGCCAGCCGCCAGCGATCGCGAGGAACGGCACACCAGCGGCAGCCCAGTCGAGCAACGTCGGCGCAATGCGGGCGAGGTCTTCGCGCACGAGGTGCTGCGCCGAGACCGGTCCGCTGCCGATGTGCACGAGGTGCGCGACGTCGGGCAGCGCGGCGCCGACCTCGTGGTGGACGACGCGCACGGACATCCCGCGCCATTCCGCTCTTTTCGTGAGGGCCATGACGTTGCCGACATCGCCGTTGATGCCGAGCTCACGCGGGTAGAGGTGCACGATCGTGATCATCGCTTGCCCTCCAGTTCGAGGTAGCCGAGCGCCTTGCGAATGAGCATCATCTGCTCGTAGTTGACGATCATCGTTTTGGTGCCGCGACTCGGTTTCGGCAGCGCGAGGAAGCGGGCGAGCGCTGGCGCGAGTTCGGGGATGATCGCGTGCACGGGTATCTCGCCATAGCCGAACCGCGTCGCGAGTTGCCAGGCCTTCGTGCCCGTGAGCACGTCGACGTGGTCGATGCGCGAGAGGTCGGAGCCGTAGATCCACGAGGGGTCGGGGGTGCCCTCATCGACCGCCACGAACACCTGCTCCGGCGCGTCGAGATAGTCGAGGTTCACTTGCAGGCTCGGCGGGTTCTTCATCGTGATGATCTCGATGTCCTCGCCGTTTGCGTTCAGAATCTCGCCGCGGCCGTAGACAGCATCCATCGATGCAAGCCCCGAGACGACGGATGCCCCGGCCAACCGATCCCCCAACAGAGCGAGCGCCATCGCGGTCGCCGCCGCCGCGTCCGCGGCGTAGTGCAGCCCGCGGGCCGGCAGTTGCACGCTGACCCTCTCGCCGCGAATGGACAACTCGGCGCTAGCATCGTCGAGCGATTCGACGATCACTGCGGCGTCGGCTTGCGCCGCCGCGGTTGCGAGCGCGGGGTTGTCGCCGCGCGCGAGCCAGGCCGGGCCATCCTTCAACAGCGCTGGTGCCACGGCGAACGCCGACTGCGTTGCCGGCCCCTCGGCGAGACGGGCGGCGAGGTCAACGAGGTTGTGGTCGTCGGCGTTGACCACGAGGTGGTCGGTGGCGACGCGGGCGAAGGCTTCGAGCATCCCGGCGACGCGGGCGGGCTCGTAGAACCGGTTCAACTGGTCGACCTGAATGTTTACGAGCAGCACGCTATGCGGGGTCAGCGCGCGGGCCAGACGGGCACCGAAAGCCTCATCGACTTCGAGCACGGCGACGTCTTCGCGCAGATAGCCGTCGAGCGGAATCGAGGCGAGCATGGCTGAGGCGATGCCCTGCGGCAAGTTCGCTCCCGAGGGGTTCGAGAACACGCGAAGACCGTGCGCGCGCAGGATGCTCGTGAGCATGTGCGTCGTCGTCGACTTGCCGTTCGAGCCGGAGACGAACACGACCCCGAGCGACATCCGCGAGACCGCGCGCGCGAGCAGGCCGGGGGCGAGAGCGAGCGCCACGCGCCCGGGAACCGCCGATCCGCCCCCGCGCAGCCGCAACAGTGCGCGCGCAAGGCGACCGGCGAGAATCGCCAGCGCGGTCAGGATCCGGCCTTACTCGAGGTAGTCGCGCAGTGACTGCGACCGCGAGGGGTGACGCAGTTTCGCCATGGTCTTCGACTCGATCTGGCGGATGCGCTCGCGCGTCACACCGAACGTGTCACCGATCTGGTCGAGCGTCTTCGGCATGCCATCGCCAAGTCCGAAGCGCATGCGGATCACGCCCGCCTCGCGCTCGGAGAGCGAATCGAGCAGGCTCTCCAGTTGCTTCTGCAGCATCGTGAAGCCGACAGCATCCGCCGGAACGACAGCCTCAGTGTCTTCGATCAGGTCGCCGAATTCGCTGTCACCGTCTTCACCGAGCGGGGTGTGCAGCGAGATCGGTTCGCGACCGTACTTCTGCACCTCGATGACCTTCTCGGGAGTCATGTCGAGCTCGCGGCTCAACTCCTCGGGAGTGGGCTCGCGACCGAGGTCTTGCAGCATCTGGCGCTGAACACGCGCGAGCTTGTTGATGACCTCGACCATGTGCACCGGGATGCGGATGGTGCGGGCCTGGTCGGCCATCGCGCGGGTGATCGCCTGGCGAATCCACCAGGTCGCATAGGTCGAGAACTTGAAGCCCTTGGTGTAGTCGAATTTCTCCACCGCGCGAATAAGACCGAGGTTGCCCTCTTGGATGAGGTCGAGAAACTGCATGCCGCGGCCGGTGTAGCGCTTGGCGAGCGAGACGACGAGTCGGAGGTTGGCACCGAGCAGATGGCTCTTCGCGCGCTGGCCGTCTTTCGCGACCCACTGCAGCTCGCGACCGAGGGTCGACTTGAGCTCGGCGGGCGACATGTGCGAGAGCTTGTCTTCGGCGAAGAGTCCCGCCTCGATGCGCATCGCGAGTTCGACCTCTTCGGCCGCGTTGAGCAGGGCGACCTTACCGATCTGCTTCAGGTAGTCCTTGACCGGGTCGGCCGTCGCGCCGGTGATCGCGGTGGAGTACACCGGCACTTCGTCTTCGTCGTCAACGAGAGAGAGCACGAGGGCGCCGCTCGGCAGCTCCTCATCTTTGCCGGAGGACTTCTCTTCGTCCTCGTCGTCCTCGGTCGCCTCGGCGTCTTCTTTCACGGCCTCGGCATCGGGCTCCGCGTCAGGTTCGCCCTCGACGACGGCCTCGGCGACAACGCTCTCGATCTCTTCGTCGTCGATCTCCTCGATCTCGACGATCTCGACCGGCTCGGCGAGTTCGTCGCCCTCGAGGGCATCCTCGTCGGCGTCGACGGGCGACGCGGCCGCAATCTTGGCCGCCTTCTTCTCAGCGCGAGTGGGACGTGCGGCCTTGACCGGCTTGGCCGGAGCGGCTTCGACAGGGGCTTCGACAGGAGCTTTCGCAGTCTTGGCATTGGCTTTGGCGGGCGCGCTCTTCGTGGCGACGCTCTTGACCGTCTTCGCGGCGGCGGCCTTTGGCTCCGGCTCGACCGCAGAGACAGACTTCTCAGCGGGAGCTTTGGTTCGGGTAGCCATTAGAACACCTTTCCGGAGTTTTTCGGCAGTACTAAGACCCATGTCAAGTCCTGATCACTCGCACGAGACGTGCGGGAGATTCCAGGAGAAGACCGGGCCTCGGTTTTCAATTATTACACGGTTTGCCAGTCGCCCCGACCAGTCGAGAAGGCGTGCGGAACGGGCATCCCGACCCGACCACTGCAGCTCACTCGCTGGGCTTGTCGGTGTCCCCATTGCGCTGCATGGCCAGAAAATTCTGCAGCTCTGCGGCGATCTCGTCGGCGGTCGGCAACTCACCATCGACGTCGGTGAGCGGCGAGCGCAGCGGGTTCTCTTGCATGTAACTGTCGTGGCGTTCTTCAAGAGCACCGACGAGCCGCGCGAGCTCCTGATTACCGTCGAGCTGGCTGTCGATCTTCTGGATGAACTCGCGGCCCTGCGTGCGCAGCCGCTCGCTCGAGAAGATCAGTCCGGTCGCCGCGCTCACGCTCTCGAGCGCTGCCGCCGCTGCCATCGGGAAGTCGGTGTCGGCGAGGTAGTGCGGAATCAATAGAACGAAGCCGGCCACCGGATGCCCGATCTCCTGCAACCGGTATTCGACCAGGTGCAGCACGTTCGCCGGCACCTGGGTGTGCGGCTTCCAGATCGACATGGTGTCGATGAGCTCGGTACGGTTGCCGCTCACGGTCGCCCCGATCGGGCGGGAGTGCGGCACCGGCATCGGGATGGCGTGCACCCAAGTTGTCGCCTTCACCTTGTACTTCTCG
>SCSV01000238.1 GCA_004297555.1 Salinibacterium sp.
TCGGGCTCGCGCTCGACCCCTCCACGTTCTCGGCTGTGCTCGTTCCGGTGGCCGTGGCGGTCGTGGTCACTCTCGTCGTGAACACGCTGGGTGGCCAACTCATTGCGAGGTTGAACGGACTCACCCGGGCCGAAGGACTCAACGCGAGTGCGATGTTGCAGAACCGGGGCGAGTTCGTGCTGATTCTGGCGACTCTTGCGACGGCCGCTGGGTTGGATGCCCGGCTCACGCCATTCGCGGGCCTCTACGTGCTCTCCATGGCCGTCATCGGCCCTGTGCTCGCGGTCAACTCGGAGACGGTGGGACGACGTCTCTTCCGCGCCCGGCAGCAGCCCGCACCAGAACGGGCAAGAGCCGCATCCGAGAGCATCGCGATCCTGGAGGCGGTCTCCGCAGACCCCGACCTGACCATCGCGTCGGTGCCGGGCGACGAGCTTGACTCGGTGGAGAAGGCGCTCGACGCGCTTGCTGACCAAGCCGCGCAACAGTCCGACGAAGTAGCGGCACGCAAGAGGGATCCAGAATATTGAGCATGTGGGCAATCGCGCGGCGACCGCGCTGGATCGCGGCGCTCGTGCTCGCGCTCGCCGTGGCATCCGGATTCGCCGCTCTCGGCCAGTGGCAGCTCTCACGCAGTGTCGAGCGACCGGCGGCGACCGGCCAGCAGACCGAGCACGTGCGGACGCTCGCCTCGATCGCGAAATCGCAACAGCCAGTGCGGTCTGCCGCTGTCGGGCAACGCGTGCGGTTCACCGCCACTTTCGTGCCGGGCGATTACGTGGTGCTTTCCGATCGCGTGAATCTCGCTGGCCCCGGTTACTGGGTCGTGGGGCACGCCGTCACACAAGACGGATCGAGCATCGCAGTGGCGCTCGGGTGGGCGGCAACCCGCACGGTCGCATCCTCGGCCATTCACACCCTCGCGTGGGACCCGCCTCCGCGCACGGTGACCGGGCGATTCCTGCCGAGCGAATCTCCCCAGGAATCCGATTTCGAGAAGGGCAAGCACAGCGCGCTCGCGGTCGCCGAACTCGTGAACACCTGGGGCACGCCGCCCGACGGCGTGTACGGCGGTTACGTGATCTCAGCGGATGCGCCCGCCGGCCTAGGGCTCATCGACTCGCCGCCGCCGTCCACCGAGATCTCGCTCAACCTGCTCAACATCTTCTATGCGATCGAATGGGTCATTTTCGCGGGCTTCGCGATCTTTCTGTGGTGGCGACTCGTGCGCGATGCCTGGGAGGCCGAGCAGCAGGCCGCAGGCGGCGAGGAGGGCACTCCGCTCGACCGTAGAATTGCTCCATGACGATTGGTGCCAGAGACGATATTCCCCGCATCCGCCGCACCATTTCGGTCTACAAAGTCTCCGCGATCGTCACCGGAATCTTCCTTCTGCTGCTCGTGCTCATGATGGTGTTGCGCTACGGCTTCCACGTCGATATCGAGCTGCTCGGCCCCTATGGCTTCCTCGCGCTCACCCCGAAAGAGCTCATTTCGGGCATTGACCTCTCGACCGCGCTGCTCATCACCCACGGCTGGCTGTACGTCATCTACCTCGCCTGCGACTTCGTGCTCTGGCGTTTGGTTCGCTGGTCATTCGGTCGCTTCCTGTTCATCGCGCTTGGCGGCATAGTGCCCCTGCTCTCGTTCTTCCTCGAGCGCCGTGTGCCCCGACTGGCCGAGACGGCGATCGCCGAGTTCGAGGCGGGGGCGCGCGCGTGACCGATCTCGTGCTCGTGGTCGACTTCGGGGCGCAGTACGCGCAACTCATCGCCCGTCGCGTGCGCGAAGCGAGCGTCTACAGCGAGATCGTGCCGCACACCATCACCGCGGCTGAGGTAGCGGCGAAGAAACCCGCGGGGATCGTTCTGAGTGGCGGACCGTCGAGCGTGTACGAGCCGGGGTCGCCGACGCTGGATCCCGGAATTCTTGAGTTGGGCATCCCGGTTCTCGGCATTTGCTACGGCTTTCAGGTCATGGCGCAGCAGCTCGGCGGCGAGGTCGCCAACACCGGGCTGCGCGAGTACGGTGCTACCGCGGTGCACGTGCAGGGCGACGGCGGCTCGCTGATGGGCGGGCAGCCGAGCGAGCAGACCACGTGGATGAGCCACGGTGACTCGGTCGCCCGGGCCCCCGAAGGCTTCACGGTTCTCGCCTCGAGCGAATCGACACCCGTGGCGGCTTTTGCCAGCGATGAGCGGCGGATGTACGGAGTGCAGTGGCACCCCGAGGTCAAGCACTCGGAGTACGGCCAGCGCGTGCTCGAGAACTTCCTGCACGCGGCGGCCGGGATCCCGGCTGACTGGAACAGTGACAACGTCATTGCCGAGCAGGTTGCGCGCATCCAGAAGCAGGTGGGTTCGAGCCGGGTGATCTGCGGACTGTCTGGCGGAGTCGATTCAGCTGTTGCAGCCGCGATCGTGCACAAAGCGGTCGGCGACCAGCTCGTCTGCATCTTCGTCGACCATGGACTGCTTCGCCAGGATGAGCGCCGTCAGGTCGAAGAGGACTACGTCGCCTCCACCGGCGTGCGGCTCGTCACGGTTGACGCGGTCGACCAGTTCCTCGACGCGCTCGCCGGCGTCACCGACCCAGAGCAGAAGCGCAAGATCATCGGCCGTGAGTTCATCCGCTGCTTCGAGAACGCGGCCGAGGCACTCGTGCTCGAAGCGCAAGGCGAGGGCGAGGAGATCAAGTTCCTCGTGCAGGGCACGCTCTACCCCGACGTGGTCGAGTCCGGCGGCGGCACAGGTACCGCCAATATCAAGAGCCACCACAACGTGGGCGGGCTTCCCGAGGACATGCAGTTCGAGCTCGTTGAGCCACTGCGCACGCTGTTCAAAGATGAGGTGCGCGCGATCGGCCGCGAGCTCGGCCTGCCCGAGGCGATCGTGTCACGCCAACCCTTCCCGGGCCCAGGCCTCGGTATCCGCATCGTCGGCGAGGTGACCAAGGAGCGACTCGATCTACTCCGCACCGCCGACGCGATCGTGCGCGCTGAGCTGACGGCTGCCGGCCTTGACGCCGAGATCTGGCAGTGCCCCGTGGTGCTGTTGGCCGATGTGCGCTCGGTTGGTGTGCAGGGCGACGGCCGCACCTACGGGCATCCGATTGTTTTGCGGCCGGTCTCATCCGAGGATGCAATGACCGCCGACTGGACCCGACTGCCCTACGACGTGCTCGCGAAGATCTCGAACCGCATCACGAACGAGGTGCCGGGCGTCAACCGCGTCGTGCTCGACGTCACGTCGAAGCCGCCCGGCACCATTGAGTGGGAGTAGACCCCTACTTGCCGTTCTTGGGTTTCTTGACTTTCTCTAGCTCAAGAGCCACATCGTTACTGAGGCTGTCAACGCCCGCAGTCACTGTCACAAGCGTTGCTTTGTTGAAGTTCTTCGAGCCGCCGAGATACGTGCTCTCGTAGTTCGGAGCAGTCCCGTCGCAGTCGATGAATTGCACGGTGTAGGTGCCTGGCTTGAGGCCATCCACGGTGTAGGTGGCATCCAAAGCGGAGGTTGTGGATCCGACCGGGTTCCGTTTCACGTCGTACAGGGTTACGCAGATGCCCGCGACGCCGTGGCCTTGGGCAAATACGACGCCACCGATGGCACTGGTCGTGCGGTGCTCAACGGTGATGTTGAGCACGACGGCTGTATTCTCCACTGCGACCACAGACCGCGCTTGGGCGACGTACGGGGTGCCCGTGCCACCGAAAAAGAGGGTGTGTGCTCCGGCGCCGAGCCCAGTGATCTCATAGTCGCCGGAAGCGTCGGTTGTGGCCTCTTGATTGGCGCTGTTGTGCTCATCGAAGACGGCAAGAATGTAAAGGCCTTCTACCGGATTCCCGAACTCATCTTGCACGTGACCGGTGATGCTGCTGTTCGCCGATCGCAGACTTCCGTTGACCGTCAGGGATTGATCCGCTGTAACAGTCACTGTTTCATCGAGGGACGCGTATCCGGTGGCGGTGAACTCGATGGAGAACGAACCCGCCGGCAGGTTGAGCAACGAGAATTCGCCTGCTTCGTTCGTTGTGCGCATCGCTGAGTACGCGACGTCTAGGCCGTTGACATCAACCGAGGCGCCAAAGATCGGCTCATTCGTTGTCGCATCCGTGATCGTGCCGACTATCGACGAGGTACCACTCGGCCACGGCACCAGCGCGACATCCACGGTCGCGACGGGATTCGTCTCGTCCACAGTCACAGACTGACTCGGGGGCGTCGGGTAGTCGCTTGCGAAAGCGCTGACGGAGTATTGGCCAAAGGGGAGGTCAGTGACCTCGAAGGAACCGTTTGCATCAGAGAACACGAATCCGCCTGCACCACCGCCATCGAGCGATACAAAGATCGAGGCCCCTTCCACCGGGATGTCACCGTCGTGAACGATCCCCATCACAGTCCCGGTGCCAGGGATCGGCTCCGCATTTGCGGCTAGTGAGCCACCAGATAGTAGGGCGAGGGTCAACGCTGCGGCG
>SCSV01000239.1 GCA_004297555.1 Salinibacterium sp.
CGAAGCTCAAAGAGATGGGCGAGTTCGTCAAGGGACCGTCCTCGAGCATCGAGCCCCCGGTAGCCCGAAAGCTCAAAGCTGCTCTCGAAGCCGACGGCATCAAGATCGCCGCACCGGCGAAACCGAAAGCGGCACCCAAAGCTGCCCCGAAGCCGCCGGCTCAAGAAGCCCCGGCCCCCATCGAGCATGATGCGGATGCCCCCGCCGCCGCACCCCCACTGACCGTCGCCGAGCGCCAGGCTCAAGCAGAAGCCGCCGCGGCCGCTCCCGCGGAGGCCCCCGCCGCGCCGGATTCCACGGAGGAGCGCCCTTCGATTCCTCGTCCGGGACAGCCGCGCCCCGGCAACAACCCCTTCGCGAGCAACCAGGGCATGCAGCGTCCCGGTGCAGCCCGCCCCGGCAACAACCCGTACTCGAGCAACCAGGGCATGCAACGCCCCGGCGGTGACTCTGACATTCCGCGCCCCGGAGCTCCGCGCCCTGGCGGCCCCGGCCAGGCTGGGCGTGCCAGCACATTCGGGCAGCGACCCGGTGGTCCCGGTGCAGCGGGCGGTTTCCAGCGCCCAGGCGGTGCCGGTCGCCCAGCAGGAGCTGGCGGCGGCTTCCGCCCCGGAGCACCAGCGGGCGCCCCCGGCAGCAACTTCGGCCCCAATCGCCCGCCGGCTGGCGGTGCCGGTGGTCGCGGTCGTGGCCCCGGAGGTGGTACCGCTGGCGCCTTCGGTCGCGGTGGCGGCAAGAGCAAGGCCCGCAAGTCGAAGCGCACGAAGCGCGCCGAGTTCGAATTGAGGGAAGCCCCGTCGCTGGGCGGCGTGAGCGTTCCGCGTGGTGACGGCAAGACGGTCATCCGCCTTCGTCGCGGCGCCTCGATCACCGACTTCGCCGACAAGATCGACACGAGCCCCGGCAACCTCGTCACCGTGCTGTTCCACCTCGGCCAGATGGCCACGGCAACGGAGTCGCTCGACGAGGCGACCTTCGAGATTCTCGGCGAGGAGCTCGGCTTCAAGATCGAGATGGTCTCGCCCGAAGACGAAGACCGCGAACTGCTCGCCGGCTTCGACCTCGACCTCGACCAGGAGCTCGAAGACGAGACCGATGAGGACCTCGAGATCCGTCCGCCGGTCGTGACCGTCATGGGTCACGTCGACCACGGTAAGACCCGGCTGCTCGACGCCATCCGAAACGCGAACGTCGTGGCGAGCGAGGCTGGTGGCATCACCCAGCACATCGGTGCCTACCAGGTGGTCACCGAGCACGAGGGCATCGAGCGCGCGATCACCTTCATCGATACCCCCGGTCACGAGGCGTTCACCGCCATGCGTGCCCGTGGTGCGCAGGTCACCGACATCGCGATCCTCGTGGTCGCGGCCGACGACGGCATCATGCCGCAGACCATTGAAGCGCTCAACCACGCCCAGGCGGCCAACGTGCCGATCGTCGTGGCTGTGAACAAGATCGACAAAGAGGGCGCCAACCCGGCGAAGGTGCGCCAGCAGCTCACCGAGTTCGGCCTCGTTGCCGAAGAGTACGGCGGCGACACCATGTTCATGGACGTCTCGGCTCTCAACAACCTCGGTATCCGTGAGTTGTTGGATGCTGTGCTGCTGACCGCGGACGCCGGGCTCGACATGCGCGCCAACCCCAACAAGGATGCCCGTGGCGTCGCAATCGAGGCGAAGCTCGACAAGGGGCGCGGCGCCGTCGCGACCGTGCTCATCCAGTCGGGAACGCTCGAGGTCGGCGACCCGATCGTTGCCGGGACGGCCTACGGCCGCGTTCGCGCGATGTTCGACGAGAACGGAGCACCCGTCGAATCGGCAACGCCAGCCCGCCCGGTTGCCGTGCTCGGTCTCACCTCGGTGCCCCGCGCCGGTGACACCTTCTTGGTGACCGACGACGACCGCACTGCACGCCAGATCGCCGAGAAGCGCGAAGCGGTGGAGCGCAACGCTCTGCTCGCTCGCAGCCGCAAGCGCATCAGCCTCGAGGACTTCACGAAGGCTCTCGAAGATGGCAAGGTCGAGTCGCTCAACCTCATCATCAAGGGTGACGTCTCCGGTGCCGTCGAGGCGCTCGAAGAGTCGCTGCTCAAGATCGAGGTCGACGAGTCGGTGCAGCTTCGCATCATCCACCGCGGTGTCGGCGCGATCACCGAGAGCGACGTCAACCTCGCCACGGTCGACAACGCGATCATCATCGGCTTCAACGTGCGCCCCGACCCGAAGGCCCGCGAGCGTGCTTCGCGCGAGGGTGTGGATGTGCGCTTCTACTCGGTCATCTACGGCGCGATCGAAGATGTCGAGAACTCGCTCAAGGGCATGCTCAAGCCCGAGTTCGAAGAGGTGCAGTCGGGGGTCGCCGAGATTCGCGAGATCTTCCGGTCATCCAAGTTCGGAAATATCGCCGGTGTCGTCGTGCGCTCGGGAACGATCACGCGCAACGCCAAGGCACGCGTCATCCGCGATGGTGTCGTCGTTGGCGACAACCTCGCGATCGAGTCGCTGCGCCGGTTCAAGGATGACGTCACCGAGGTTCGCACGGACTTCGAGGCCGGTATCGGGCTCGGCAAGTTCAACGACATCCAGATCGGCGATGAGATCGAGACGATCGAGCTCAAAGAGAAGCCCCGGACTTAGGCCGCGGTAGGAATGGCTGACGCAGCGCGGGCCGCCAAGATGGCGGACCGCATCAGGGTGATCGTGGCGAAAGCGCTCGAGCGCGGGTTGAAAGACCCGCGGCTCGGCTTCGTCACGATCACCGACGTCAAGGTGACGGGTGACCTGCAGCACGCCTCCGTGTTCTACACCGTCTACGGCTCCGACCAGGAGCGGGCTGACACGGCCGCAGCTCTCAAGTCGGCGACCGGGATGCTGCGCAGCGAAGTGGGCAAGAACATCACCGCCCGGCTCACGCCCTCGCTCGAGTTCATCGCCGACGGCATACCTGAGAACGCGGCCCTCATCGACAGCCTCCTCACCGAGGCGGCGATGCGCGATGCCGAGGTCGAGACGCTCAAGAAGACCGCGCAATACGCGGGCGACGAAGACCCCTACGTCAAGCCGCGCGTGATCGACGAAGACGACTTCGACGACGACGAGTTGGACGACTAGGCCGCCCGGCTTTCACGATGACCAGAGGATCGTCAGCTGAGGGCCTCAACAAAGTCAGTAGCGAAGGACTTGATGAATGCCTCGTGGTCGAGGCCGGGGGTGGGGGTAACGGTTGGCGGGAGGGCGCTCATAAAGTCGAGATGCCCAACGCCCTCGTATATGTGCACGCGGACGTCAGCGGGGGAGGCACGAAGAATTTCCGCGGTCGTCGGCGGGGTGACCGTGTCGACTGCTCCTGCCAGCACGATTACCGGAACGCGAAGATTGTCGAGAGCGCCTGGTGCTTGGAACCATCCCACTGTCGGCGCGAGGGCAACGATCTTTGCCACGCGGGGTTCGACGGGTACTGGGATCGGCTGATGATTACGGCTCCATGGTTGCGCACCAGCAAGACAAAGCGCGGCCCATCCTCCGACGGAGTGCCCTGCGGCGATGACGGGCAGGTCGCGCCGATCTATTTCGCCAAGCGATTCAGCCAATCCGACGGCGCGCT
Organism: Salinibacterium sp.; assembly: GCA_004297555.1. Taxonomy (GTDB): domain Bacteria; phylum Actinomycetota; class Actinomycetes; order Actinomycetales; family Microbacteriaceae; genus Rhodoglobus. Next base: position 3,604 of record SCSV01000239.1, read on the forward strand.
GTCGCATCTGCTCATCGGTCACGGTTCTGCTGTCGAATCGCTCGTGTGTTGGTGCAGTGACGATGAATCCCGCGGCTGCGGCGGCGCCGATGAGCGCTTCATATCGGGCAGGGTCGCCGCCGGCTCCCGGACCGAAAAGGACGATCCCGCGAGCGGTGCCGGGAGGATTCACGATCATGGACCTGACCTTAGTGGTTAGACCGGAGCGGATAGGAGCTCTACCTCGGCAGCGCGTACTCGCCGTCGTGCACTTCGACGAGCCCGTCGACGATCAAGCTGTCGAGGGCGCGCGAGCGCTGCGTCGCATCCGGCCACAGCGCCTCAATTGCCGAGATCGAGATCGGGATGCCCGTGGCACGTAGAGCCGCAAGAATCACCCCGCGCACCTGGCGGTCGGAGCCCTCGTACTTCTTCTGCGCGCGCGCCCGGACCCCGGGCGCGGGGTAACTCGCAGCGCGCCAGCGGCACCGCACGGCGAGGGGGCAGGCCTCGCAGCGAGGGGCCCGAGCGGTGCAGACGAGAGCGCCGAGCTCCATCATCGCGGCGTTCGTGAGCTGGGCATCCGGTTCCGACTCGGGCAGCAGCGCTTCCATCGCCGCGAGGTCTCGCTTGGATGAGGCGGTCGACTCCACCCCGGCGACAGCCCGGGCGATGACGCGGCGCACGTTCGTGTCGACCACCGGATGCCGTCGGCCGTACGCGAACGAGGC
>SCSV01000240.1 GCA_004297555.1 Salinibacterium sp.
GCCTTGCGGCGAATCTGCGCTTTGAGCGCGCGGACCTTTTGCGGCGACATGTTCAGCGTACGGGCGAGCTGCATGTCATCCTCGATGATGGGCTTGCCGAAGCCGGGTACGGTGTGCTCGATGATGAGCTGCTGCTCAGGGCTCGCGCCGCCGTGAAGGAAGGTGACGATGCGCTCGTAGCGGCTGCCGCCAGGAAGACTGGTCTCGCCGAACTCGCTGGGCTCCTCGAGGGTGAGGTCGCGGCGCATTTCCTTGCGCAGGGTGCCGACCATCTTGGGGAGGTCCTTGATCTTGGATAGCTTCTTCTGGAGCGCGGCGACGTCTTGCGCCATGAGCGACATCTCGTCGGAGATTTCTTCGTTCGTCGGTTCACGACCGAAGCGGTCGCGGAGATCGGGGGCGATCTGATTGAAGTAGTTGATGAGGCCGCCGCGGTCCTCGGACCCGATGCGCGCCACGTTCGAGTATGTCGCCTTGTAGCGACCCAGTCGTCGCATCTCGTTGAACAGGTGCGTCTTGAACTGGGCGCCCTTGTTGGGGTCGTATCCCTGCAGGGCTTGCGTGTAGCGTTGCAGCGCCTGGCCGCGCACGGCGGCTCGGGGGAGACCGCCCGAGTACTTCTGGGAGGCGGCGTTGATCAGCGGTTGGTGCGCTTGGTACAGGGGCTCGAAGGTCTCCATCGTCGGGTTCTGCTGGAACTGACGGATCATCTCGAGCTCGTTGCCGTACGGATTAGGCGAATCGGGATCCGCCTCCATCTCGGCGGCGAGCTTGACGAGCTCGGCATCGAGTAGCGCGTCGATGTCGATGTCATCCTGGGAATCCACGGGTCCTCGCTAGTTCCGCACGGTAGGCGTCGATGACGGATCGGCGCAAGTCCACCACCTGCTTCTCGGACAGCGGCTGCGGGAGCGGATCCCGCCGGTTCTCTTCCAGGCCATCCCCCGTGGGGGCCTGATCAGCGGCCGACATCGTCGTTCTCTTCTTGTCGGTGGGCACGCTCTTGCCGCGGTTCCTTAGCAGCTCGTTGGCGGCATCGCGAGCCAGCACGGCTTCGCGACGAGCCTGAACGTCGGCTGCGATCTCATCAGGAGTCTTGGGTCGCACCGCAGTGCCATTCTCCACGACGTAGGCCGCGGTGGACGAGTCGGGACTATCACCGGCGGCGTAGCCAGCAGCGGCGAGCGACTCCTGCCATAGGCGAGCCTCGAAGTCGTACATGAGGGGCCGGCCGTTGTAGCGCGCGTAGGTCGAGGCATCGCGCTCTTGGGCGGCGGCACTGGCGCGGGCCTGAGCATTGGTGGCTTGGTCACCGGAGTGGATCTTGGTATCGAACACCGGAAAGGCACCGGACATCCGATTCGAAGGCGTGGTCACCGCCGTAACGGCGCTTGTGATCACGTTGCCGATGCTATCGGTGATCGTCTCGGTGGGTGGAGCGGATTGCTGGGCGCCCTCGGGAACAGCGGCATAGCCCGAACCGGTAGAGGTATCGCCGACGAATAGGCGAAAGGTGACCTGTTGGTAGTTGATCTGCCGACCGCGGGCAGGGTTTTTGACGAAGGTGTGTCCGCCGGTCTTGCTGGCATCATCGGACAGCTCGATGGGTC
>SCSV01000241.1 GCA_004297555.1 Salinibacterium sp.
GGCATCGCGTCACAGGCAGGGCTCAGCATCGAAGAACTCGGTGCGGCGGTCGCGACGAGCCTTGCCACTGCGAAGCCGGAAGAGGCGATCACAAACCTCGCCGGCTTCATCAAGGCGATCATCGCGCCGGCGCAGTCTGCCCAGGCCGCGGCCGAGCAGCTCGGCATCCGGTTCGACGCCGTCGGCCTCTCGAGCCGAGGGTTGGCCGGCTTTCTCGACGTTCTCCGCAACCGGCTCGGGATCACAGCCCACAAGGAGCTTATCGAGCTCATTCAGTCCGGGGCGGATACCGACCGGATCTTCGCGCGCATGAAGGAGACCGGTCAGGGACTCTCGGTCGAGCTATTGACGCAGCTCTTCCCGAGCGTCGAGGGCCTCCGCGGCGCGCTTGCGCTGATGGCCGGCGACGGAGCGGAGTTCAAGAAGAACCTTGACGACATGAACGCGTCCGCTGGCGCGACCGCGCAGGGCCTCGCGATCATGTCCGACACGCCGCAGGACAAGCTCAACAAGCTGAAGACGCTGTTGAACGACCTCGGGATCGAGATCGGCACCCAGCTCCTCCCGTTCGTCGAGCAGCTCGCGCCGAAGATCCGCGAGACCGTTCAGGCGGTCGTACAGTGGATTCACGAGAACCCACAGCTCGCGGCGCAGATCGCGGAATGGGTGGTGAAGCTGGTCGTTCTGTCGCCGCTGCTCATCGGCCTCGGCGGGCTCCTCGCCGGCCTTGGCGGCGCCGTCACGCTGCTCACGGGCAGCATCAGCCTGATTGTCACCGTGTTCGGCCTCCTGCTCACACCGGTGGGCGCCGTGATCGCGATCTTCGGCGTTCTCATCGGGGCGATGTTCGCGCTCGTCGACGACTGGGGCGAGTTCGCGCGGTTCCTGGCTGAGCCTTGGGTCGCGCTGTGGGACGGCATCAAGCACGTGGCGTCGTCGACGTGGGACTGGATCACCGGCACGATCCACTCCTTCCTGGACTTCGTCTCGTCTGCGTGGGAGTTCACGTGGGGACGGGTGCGCGACACGTTCTTTGCCGTGTGGAACGGCATCAAGAACTTCTTCGGACCGATCATCGCTTGGCTGGTGGAGAAGTTCCAACTCCTGTGGGGCTGGGTGCAGGACATCGCCGCTGCCGTTGGCGGCAGCATCTCCGACGCCTGGCAGACGCTGCGAAGCTGGCTCGGCTTCGCCGAGGGTGGCTGGGTCATCGGACCCGGCGGCGTCGACAACGTGCCCGCGCGTCTCTCCGCCGGCGAGTTCGTGGTCGAGCCGCGCGCCGCATCGATGTTCGGCCCGCTCCTCGAGTGGATGAACGCCCAGGGCCACGGCGGCGCCGCGCCGGCCTCCGCCGGCGGGCTGTCGCAGAGCTTCGGCGACATCAACTTTGACCTCCGCGGCGCCGGCGATCCTCGGACGCTCGCACATCTCATCTCGGTCCAGATCGACCGGCTGAAGGCGAAGGGCACCCAGGCCACGAACCGGAGGGGCCTGCGATGACGAGCGTGCTGACGTTCCAGAAGCCAGGCGGCGCGCTGGTCTCAATCCGGAACCGCGAGCTCGGCAACACGGAACTGCTGGACCTCGGACAGGTCCTCGGCCTCACGGACGGCTCGCAGGTGTACGCCTACGACATGGCGCGCACCAAGCACGTCTACAGCATCACGCTCTCGAGCGTGACCTACTACGACCGAACGCGGTTCGAGACGTTCTTTCAGTCGGATGCACTGGGCGTGTTCAACTACTGGAACGTGACCGTGCCCGGTCTCAATCCCGCGAGCGGGGAGCCGGCGTCGACGACGATCACGAACTGCCGGTTCATGCAGCCTGGCCTCAAGTGGGTCGAGGAGCGCGAGGGCTTCTACGCAGTCTCGTTCGAGTTCTACACCGAGGTTGAGGGGGCGACCGGCCCGCCGACGAGCTGACCATGCCGCGCGGGCTCCCCTGGTCTCATCACACGGTCCCGACCGGCAAGCGCCCGGTGTTCTACGCCGAACTCGCCCTAACCCATCAAACCTGGCAGTTCGGCCTGGTCGATCTCCTGCCCGGGAAGATCCAAGGGCGGGTGTCGGAGTGGTCGGATCTCTTCTTCCAATTGCGTGGCGGCCAGGACGACCTGCACCTGAAGCTCGTCAACGCGCCGCATAGCGCGCTTGGGAAGGGGCTGCGCTGTCGCGGTGCGAACACGTC
>SCSV01000242.1 GCA_004297555.1 Salinibacterium sp.
AACCAGTCCTCGGGGCCGTTCTCCTGACGCATCCATCGGGTGATCACGGTGACGTTGTTGTCGCTCATCGGGAAGTTTCCGTGCAGCAGCACGAGCTTCGCCCAGTCATAGTTCGTACCGTTCTTGATCAGAGTCGCGACACCGGGCGTGGCAGAAAAAGTGTCCCGCGAAACCGGGGTCGTTTTGACCTTCGTCGGAGCCGTATAGCTTTGGGCGTTCTCATTGATGTAGGCCTTGATTTGCTCCGCCTCACTTGGAAACAGGGGAGCCACCAGCGTCGGCATGATCAGGACAATGACGAGCGAAGCGACCGATGAAACAAGCGCGACTCGGCGCCTAGTCCAGCTCACGCTCCGCAGTCGGGCGAGCGCGCCATGAGCAATTTGGGATACCGCGACGCGCATTCGCAGACGAAGGGACGGCAGGCCAATCCGGCTGAGAATCGGGGAGAGCCGCGAGGCGAGAAGCGCGAGCCACCGAGGGCTGGCAGATCTTCGAATTGGCGTCGCTCGATGCTGGGCTTGGCGCACAGTTAAGAGAACTTATCCTGGCGCCTCGAGAGATTCCTGAGAACGCGTTCAGGTTCCGGCGCCGAAGACCTTGTCGGTGAGCGCTTGCACATCGCGGTCGAGGTTGTCGATTCTCACGTTAACCGTGTCAAATCTCGCGTTCATTTCGCCGCGCAATCCACCGATCTCAGCCTTCAGCGCATGGCGCAACTGCCGATCTGGACCGTGATCGTACGGTTCGTGATCGTGAGGGTCGCGGTCAAGAACGCGAGCAGGATGCCCAGCGCAGCCCATACCTGCGGTTCGGTCAATTCGATCACTCCCTCAGTGTGACTCCGGCGATAGCAAAACGCTAGTGCCGGCCACGGTCAACCTCCGGCCGTCCGCTCAGCCTGTGGGATCCCGCGACAAAGTGCCAGCGTCGCGGAGAAGAGCGTCAACTCTTGGCCAGGAATGACTCGGCGGTTTCGTCGAGACGCCGGGCCAGGGCATCCCGAAGCGCGGGTTGCGCACGCAGTGCCGGGTCGCCCGCGAGAATCTGCGCCGCAAGCTCGCGGGCCTCGGCGATCAACGGGCCATCTTTGGCGACCCGCAGCAAACGCAAACTCGATCGCCCGCCCGACTGCACGCTGCCGAGCACGTCGCCCTCCTGCCGTAGCTCGAGGTCGATGTTCGCCAACTCGAAACCATCGAGAGTGGATGCCACAGCCTCCACCCGCGCGCGCGCCAGCGTCTCCTCCTCCGCCCCCGTCACGAACAGGCACAGCCCGGGTACGCTGCCGCGACCAACCCGTCCGCGTAACTGATGGAGCTGGGATACCCCGAACCGGTCGGCGTCAAGCACGACCATGACGGAGGCGTTCGGCACATCCACCCCGACCTCGATGACCGTGGTCGCGACGAGCACGTCGATCTCGCCCGCGGCGAAGGCGCGCATGATGCGGTCTTTCTCGTCGCTCGGCAGGCGCCCGTGCAGGGCCTCGATTCGCGCGCCGGCCAGGGCCGGGTTTCGGCCGAGTGAGGCGAACACCTCGGTGACGTTCGCGCTCGTCGGTTGTAGAGGATCCGGCTCGTCGGAGGCGGTGGCATCGATGGCCGGGCACACCACGAAGGCCTGGCGGCCGAGGGCAAGCTCCTCGGCAACGCGGTGCCACACACGCGTCATGAGCCGCGCATCCGATTGCGGCACGACATGGCTCTCGATCGGCAGGCGGCCCGAGGGCAGGTCGGCGATCTCCGAGACATCGAGGTCGCCGAAAACCGTCATTGCGACCGTGCGGGGAATCGGGGTGGCGGTGAGCACGAGCACATGCGGAGGCTGCGACCCCTTCAGCCGGAGCGCCTCGCGCTGCTCGACCCCGAACCGGTGCTGCTCGTCGACGACGACGAGACCGAGGTCGAAGAAGCCCACGTTGTCGCTCAGCAGCGCATGGGTGCCGACAACGATGCTACTTGAGCCCGAGATCGCAGCGAGCAACGCGCGCTTGCGCTCCGGCGCCGAGAGTTGGCCGGTGAGCAGCGTGGGCCGCAACCGCGCGGAGAGATCAGGCCCGAGGATGCTCACAATCGAACGTAGGTGCTGATGCGCGAGCACCTCGGTCGGCGCGAGAAGCGCGGACTGCCCGCCGGATTGCGCGACCGCGAGCATCGCCCGCAACGCGACAAGGGTCTTGCCGGAGCCCACCTCACCCTGAACCAGCCGGTTCATTGGCACCGGTGCAGCCAGGTCGGCAGTGATGTCGGCACCGACGGTGACCTGATCGTTGGTGAGGGTGAACGGGAGTGTCGCGTCGAAATCCGCCAGCAACGGCCCTGCGGAACGAGGAGTCGCCGCCGTCTCGCGCAACCGCTGACGTTGCTGCAGCAGCGCGGCCTGCAGCACGAACGCCTCCTGGAACCGCAGTGCCTTGCGCGCGGCACCCCAATCGGCGTCGACCTTGGGGCGGTGAACAAGTTCGAGGGCCGTCTGAAACGGCATCAATCTGCGGGCGTGGCGCACGGCATCCGGAACCGGATCGTCAACGGGCCCGAGCGAATCGAGCACCTCGCCGATCGCTCTCTGCAGTTGCCAACTCGTGGCCGTCGAAGTCGCGGGGTAGATCGGCACGGGCAGTTCGGCCCAGGCCTTCGCGCGCTCCGGGTCGGCATCCGGCTCGAAGAGTTCGTAATCCGGATGCGTCAATTGCTTCGTGTTGCGGTACTGGCCGACCTTGCCCGCGAAGATGCCGCGCATCCCGGGCCGCAATTGCTCGGCGCGCCAGGCCTGGTTGAAGAAGGTCAAGCTCAGGATGCCCTCGCCATCGCTGATCGTAACGTCGACGATCGTGCCCTTCTTCTCCCGCATCGAGCGTTTCGTCACCTCGAGCACCTCGGCAACGATCGTGACCTCTTCGTCGAGCGACAGGGCGCTGAGGGCGGTGAGCTCGCCCCGCCGGGCGTAGCGGCGGGGGTAATGGCTGAGCAGATCGCCGACCGTGACGAGGCCCAGCGCCTTCGTGATCACGGCCGCGGCACGACTGCCGAGCGCCACCGCGAGCGTCGTGTCGAGGGGGGATGTCACGATTCGAGGGTACCCGCGCGAGTCGTGACAGGATTGCCCTGGA
>SCSV01000243.1 GCA_004297555.1 Salinibacterium sp.
CGACGGCATCCTTTGAAGTCTTGTCCAGGATGCCAAAGCCCGAGAAGTCGCGCGAGGTCAGCCGCGCAGACACCTCGATCAACAGCAGGATCTTGCCGATGCTCGCCGTGGGCAGCACGATTCGGTCGTCGATCGCGAGCAGTGTCTTGCCCGAGTTGAGGTCGACGACGCTCGCGGAAACTTGAGCGCCCTCGTAGGCGATCTTTCCGAGCGCAGTGAAGGTGCTGGAGAAGTTCTCGGCCTCACCAGCCCCGGAGTGCCGGGCCGGTTTAGTGGCGCGGGCCCTCTCCCTGCGTTCTCGAGTTCGTGCGGTTTCTACCAAATGGTGACGCGATCCTTCGGGTCGAGCCAGAGTGCATCAGTGGCGGCAACTCCAAACGTCTCATAGAACGCCTCGATATTGCGAACGATCTGGTTGCACCGGAATTCGTTGGGAGAGTGCGGATCGATGGAGAGCAGGCGGATGACCTCCTCATCGCGTGCCTTCAACTGCCAGGCCTGCGCCCAGGAAAGGAAGAACCTCTCGGCTCCGGTCATCCCATCGATCACTGGCGGTTCGGCTCCCTCGAGGGAGAGAAGGTACGCCTTCCAGGCGATGCTCAGGCCACCGAGATCGCCAATGTTCTCGCCGACGGTGAGCGCCCCGTTGACGTGATGATCGGGTGCCTGCCCGGGTGCAAGCGCGTTGTACTGCTCGATCAGGATGGCCGTGCGCGTCTCGAACGCGGCCCGATCCTCGGCGGTCCACCAATCGGTGAGGCGGCCATCGCCGTCGTACTTCGAGCCCTGGTCGTCGAAACCGTGGCCGATCTCGTGCCCGATCACCGCGCCGATCGCGCCATAATTGGCGGCGGCATCCCGGCCCGCATCGAAGAAGGGATACTGCAGGATGGCCGCCGGGAACACGATCTCGTTGAAGCCCGGGTTGTAATACGCGTTGATGGTCTGCGGGGTCATGAACCACTCGTCGCGATCCAGCGGCTTGCCGATCTTGCCGAGTTCGCGCTGGAACTCGAACTCGGTCGCGGCGCGCACATTGCCGATCAAATCGGAAGCGTCGATGTCGAGCGTCGAGTAGTCCCGCCACTTCACCGGGTAGCCGATCTTGGGGGTGAATTTCTCGAGCTTCTCGAGAGCTCGAGCGCGGGTCTGCTCACCCATCCAGCCCAGGCTCTGAATGCTCTGCCGGTACGCCTCGACAAGGTTCGCGACGAGCACGTCCATGCTCTCCTTGGCGGCGGCGGGAAAGTGGCGGTCGACGTAGATGTGGCCGACCGCTTCGCCGAGGGCGCCCTCCACCATCGAGACGCCGCGCTTCCACCGTGCTCGCAGCTCGGGTGTGCCGGTGAGGGTCTTGCCGTAGAAGTCGAAATTCGTGTTGACGAAGGCGCTCGACAGGTACGGGGCGTTCGATCGGATGACCTGCCAGGCGAGCCAATCGCGCCAGGCCTCAATCTCGGCATCGGCGAAAGCCGATTCGAGGCCAGCGACGAACGAAGGCTGGCGAACGACGACCTCGTCGAATGACCGATCGGGCACGCCGAGCGCGTTGAGCCAGATTTCAAGATCCTCGCCGCCGACAAGGTCGTTGACTGCGGCGAACCGCATCGGGTTGTAGGTCTTCTCGCTGTCGCGCGAGGTGACGTTGTCCCAGTGGTAGCTCGCCAAGACAGTTTCGAGCGCCAGGATGCGGCTCGCGCGCTCGGCGGCATCGTCGAGACCGGCGAGACCGAGCATCCGCTCAAGAAAGCTCTCGTACTTGGATCGGATCTCGGCGAACTTCTCCTCGCGGTAGTAGGACTCGTCGGGCAGACCCAGCCCGCCTTGCTCGATGAACACGAGATAGCGGTCGGGCTGGCCGGGGTCGTTGTCGACGAAGACTTGGAAGAACCCGCTCGTGCCCTGGCGCTCGAGCCGGCCGAGGGCGCCGAGCAGGGACTCGATCGAGTCAACGTTCTCGGCCTCCGCGATGAGGGACTTGATTGGGCTCGCGCCGAGGGCTTCGATGCGTGCCTCGTCCATGAAGCTCGCATAGAGATCGCCGACCTTGCGCGCTTCGGTGCTGGGCTCCGCCTTTTGGGCTTCGATGATGATGTCGCGCACGGCCTTCTCGGCCTCCTCGGCGAGCACGTAGAAGGAGCCGTACCGCGCCTTGTCGCTGGGGATCTCGGTGCGGTCGATCCACTTGCCGTTCACGTGGCGGAAGAGGTCGTCTTGAGGGCGGATCGACGGGTCGAGTTCGTCGGTCTCGATACCGGAGGGCAGTGTTTCGGCGGGACTCATGCGAGCCAGCCTAGTTTGCGCCGCGAGCCGCTATTCGACCGTCAATTGCCGCGAGCGCGCAGCCAGGAATGCAAGGGCAAGCAACGCGATGGAGATACCGGCGAGCGCCCACGCTCCCGACCAATCGGCGCCCTCAACCGGCGGGATGCCCGGAGCGTGCGAAAACGGACTCAGATCGCGCACCTCCTTCGACAACCCGAGCACGCTGCCGAATTCGCCGAGGGTCAGGCCGATAGCGAGCAGCCCCCAGCCGAGCGGCACGGTCATTCTCGGCAGCAGAACAAAGACGAGCGTGGTGAACGCGACGAACGAAATCGCCGCGGGAAGCTGTGCCGCTCCTGCGGCGAGACTCGACCAGAACCGATCTGCGTCGCTCCCGGTGGCAAGAAAGGAGAGTCCGGCAGCGAGGCCTGCGACGATCGCAACCACGGCCGTCGACGCGAGCGCGACCAACACATACCCGGCGAGCCAGCGCAATCGCGCAACCGGCGCGGCCAGCACCAATTCCACCCGCCCGTCGCTCTCCTCCCAGCGAGCTCGCATCACCGCTTGTGCCCCTGCCGCGGCGGCGAGGATTCCGGCGACGCCCATGATGGCAATGACGAGCAGGT
>SCSV01000020.1 GCA_004297555.1 Salinibacterium sp.
CGCCGATCCGAGGTTCCCGCAACAGGGGCTCAAGGCCGACGATCAGTCGGGCCAGATTGACTATCGGCTCTCAGCCATGGAGAACGCCATTGCCGGCGACAGTCCCGCCGACATGCTCGCGTTCCTGCGCGACTCGCGCTCGCCCGCCCTGCCCGATGACCCCAAGCTCTGGGTCGGCTGGAAGAAGGTCAAAGGCGGCATCAAGGCCAAACCCTTCGCCAAGTGGCGCCGGGGCCCGCAGGGCAACTACCACTACCACGCCCTGGTCCTCATGCCGGACGGTCGGCTCGAAGACCCAAGCTTGGTCCTCGGCATGGGTCGTGAGCGCGAATTCTCGGAGAACGAGACGGCGGAAAAGATGCGCAAAGGCATCGAACCCGTGGTCCTGCGCTACGCGAAAAAGCCCGAAGTCATGGTCGTCGATCCGGAGAAACCGTCGGGCTATGCCGGCGGCAAAGCTCCCGAAATGGACAAGAAGGTCATCGACCTCATCAACAAGGGAATGGCCCCCGAAGGCGTGGCCGCAACCCTTGGCGATGTCGAGCTGGGCGCCTACCTGGCCAACGAAATCCCGCTCGGCGATGGCGAGTTCGACGTCGACAAACTCATCGGGTGGTCGCGCGGCGAAAAATGCTTCGACGTGCGGAACGAAGTGACGGAAGCTCAACGTTTGCTGGGCTACTCCAACCACTGACCAAGGGGCTTTTCATGGCGTTCGACTTGATTGCTGGAAAACAAACCGATCGCAACTACGCCCTCGGCGTGGCCAGCGATACCGGAGGGATCGCGGAGGTCAAAAAGGCCGTCGTGAAGAAATCCCCCTACATCCTGCTCGGCCTCGGCGCCGCCGTCGTCGGATGGTTCGGTCATGTCTTCAACAAGTCGGGCGGTCGGCACGGCGGCCTCCCGCTGGCCGGCGGAGCGGCTCTGCTCGGCGCCGGCACCTACTCCGCCATCAAGCGGAAGCACAAGGGCGTCGTCGCAGGCGTCGACGAGTCGGGCGCCGTCGCGACCCCTCGGGAAGTGGCCGTCGAAGCCTGGGCCAAAAAGACCGGCATGAACCCCGAGAAGGTGTCCATCGCCGTCAAAGAGGTCGAGAAGAACAAGTTCGGCATCGCCACCCGAGACGACGCCGCCCAGCGCATCGTTTACGGCACCGTCGATGTGAGCGACGCGAAGTCGCCCAAGATCGCAGTCGACACCGACCGCAAGTACAAGAACGTCAAAGAGACGTTCTACATCCTCGACAAGTACAGCGTCTGAGCTTCCAAGTTTTCGCCTCCCGCCCACCCTTCGAAAAGGAAATCACCATGGCACTACTGCTTTCGTCTCGCGGCCTGCTGGCCAAGATCCACCACAAGGCCGAAACCAACCAGGTCGCCCGCACGGGCCTCCTGACCGCCGCCGCCATGGGCGTCGGCGTCGCCGCCGGCAAGTTCAGCGACCCCAAGAAGGTGCCCC
>SCSV01000244.1 GCA_004297555.1 Salinibacterium sp.
TGGGCTGCCGCCGCCGGCTCGTGAGAAAACCGTGGCCATGACGACGCAACCGAAGACGGTCACCAAGACGGTCGGCTCGCATGTCTCCCCGATCGAATTTTACGGTTCGACGGTTCCGGTCGGGTTCCTAGGATCTCAGCGCAAGAAGAACTGTCGTCTCTGCCAAGAAGACGGCTTTCTTCATCGGGTCGACGGCCACCACGTGCTGTGCTCGTGCGCGGTGATGCGGGCGCATCGTCAGCTGCGCGACCTTGGGCGGGCTGCTTTTGTGACCGCGGGCGCGGAGTGGCTCAAGGAGGCGATGGTGCGGGTGGCAGCGGATGAGGCGAAGTGCGAAGACGAGGGGTATAAGAGTGGCGAGCACGCAACGAACCCCTACGTCAACAACAGTGACCAAAACCTCGCCTGGTTGCGGGGGAGGGCCCGCCGGGAACAAGAGGCGGGTGGTCCGTTAAAGAGGAGCGACGAGTCTGATGCTGAGGAAGGAGACGGCGGAACGCCGGGCTAAGGCCGCCGACCGCTTCGATCGCAAGAAGCCACCTCAAGTCGGTCCGCTTCTGGCAGATTATCAGATCGAGGAGTATGGCATGGCGAACGACAACGACGATGACGGCCACTCGGTCGAGGGCCGGCGATACCACTACCTCGGTCGCGACGCCGACGGTTCGGGCGTGATGCAGGAGTGCCGGCCGCCCGGCGACGACGACCAGCTGTCGGTGGTGCGGGTGCAGCCGGTCGAAAGCGGCAAGCCGCTCAAACTGGGCAACAAGCTGGCCCGGGTGTGGAGTGATGACGGGGAGCACTTTCAGCTGTCCCCAGTTGCGAGCGGTCCGCTGGTCGAAGAGTCGCACAGCGGGCCTCCGATGGTTGCCTCGAACGCCTACCGCTCGGGTTGGGATCGCATTTTCGGCGACGACTCCGACGGGGACACCGGCCCCACGGGCGAGTTCAACTGATGCCCGGAGGTCTTCGTTTCGACGACAAGCGGAAGATCACAGTTCTCGTGCGGCAGGCGAACCCGCCGGCCTGGAAGCTCTGGAGCCAGCACGATGAGATCTCAGCCGCGACTGAAGAAATTGCGAAACGGGTGACCGGCAAAGGTGTCACCGCGTGGTCGTGGTGGGGGCCGACGGAGAAGGCGGCGCGGATGCTTTCCGATCCGAACTATCACGGCGCGGAGGAGGCCGAAGAGGCGCCGTCCGAGCCCGAGCCCTCAAGGTAGCCGGCGGCGCCGTCGATGTAGGCGTGCCGGGGACGTCTTTCGAGCGATCGAAGTGGACGACTCTGGTTTCGCGACTCCACAAAGTGGTATCACCGTTACGATACCCTCGTGGCCCGTCCGCATCTCCCCACCGCAGGCTCGATGAAGCGACGCCGTCGGACCTATTTCGACCTTCCGCAAGCGGAGGCTGTGCCTCTGCGGGTCGACGACGGCCTCGATGTCCCCGACGATGATGCCTTCGGCGACGGCTATTCGGCCGAGTTCGAAGAGCACCGCCTGGCGTTCCTCCGGCCCAAGAGCGAGAACAACCGGGCCTACACAATCTCGGGCAAGCCGACGGTCAGGGAGGTGCGAGCGGCTGCGCTCATAACCTACCCCGAGGTGGCACGGCCAGAGGTGCGGGGCGAGTGTTTGCAGATGAGCCGGCCCTGCCCGTTCGTTTCGTGCTCGCACCACCTCTACCTCGACGTGAATCCCGAGAACGGGAACATCAAGCTGAACTTCCCCAACTTGGAAGTGTGGGAATTGAAACAGACTTGTTCGCTCGATGTGGCCGATCGGGGAGGTGCCACTCTTGAAGAGATCGGAGACCTCGTCGGCCTCACCCGCGAACGCGTTCGCCAGGTCGAAGTCATGGCCCTTGCCTCTCTCAAGGTCGAAGTCACGGAGCCCGATGACGATGGTCCGTGAAGCCGGTTACAAATCGCGCGCTCGGAATTGATATCTCCCACTGGCACCCGCTCTCCACCGCCACCATGGCGAAGGTGTTCGAGAGCAAGGTCAGGTTCATCGGGGTCAAGGCCACAGACGGCCTGTCACAAGATCCTACGTTCAAAGGCCACAGACGCCTTTGCACCACCGCCGGCCACCAGCTGGCGCTGGCCATCTACTACCACTT
>SCSV01000245.1 GCA_004297555.1 Salinibacterium sp.
CACGAGTTCGATGCCGAGGCCGAGCAGGAAGGCGCGGGCGACAGCGCCGAGAGCAACACGCGCGGCAGTCTCGCGAGCACTCGCCCGTTCGAGCACGTTGCGCGCCTCCGGGAAGTCGTATTTCTGCATGCCGACGAGGTCAGCGTGGCCCGGTCGTGGGCGAGTCAAGGGTGCGCCGCGGCCCTTCGGCAGGGTCTCCGGGTCGACCGGAATCGGGCTCATCACCTCGACCCAGCGCGGCCACTCGGTGTTGCCGATGCGCAGCGCGACCGGGCTTCCCATGGTCTGGCCGAAGCGGATGCCCCCGCTGATCGTCAACTCGTCCTGCTCGAATTTCATTCGAGCGCCACGGCCGTAACCGAGCGAACGGCGGCGCATGTCGGCCTGGATGTCCTCCGGCAGAATCGGCACGCCGGCCGGCATCCCCTCAAGAATGGCGACGAGTTCTGGACCGTGCGACTCACCAGCCGTCAACCAACGAAGCATGGGAACAATCCTCCCACAGGGGTCACCGCGCGCGTTCCAGACCCGCGCGGGAAGGGGATCGTCACGCGGATGCGAGCGAGCGGGCGGGGTGCCTTAGCTGACGGCCGCGCGCATGGCGGCGACGACGGCCGTTTCGTTCGGAAGCGGCACCGTGGCATCCCCGTTCAAGAAGATGCGGATCTGGCCGACGGCCTGGTTGATGAGCAACTCGATGCCGGGAATGACGGTGCCGCCAGCAGCATCCCATGCCTTGGCCAACTCGCTGGGCCAGGGGTCGTAGGCGACATCGAAGAGCACGGCGGATGCGCGGGTCGCCTCGGCGAACGACGGCACCTTCGAACCGCCGGGCAGCGTGCTGACGATGGCGTCGGGCATCCCGCTCGATTCGGCAAGGGGCGCGACCGAGAGCGAGATGCCAAGCCGCGCGCCGAGTTCGAGGAGGTACTCAGCCTTCGCCGGAGTGCGGGCCGAGACGAGCACCTGCCGTGCGCCCATTTCGGCGACCGCGACGATCACCGAGGCCGCAGTCGCGCCGGCACCGAGCACCTGCGCACTGTGCAGGCTCGTGACGCCGACGTCTGCGAAGGAGCGGATGACGCCATAGACATCGGTATTGAAGCCGCGCACGCCGTCGTCGAAAAGAACGGTGTTCGCCCCGCCGACCTTGTCGACGAGCGGGTCGCGCGCAGTGAGCAGGGGCAGGATGTCGCGCTTGAGCGGCATGGTGAGCGAGAGCCCGCGCCAACTCGCGTCGCAGTCACTCACGAACTCAGCGAGTTGCTCGCCGGTTATATCGACCGCCTCGTACGTCCAGTCGACGCCGAGTGCCGCGTAAGCAGCGCGATGGATCGCCGGGGACTTCGAGTGCGCGATCGGTGAACCGAGCACCGCGAGTCGGGTGCGCTCAGCCACCGGCGGCGCTACTCACAGTAGGCGCGGTTTTCGTCACTCGCGCGGCACCATTGTCTGAGTTGCGCGACTGCCGCATCATGCTGCGCCACTGTTTGGGAGAACACTGTTTCCCCGGTCTTCAGGTTCACCGGAACAAAGAACAGCCAAGGACCATTCGCCGGGTGCAGCGCGGCATCGATCGCGAGGTCACCGGGGAGTCCAATCGGTCCGATCGGGAGTCCCGGGTTTGCGTAGGTGTTGTACTTGTCGCTCGCATCGGCGCGTTGAGCATCTGTGGTCCACACCGTGTGCAGATGGCCGGTGCCATAGGCGACCGTGGCATCCGATTCCAGATGGATGCCCTGATCGAGCCGGTTCGTGAACACTCGCGAAACCTTATAGAAATCGTCGGGGTTCGAGCCCGCTTCGCGTTGAATGATCGACGCCATCGTGAGCACCTTGTGGCGATCCTGCGGTGCGACACCCGCGGCATCCAGATGCTCGAACATCGTGTTGACGAGCAACTGAAGCACGTCATGCGCGGACTGCCCGCCATCGAGCTGATACGTGGCCGGGAACAGGTAGCCCTCGAGACTTGGTGCTTCCTTGGGCAAGCCGAATGACTTGAGATCCTTGGACGCCGTCTTCAACTCGTCAAGCGGGATGCCCGTGGTGTCCGAAATCAGCGCCAGTGCGCCGGGCAACGTGGTGCCCTCGGTGATGAGCAGTTTGTCGGTGATCTTGTTGTCGGGATTGAGCAGCGCGTCAAGAGCTGATTGTGCGCTCATGTGTTTCTCGAGGGAATAGCTACCAGGAAAGAATGTCACCTCCTGATTCGGAGGCGACACCAGCTTGTAGAAAGCCTTGAAGGTCATCGTCACACCCTTGTTATGCAGGGTGTTCGCGACATCTGCACCGATATCGCCAGCCTGGATTGTGACGACCACCTTGGTGCCGTTGCCGTCACCTTGGTAGTCGATGGGCGGCTGCAAGTGTAGGAACTCCAGCACTCGGTCTTTGTGGAAGATGTAGGCCCAGGCACCGAATCCACCGCCGAGCACGAGCAGAACGGTGAGCGAGAGGGCGACGATCAGCCGTGCCTTGCGCCGCTTTGGCTTATCGGGCCGCGAACCGAAGCCGCCGCCCTTGCCGCCGCCGTTGTTGCTGCGTCGGGCTCCCGAGTCACGGTCGGTGCGTGGCGGGCGACCGGGTTTGGGTGCCTTTTCGCGACCGGCGCCGCGCTCTTTGCGGCCACGCGAGCCGCGATCGCCGCGTCGATTACCGCGCCCTTGGTTCGTCTCGTCCACGGCGGGGTAGGACTGGGTCGGCGGGAAGTCGTCTGCCGTGAAGCCGAGGGCAGCGGCGAAGTCATTACCGGGCTCGGGGGCTGCCGGGAACGGGTTGGCCTGGGGTGCGGGGAACGCCGCGGGCTGCGCCGCCGGGAAAGGGTTCGGCTGGGCTGGCTGCTGAGGCTGCGCGGCGGGAAAAGCTGCGGGGAACGCTGCGGGCTCGACGGTCGGCAGGAACGATTGGGCCACGGGAGCCGGGGCTTGAGCTGGCGGAAAAGGTTGGGCTGGCTGCGCCTGAGCCGGCGGGAACGGTTGCGCCGACTGAGCCTGAGCCGGCGGGAACGGCTGAGCCGCTGGGAACGCCTGAGCCGGCTGTGCAGAAGGGGCAGCGGGCGGGAAGGCCTGCGGGGGCGCCGCGGGCGGGAACGCCTGAGGTTGGGCAGCGGTCGGTGCCGGTGAAAACGCTTGCGGAACTGCCGGATCGCTCGAAACGGGTTGCGGGTTGAAGATGTCTTCCCAGCTCGGCTCGTTCGCCATCTTCACAATCTTTCGTCGGGGGCCACGACCACGCCAGGCGGCCCCATGGCCGAGCGTTCGTAGTCGAGCGCGTGCTGCAAAATTATAACGGCGGCAACCTGATCGATTACGGTGCGTGAATTCTTGGCGTTTCGACCGGATGCCCGCAGCGCAGAATGCGCAGAACTCGTCGACAAACGTTCATCCACCAGCCGCACCGGAGCCACTCGGGCGTTCGCCAATCGCGCGGCGAAGGCCCGGGCATCCGCGGTCGACGCGGTGTCGCGACCGGACAGCGCAATCGGGAGCCCAACCACGAACTCGATGGCCTCGAGTTCGGTAGCGAGAGCGACGATGCGCTCGACGTCACCCGCCCCGCGCGGCACCGTTTCGAGCGGTGTCGCGAGCATTCCGTGCGGGTCGCTGCGCGCGACTCCGATGCGCACGGTTCCCACGTCGACGCCGAGTCGAGTGCCCGCGCGTTCGGTCATTGTCAGGCCGCCGTCACGCTCAGGCGGGCAGGGCAGCGACGATGGCGTCGAGCGCCGCGCCAATCGCGGCGACGTCCGTGCCACCGCCCTGGGCGATGTCATCCTTGCCGCCACCACCGCCGCCGAGAATGCCGGCCGCGGTCTTGGCGAGAGCTCCGGCTTTCACGCCCTGCGCTCGGGATGCCTGGTTGGTCGCGACGATCACGGCGGGCTTGCCGGCCACATCGCCTGCAAGGGCAACCACCGAGCTCGCGCTGCCGAGGCGCTCACGCACCGAGGTGACGAGGGCGCGGAGGTCATCCGCCGATCCGACAGCACCCACGTTCTCGGCGACGACCGTGGCTGCGCCGATAGTGCGGGCGTTGGCGACGAGAGCCGGCACCCGCTGAGCGAGAGCGCTCGACTCGTACTGCGCGATCTTGCGCTCGGCGGCCTTGAGGCTCGCCATGAGTTCGGCGATGCGCTCCGGCAGCTGTTCGCGCGGGGTCTTGAGGCTCGACGTGAGTTGCGAGATGATCGCACGCTCCGTCGCGAGATCGCGGAACGCCTCGAGACCGACGAGCGACTCGATGCGCCGGTTGGTGGAGCCCACCGATGATTCGCTCACCAGGTTGATCAGGCCGATCTCCGAGGAACGCGTCACGTGAGTGCCCGCGCAGAGTTCGAGCGACCAGCGGCCGCCGATCTCCACGACGCGCACGGTGTCGCCATACTTCTCGCCGAACAGGGCCATCGCGCCGAGCGCTTTGGCCTCGTCCAGCGGCAGGATGCGCGTCTCGACTTCGAGGTTGTCGCGCACCGCGTTGTTGGCGACCTCCTCGATCTCGCTCTTGGTCGCGGCCGACAGCGCTTGGTTCCAGCTAAAGTCGAGGCGCATGTAGCCGGCCTTGTTGTAGGAGCCAGACTGGTGCGCCTCGGGGCCGAGAATCTGGCGCAGGGCTGCGTGGATGAGGTGCGTCGCGCTGTGCGCCTGGGTCGCGCCGCGCCGCCATTCCGGGTCGACGACGGACGTTGCGGCATCCCCGACTCCGACCTCGCCAGAGGTGACCTGCACGGTGTGGCTCACGAGCCCCTTGACCGGGCGCTGCACGTCGAGCACCTCGAGCTCGAAACCGGCGCCGACGATCGTGCCGGCATCCGCTTCTTGACCGCCCGACTCGGGGTAGAGCGAGGTCTCGGCGAGGATCACCTCGGCGACGTCGCCCGCCGATGCGCGCGAGACGGATGCCCCGTCAACGATGAGGCCGAGCACCGTGCTGTCGGTCGTGAGGTACTCGTAGCCCGTGAAGACCGTCTCGCCCTGGGCGCGGAAGTCGCTGTAGACGGAGAGGTCGGCGAGGGTCTGCTTCTTCGCCTTGGCGTCGGCCTTCGCGCGGGTGCGCTGCTGGTGCATGAGGGTGTCGAAGGCGTCGCGGTCGACGGTGAGCCCGGCCTCCTCGGCCATTTCGAGGGTGAGGTCGATCGGAAAGCCGAAAGTGTCGTGCAGCAGAAACGCGGTGTCGCTCGACAACTGCTTCTCGCCGGCCTGCTGGGTGCGGGCGACTGCGACATCCAGAATGCTCGTTCCGCTCGCGAGCGTGCGCAAGAAGGTCTCCTCCTCCGCAAGCGCGAGCCGCGAGATGCGGTCGTAGTCGTTGGCGACCTCGGGATACTGCGCCTTCATAGCATCGCGCGAGGCCGGGAACAGCTCGGCAAAGGTCGGCTCCTCGACACCGAGCAAGCGCATCGAGCGCACCGAGCGGCGCAGCAGGCGGCGCAGGATGTAGCCGCGGCCCTCGTTGGCCGGAGTGACGCCGTCGGACATGAGCATGAGGCTCGAGCGAATGTGGTCGGCGATGACGCGCATGCGCACATCGTCGTCGTGGTGCGCGCCGTACTTGCGGCCGGAGAGCTCGGCAGCACGATCGAGTACGGGGCGCACCTGGTCGATCTCGTACATGTTCTCGACGCCCTGTTTGATGAAGGCGACGCGCTCCATGCCCATGCCGGTGTCGATGTTCTTCTTGGGCAGTTCGCCGAGAATCTCGAAGCTCTTTCCCGAGCCCTCGCCGCGCAGGTACTGCATGAAGACAAGGTTCCAGATTTCGACGTAGCGGTCGTCGTCGGTCGCCGGTCCCCCGTCGATGCCGTAGGCGGGTCCGCGGTCGAAGAAGATCTCCGAGCAGGGGCCGGCCGGGCCGGGCTGGCCGGTGGACCAGTAGTTGGTGTCCATGTCGAGGCGTTGGATGCGGGCATCCGGAAGTCCTGCTGTCTTCTTCCAGAAGTTGACCGCTTCGTCGTCGTCTTTGTAGACGGTGACCCAGAGGTCCTTCTCGTCGAAGCCGAGACCGCCGGATGCTTCGGAGCTCGTGAGCAGCTCCCAGGCGAACTCGATCGCCTCTTTCTTGAAGTAGTCGCCGAACGAGAAGTTGCCGTTCATCTGGAAGAACGTGCCGTGGCGCGGGGTCTTACCGACCTCGTCGATGTCGAGGGTGCGGATGCACTTCTGCACGCTCGTCGCGCGCGGGAACGGCGGCGGCACGAGGCCGGTGAGGTACGGCACGAACGGCACCATGCCGGCGACCGTGAACAGCAGGGTCGGGTCGTCGCTGACCAGGGAGGCGGACGGCACGATGGTGTGGCCGCGATCGCCGAAGAAGTTGAGCCACCGGCTCTGAATGTCAGCGGTATGCATTGAGGTCCTGAAAGAGGCGGTTACTTGATGCGGTCGGCGAGGTCGTTCACGACGTCCTCTGCCTCAGCGACCGCGGCACGCAGCTCGGCCTCGCGCGCCTTGTATCCGTCGACCACGGCGCTGCTGAACTCGCGGGCCTTGGTGTCGATGTCATCGAAGAAGCGCTTGCCCTGGGGAGTCTTGGCCACCTCGTGGGCGACGATGAATCCGGCGGCAACGCCGATCGCCAACAGAAGAATGCCTTTCATGATTGCTCCCTTTGCAGATCGAATGGCTCAGACTGCATCCAGCTTAGTTGCGGGGATGCCCGGTCGCCGCGCCCCAAAACGAAAGCGGGCCACCACGAAGGTGACCCGCTTCTCGTGCTGAGAGTTAGCGCGCTGCGTAGTACTCGACGACGAGCTGCACTTCACAGGTGATCGGAACCTCGGCGCGCTTCGGGCGGCGCACCAGGCGCGTCTGAAGCTTGTCGATCTCGACCTCGAGGTAGCCCGGGGTCTTCGGCAGAACGTCGACGTGACCGCCGGCTGCGGCGACCTGGAAGATCTCCATGCCTTCGCTCTTCGGCTTGACGTGCACGAGCTGGCCCGGCTTGACGCGGAACGAGGGGCGGTCGACGAGCTGGCCGTCGACGAGGATGTGGCGGTGCACGACCATCTGGCGCGACTGCGCCGTGGTGCGGGCGATCGCCGAGCGAACGAGGATCGCGTCGAG
>SCSV01000246.1 GCA_004297555.1 Salinibacterium sp.
CAGAACAAATCAATACTGACTTGCTTTGTTGTTTATATCTTTTCCAAAGGAATCCCTTGCGCGGTACTCGCTAGAAACGAGTCACACGCACGGGGTTTTTGGCATTTGACATTGTGCACGCTGTTGAGTTCTCAAGGATCGGGCGCGACTAAAACGTGCCTTGCGGATTGTTTTAGGGCAACTGCTCTAACCTACCACCAGCCGGGCCGGATCGCTACATGAGCGGGCCGCACGAGCTAGCTGGATTTGGTCCCTCTTGAGGCCGGTAAGCGCTGCGGCTTAGTCGAACCTTTGGGGTGACAAGTGATTACTTTAGGGGGGATTTCGGGGTTCCCCAAATCACCATCACGCCCGGGCGTGTCGCGCCCGGAACGCCAGCAATTGCGTGGCGATACAGGCAATGCCGAAGACGATCAGGATGCCCGCAGCGCCGGATACTCCGGCCCGAAAAGCAAACCCGGTCCAGGTCGTTGTCGGGATGCCGTTGGCCCGAATCTCCACGGCAATCGAGATCACGAGGCACGAGACGATGGCCACCGGCACGAGCATCCGGAACCAGAGCGGCGTGAGCGCTTCGGTCACGGTCGGCGTGCGTCGGAGCATCCACACGAGCATCCAGGCAGCGATGACGACCAGGCCGAACACTGAACTGATCGCGCCCACCCAGGAGTAGCCGTAGCGACCGCCGGCCCACGGTTCGCCGAGCGCTGGGAAGAGCTCGCTCCCCCAGCGGTGTGCGTGCGTGAAGAGGTCCCAGAAGACGTGGGTGGCGAGGCCGATTGCCAGGGCCACGATCAGAAGCGCAATCGAGCGCCATCGTTCGCGCGCGGTCGCACCGCGACCACCCCAGAGAGCAAGCCACGAGGTAGTGGCGTCGTCTTGCCAATCCTGCGGCAGTCGCGCGCGCACCCACCCCGGAGTGAGATGCGGCACCGCCGGACGCAACATCACTCGCCAGACACTCAAGAGCGCGAGGGCAAGCGGGATGCCGACCAGGAACATGCCGGGGAAGGTGTGGGTTGTCCAGTAGTCGATACCGACGTTGAAGAACAGCGGGATGTCGGGCGTCATGGCGCCGACAGCGACCGCTGCAGGCAGGAGAGGTGTGCGCACGAACGGGAGCGCGACGACGGCGTGACTGGCGGTGAAGGGCATCAGCTGGCGCGGCTTTCGGGACTGTTGCGAGCGGCCTCGATTTCTTTCAGGAGTCGCGGGATGCCCCAGACCACGAATACGCACGACTCGTTATCCCACTCGAGCTTCATCATCTTCGAAAGCCCAAAGCTCACATCCGTGAATGAGGTGAGCGATTTCAAGGGAATTGGTACGGTCCCGAGCAACCTGTTCATTGCGTGCGTCTGAAAGACGATCCGTCGGTTGGTCAGATAGAGACGACCTCCGAGGCTCTCGTCCCCTAGGCCACGCATCATCGATCGCCGCCCCGCCGCGCCCTCTATCGGATCCATGCCGAAGTCACCCGAATTGATGATCAGGTTCGCAGCTTTGGCGAGGATGATCCGCTCACCGGGAGCAAGCTCGGGCTTACTCAACGAAGACGCCGGCGAGGGTCTTCTTGCCACGGCGGAGAACCGCCATGCGGCCGGGGAGGATCGAGGACTCGAGGGTTGCCGCATCGTCGTCGACGCGCTCGTTGTTGACGTACACGCCGCCCTCGCCGATCGACCGACGCGCGGCGCTCAGGCTCGGGCTGAGGCCGGTGTCGACGAGCAGCTGGGCGATCGGGGTGCTTGCGGGTGACGTGGTGTTGGGCAACTCGCGCAGAGCCGATTGGAGAGTCCGGTCATCCAGAGCCCTGAGATCTCCGTCGCCGAAGAGAGCTGCCGCCGCGTCGATCGCCGCCTGCGTTGCGTCTGCGCCGTGCACGAGACTCGTCACCTCCCAGGCGAGGGCGCGCTGTGCGGCCCGGCGGAACGGCTCGGTCGCGACCGCGGCCTCGAGCTCCTCGATCTGGGCGCGCGAAAGGAAGGTGAAGACCTTGAGCCGGGCGATGACATCCGCATCGTCGGTGTTGAGCCAGAACTGGTAGAAGGCGTACGGGCTCGTCATCGAGCCGTCGAGCCAGACGGCGTTGCCCTCACTCTTGCCAAACTTGGTGCCGTCGGAGTTGGTGATCAGCGGCGTGCCGATCGCATGCACGCTCGCGCCCTCGGCCTTGTGGATGAGGTCGGTTCCGCTCGTGAGGTTGCCCCACTGGTCGCTACCGCCGGTCTGCAGAACGCAGCCGTAACTGCGGTAGAGCTCGAGGAAGTCGAGGCCTTGCAGCACCTGGTAGCTGAACTCGGTGTAGCTGATACCCGCGTCGCTGTTGAGGCGGGCGCTGACGGCATCCTTCTTGATCATCGTGCCGACCCGGAAATGCTTGCCGATGTCTCTCAGGAAGTCGATTGCGGAGAGCGGGGCGGTCCAGTCGAGATTGTTGACGAGGCGGGCGGCATTGTCGCCCTCGAAGCTCAGGAAGTTCGAGACCTGCGCCTCGAGGTAGCCGACCCACTCTGCGACGACGGCCGCATCGTTGAGCGTGCGCTCAGCGGTCGGCCTCGGGTCACCGACCAGGCCGGTCGATCCGCCGACGAGGCCGAGCGGTTTGTGGCCGGCGAGTTGCAGGCGGCGCATGAGCAGCAACTGCACGAGATTGCCGAGGTGCAGGCTCGGGGCGGTCGGGTCGAAACCGCAGTAGTAGGTGATCGGATCGCCCGCGAGCAGGGCCTTCAGTTCGTCCGGGTTCGTCGAAACGTGAACGAGGCCCCGCCAGAGCAGTTCCTCCCAGATGTCGGCGAACGAGTCGTCGTTCTGCTGGGTGCTCAGGGCGGCGGATGACACGCATCCAACCGTAGCGGAATTGGTCAGCGACGCTGCCGCGGTTGGTGCGGACGGTAGGGCGAGACAGTGGGGTCGCGGTCGATCCAGAAGCGCCACGGATACTCGACTCCCCCGCCGAGGCCGGAGACACCTGTGCGTGGTCCGGAGAGGTACGGCACGGGATGCTCTGCGAGGCGCAATCGGGCGCGGCCGGTTTCGAGGTTGAGACCGTTGTCAGCCAGCGTGATGCCGAGCGCTTTGCAGAGTCGGGCCGGGCCACGCGCGAGGTCCGCGTCCGATCGGCTGGTCGGGCGCCGGGACCGCGCGGTCTCGCGACCGGCGACGATCTCCCCCGCCCGTAGTAGA
>SCSV01000247.1 GCA_004297555.1 Salinibacterium sp.
TAGTCTCCGACGGCAAGCTCGATGCTCCATGCCCGTGGACCGCGGAGGTGTTGCAGGGGCCTTCGGGCACGAAGCAGGCGCTCTGGCGTCTCTTTCGGATGGCGGCGGCGATGAAGGTCGACCGTCTGGTCTTCTTCGAAGACGACATTCTTGCCTGTCGCAACGCTGTTCTGCGGGTGCTGGGGCAGCCCAATCCCGCGGGCCTTGCTGCGACGTCGTACTACGACTACCGCAGCTTGCCCGGCGGCACGAAGCCGGGGTTTTATCTCGTGGGCCCGACGTCGTCGAAGGGCGGGCCGATGTTCGGTATCCAGGCGATGAGCGTGCCGGGCGAGGTCGTCGAGTTTCTGGCGTCGTTGCCCTGGTCGGTGCTCGAAGACCTCAAGGGCTGGGCCCACGGATCGGACGTCTTGCTCGCCGATGCCCTTCGCAGCTTTTCGCCCTTTCACACCCGCGCCCAGCACATCCCCTGCCTCTTTGAACACGTCGGCGTCGCCTCGACGTGGACCGATCAGAAGGCGCACACCGCGACCAACTGGCTGGGCAAGGACTTCGAAGCGCTCGACCTGCCGTTGTTCGGAACCCCTCGGCACGCGTAACCTTTGCGCCATGTCGACGAGGGGCTACGCCTTCCGCCTCAACTTCTGCTTCTTCGCGATGCTCGACCTGGCCGGCTCGGCCGTCATGGGCAAGCCGCCCAACGTGTGGAGCGTGGCCTGCGATCTGATGCTGGCCGGGATAGCCTGCGCCAAATTTCCCAACGACGACGACCCCTTCGGCTGGCGTTAGATCGTAGTTGACGTTGACCTGGCCGCGGAGGGAGTCTCGCCTTCCCATGCCAGCCGCCAGCCTCGAATCGCTCTCCGAAGATTGGGCCGTCCGCGTCCTGATGGACCCGCGGCAGAACACCGACGAAGTTGTCAAGATCTTAAAGGCTCACTGGAGCTACGATCTGTATAGCCGCAGCCCGGGCCCCGCCCTGCTGCAGAACGGGGTCCTCTCCCCCACCGACCTCGATTTGGCTTGCTTCATGAGCGCCCTCGTCGATCGTAAGGCGGTCATCAACCTGCCCCGCTACCAGGCGCGCCGGCCGGTGCAGCAGCGAGAGGGCGAGGTGGTGCTGTCCAAAGACAACCGGCACGGCAAGTGCCTGGGTCTGTCGGCGAACAAGGACGTCTTTTCGTTTTCGGTCCGCATCTGGGACGTGAACGTCATGACCCACGGCGAGGGCCAGGAAGATCAAATCGGGGCCTTCCGGAACTACATGATGGTCGACCTGAACGGCCAGTGGTGGGAGGGCTGGGATCGCATCGAGTTCGTGCCCCAGGCCAAAGAGAATCAGTTCCTCGAAGACAAGAAGCTTTGGACCGGCAACACGGTCTACTTCAAGAACTTCGTCCACCCGAACCGCTGGCAGAGCTTTTACGGCAAATGGTACTTCGTCACCAAGCTCTGCATCGACCGCCTTACCGCCGAGGCGGCGTTCCTCCGCGCCGAGGCCAAGCGGATGAAGGAAGGTGGCACGAAGGGACCCGAGGGCAAAGAGGTCGGGCCGTCCGAGTCGGCCAACGTCACCAAGGGCGCGTCGAGGCGTGAGGAGGTCACCGCGTTCGAGGCGGTGGTCGACATGCCGTTCAACGACTGGAAGTTCGAGGCACTGGAGAATACGCCAGAGAACCTCGTGATGGCGTACGAGCGGGCCAAGCTGCTCTCGTTCACCGAAATCCCGAAGCTGCGGTTCGCGACCCGGGCGACCGAGCTGGCCTACTCGAACCAGCTCAAGAAGATGGGGACGGAGCCCATGGCGGCGTGGGTGAAGGACTTGACCTGGGAGCGCGGCTACAAAGAGGGCCCGCGGTCGCGGACCCTGTGGAACCGCATGATCATAAACCAGCCGTTCCCGTTCGTGCAGAGCGTGGCGCTGCGCTATCGAACCTACACGAAGACCGAAGAAGTCGCGGCATGACGACGGGCTCGCCGCCCGACGACCTGAGCTATTCGTTGAAGGTGGTGCTCGGACCCGACGACGAAAACTACGGCACCGGATGCTCATTCTGCGGGGACAAGACGCATGCGGTGTGCGCGAACGTCGAGCTGGCGGAGGAGACCGAGAGGTTTGCCGAGGGCCAGGTTTCCCTCGCTCGCATCTGCGGGGCCTGTGCTGGCCGGGTAGGTCCGGCGCTGATGAACGACAGCTTGGCTCGGATGCGAGCCGAGCTGAAAGGGTGACTCCGTGCCGCACTTTTGCCACGCCATCGGCTGCAACGTCGACGTGCCTGCTTCGATGTTGTTCTGTCGCCCGCACTGGTGGTCGCTCGACAAGATGGTCCGGGACGCGGTCTGGGCGGAGTATCGCAAAGGGCAGGAGATCTCAAAACGTCCATCGGCGCGCTACATGGCCGTCCAGAAGTACGCGGTCGCGCGAGCGTCGTTCAAAGCCGGCGACGAAGCTCGCAAACAGCAGTGCATCGACGCCCTGGAGCAGTCGTTCAGGTGGGCGGGGATTGCTCTTTCCCGCGGCGAGGGCAATCCGCTCATTCAGCTCGGCTACCCGACAACCAAAGAGATGGAGCTGGAGCTGAGGATGTTTGCCGAAGGAAAGCCCGAGCCCGGGCCCGAGCCCGCTCCTGTGTCCGATGCACTTCCTGACGGCGGCTGAGAAAGAACGGGGAGGCTGGCGGGCGCTGTGCAAGCCGTGGGCGATGATGAGGGCCATGAAGCACGGCGAAGAGCTGCGGCTTTTCGGGCCGGTCTGCGTGAGCAAGGCAGGGACCCTGTTTGCTCCACTGCCCGACCGCATGAGAGTTGTCGATGAGGCGGGC
>SCSV01000248.1 GCA_004297555.1 Salinibacterium sp.
GTACAGCGTTCGACGGTCGATGGGGGTCATCCCCACCCCGCTACGGCTCTTTGACGACCGTGAACGGAGCGCGCACCGCTGCACCGAAGCGCTCGGCTGCTGCCAGCGCTGTGTGTATTCGCTCTTCTGGTGCACGTCCCTCTGATGCGAACAGAGCACCGAGCACCAGGTCGCGGCCTATGCCGACCGCACCGTATGGATCAACGCCTTCACCCACTTGGAAGTCACCGTTGATCTCGAACAGGCGGCCACGGAAGCCGACGAGGAAGGTGCCGCCCTCTTCGACCTTGTTCTCGATCTTGGCGTAGCCGCCCTTCTTCAGGGTCTTACGGACCGCGTCGATGAAGTCCGTGACCATGTAGCGGTGCACATCGGCACGCTTGGGACACGGTGGTGGCGTGAAGGCGTAGCGCAGGAGCTGGCCCATCCTGAACGAGCTGGTGAAGCCGAGCACCATGGGGCCGTTGACGAAGACCTTGGCGTCAGCCCTGACTACCAGAGACAGCCCACTATCTACACCAGCACTATCGCCGCCGATGTAGACGGTGCCCTTGTGAACGATCCCTGCGATAGCAGTCATGCGATCAACCCAGGATGCGGTTCGGATGGTCTGCGCCTTGGTGCGTGGCCGAGCGTCTGCATGTAGGTGCGCTTCTGATGACAGGCCTTGCAGGCCGAGCGCAGGTTGTCTTCGGAGTGATCGTCGCGATCGCCTATGTGGTCGACCTCTGTGGCGATCATCGTGCAGCCCACCAGCCTGATCTGGCAGAAGCCTTCGTCGCGCTCGAGAACCAAGCGACGGATGCGTGGCCAGTCCTTTGGTAGCGGGCTGAGGCGCCGGCTAGACGACAAGGTGCATGTGGCGAAACGGGTGACGTATGAGCGGCTGGCCGACGAGGAAGTAGGCGATGTTGTCCAACGTGGGGATCGTCGGGTATTGCAGGTCGTCGTCGTAGATGACGGTGGTTGCGGGGCGCTGCCACATCTCTACGGCGGTCATGAGGCGATCCACGCGCAGGGCCGGATCGGCGTCTGCTGGGAGTGTGGCCGCGGTGGTCACCGCAAGACTGCCATTCTTCCCTGCTGCCGGACCAACTCCTCCAGGACAGCGTTGGCCAGGTGCTTGATGTTCGGCTCGGGCTGGAGACTGGCCACGAACCTCTGCGCGGCCGCATCACGTTCCTCGGGGGTCGTGGCGTCCGGCGCCTCTATGAAGAACCTCTGACGATACGGGGTTGCAACCTCGACTTCGCCAGACCCCGACTTGGTCTTGCCCTTGACGTAGACGGTGATCGTGCTCATCGAGGCAGCATCAGCCGGCTGCGAGCGGCCGCAGCCGCTATCTCGTCAGGGCTCTGCGCCGACAGACTCTTGTGGCTGACCTCGGACAGGATGCCCGCGATGAAGCCGACGTCCTGTGGGGCGAGGGGCAGCGGAACGACGATCACGGCCGGGCCACCACTGGGCAGCGTCGCCCGAATGGTGGCCGTCTGAGGCGCCTTCGGCTCTACCGCGGCTATCGCCTCGTCGATCGGATCGGCGACTGGCCCGCTCACGCGGCCGCCTCGGCGGCGGTCTCGACCTCTGGTTCCCAGTTGCCACACTCAATGACGGTGTCTGGCTTGGGCTCGGGCATCATGCCCTTGAAGCCAAGGTTCACCAAGCGCGAGCAGATCAGGTAGTAGACGCCCTCGCTCTTTGGCGTGGGCCACTTGTGACCCGCCTGGAGATGTGCGCCGCAATCCTTGCACAGGACATCGACAGCGAGCATCCCGCCGGTCGGACGGAGCTCTGCCGCCTTGGGGGGCTTGCCCGTCTTGAGCATCTTCCCCGTGGCGGGGTCCCAATGGACCCACTCGCTCAGGGCGGCGATCTCCTTGCCCTTCTGCTCATGCAGTTGGGTGTAGGCGATCTCTTCCTCGGCGACCATCTCTGGTTCCGGAGGGATCATCTTGCGAAGGTGCAGCTTGGCGGGCTTCTGGGCTTCGCTCATATGACTCGGGCGGCCAGTAGGACGAACGCCATGCCGATCGCGGCGGCAAAGCCGGTCAGGATCGCCTGGGCGGCCATGGAGAAGAGGTCGGGGCCGACGCTCATCGTCTCCATGGAGGCGAACTCGTCGAGCGGAGCCATCTTCACCGGCGGGGCGTAGTCGCCGTCGTACTTGGTGGCGAAGTCGAAGTGAACGACGGTCTCGTCCATGCTCTCCTCGGGCTGGCTCGCGGCCACGTCCTCGACAAGCTGGGGCTTCAGTTGCGGCTTCTTGACGGCCGACTGCTTCTTCTTGACAGGCATCAGGCGGCCTTCTTGAGCGTCGTCGGGCGCGGTGTCTGCAACGGCTGATGCCACGAGTCGGCCGTGTACAGGTTGGCCTTGCCGTGGTTGAGCGCCAGGCGCTCTGGGTCGGAGGTATCGCGCCGGATAGGCACGTCCTTCGTCACCGGGAACTGACCTATGCCCACAGGTCCATGCCTCCGTGCTGTCGGCGGTTTCGGGTTGTCTGGATGACGGGTGCGGACGATGTGGAGAGCGCGGTCGCTCGCGCAGCGCGCGCCGCCATGCACCCACTTCAGGCTGTTCATGTCAGAGAGACGTGATCGCGCTGGCGTGCTGCTTGGCCGCGTCGAGCTTCGACTCTGCCGTGGCCGCATCGAATGTCGCGTCCCTGAAGGCCTGCTCGGCGACCGCGAGCTGCTGCTTCAGATCGGCGACTTCTGGGGAGTCGGCAACTGGTGCGGGCGAGTCGATAGCCGCTGCGGACGGAGGCGTCTCGGGCTCCGTGAGCGGCGGGTCGGCCAACATGCCGGTAGGCCACTGCGGCACCAAGTAGCCGTAGAGGGCGTGGCCGTTCTTCGGCTTCGGGATGAGCCTGTGCTCGATAACGCCGACACCTGGTGCGTAGGCCGAGATAGCCAGGCCGTAGGGATTGGCTGCGCTGGGGGCTGCTTTCACCACGCCGGTGTGACCATTGCCCTTGATCGGCTTGTGGTCGCCGGCGGCCGGACCCCACAGGAAGAACCAGCCAGGCTCAGGCGTGACGTTGGCGGGGCGGAAG
>SCSV01000249.1 GCA_004297555.1 Salinibacterium sp.
GCCGATGGAGTCCTGGATCGTTCTGGGCGGCCTGGTGACGATTCTGGTGGCCATCAGTGCCCTTGTGGGGGTCGTCGCGTCGTCCAGAGGGCTTGTACGGCCAAGAATTGACCGTGCAGCCCGTTTCATGGGCACCGGGCGCCCGATATTCGAGGTGACCCGCAAGGGCGCGTCCCAGAAGGCTCGACGCCTGGGTGTCACCGGATCGGACGGTGTATTCATCGGCCGCGCGGTCGTCGGCGGCGTCGACCTGGTGACCAGCTGGGAAGACGTTGGCGTGTGCATTGCTGGCCCGCGCACGGGCAAGACCACGTCTCAAGTAATTCCGGCGATCGCGGATGCCCCGGGTGCGGTGGTCACGACGTCGAATAAGCGCGACGTTGTGGATGCGACGAGAGCGCTGCGGGCGGCGACTGGTGAGGTGTGGGTGTTCGACCCGCAGAGCATCGTGGACGAACCACCCACCTGGTGGTGGAACCCATTGAGCTACGTCATCAACGAGGTGAAGGCAGCGCAGCTCGCCAAGCTACTTTCCGACGCGTCGCGCGATCGCAACTCCCGCAGGGACGCGTTCTTCGACGGCAGCGCCGAAACCCTGCTTGCGGGGATGCTGTTGGCGGCCGCGAAGGACCACCGGCCACTATCCCAGGTGTACCTGTGGCTCACCGACGTAAACAACGACGACCCGGTCTACATCTTGAAGGCCACCGGCGAGGAGAAGTCGGCGGCCAGCATCCAGCAAATCATTGCCGCGCCCGAGAAGCAGAAGGGCGGCATCTACGGCACCGCGCAGCAGATCATGGCGTTCATGATCAACTCAGAAGCGGTGCGGTGGGTGGAACCCACCGGAGCGACAGACCCGCGGCCAGAGTTCCGCCCGCACGAGTTCGTGCGCTCCCGCGGCACCCTCTACAGCCTCTCCAAGGAGGGCGGTGGGTCGACCGGGCCGCTCGTGACCGCACTGACCGTCGCTGTGACAGAAGCGGCCGAGGAGTATGCGAGGACCGAAAGTGGTGGCCGCCTGACCGTCCCGCTGCTGCTGGTGTTGGATGAAGCGGCGAACATCTGCCGCTGGAACAACCTGCCCGACCTGTACAGCCACTACGGCTCGCGTGGAATCTCGATCATGACGATTCTGCAGTCCTGGTCGCAAGGCGTTGAGGTGTGGGGGCGTGACGGGATGCAGAAGCTGTGGACGGCAGCGAACGCGAAACTCTACCTTGGGGGCGTCGACGAGGACCAGTTCTTAGCGACGTTGTCGTCGCTCGTCGGTGAATACGAGCTGAGTTCCAGGTCGACCAGCCGAAGCTCGACCGGCACAACGAATTCGTACCAGGCGCGCCGAGAGCGCATCCTGGATGTCTCCGACCTACGGGCAATGCCGCGCGGTCGGGCGATTCTGTTGTACTCCGGAACACCAGCCATTCTCGTCCGCACGATTCCCTGGATGAAGGGGCCGCACGCGGCGGCGATCGGTGAAGCGATCGCGCGCTCAGAGCCCAGCGTCGTGGTGCCGGCATGACCGAGCCACCAGACTGGGACCCGTTCACCGATTCGCCGCCCGTCGACCCGGACACCGGCGAGGTCGGCCCGGATGCGGCAGAGCCGGCACCCGCGCTGAAGTTCGCGCGCCTGGACCTGTTCGTCGAGGAGTACCTGGTGTTGATCTACCGCCGCGACCTCGACATGCCCTCCCTCCGGTGGTGCCCGGAGTGGTTCAAACACGCTGAGGCGATCGCGCGCCTGGAGGCGATGTGGCGCGCGTGGGAGCTGTTGCGGCTGGATCCAGGAGAAGGGGCTTCGAACTGGTGGCTCGCGCATTGCGACCCTCACATGCGTGTGCTGCTGTCCGAGTCTGGTCCGTTCCGGAACTGCAAGAACGGCAAGCATGCCGAAGCACGATCGCTGCCGCTGCCGGTCGTGCACCCACCGAAGGGTGTCTTCGAAATTAACGCGTGAAAAGCAGATAGGCCAGGGCTTCCCTTGAAGGGGGCCC
>SCSV01000002.1 GCA_004297555.1 Salinibacterium sp.
CACATACCGGCCGAACGAGCGCCCGACGTGAAGGTCAGGCGCGACAGGCCGTTCGAGCCCGCCACGTTCTTCTCGACGAGCGACATGACCTTCGCCAGCACGGCGGTCGGGCGCTGGATACGCCAGCACTTCCCCACCCCGAGTCCCTACGAGAGGCATTAGATGACCCTCGAATACGCAACCTTCGAAGGCGTTACCGCGCGCCTCGGCTGGGACCCGGAAAGCGAGGACGAGTCGGCCGAGTCCGAGTCGAGCGAGTCCGTAGACGACATCGCCGAGGACAAGGACGAAGCCCTTCTACGCACGATGATCGGCCAGCAGAACGCCTGGATGGAAACACGCTGGGCGCTCGGCGGGCCGGTCGGCCCATCCGACCTGACCAGCCTGACTCTCGACGGCCGCGACGCACGCTCGGACCGCAAAATGATGTTCGTCCGGATCGGCATGCGCGACATCGCTCGCGTGACCGTGGACGGCCGTGACATCGACGACTGGGTTCTGCGCCCACTGGAGCATGACCGCCTGCCGGGCTGGCCAGCCCTCCAGATTTGGCGCAAGCACGGCATCTTCACGTATGACTGGGGCAACGTCGTCCTGTACGCCTCCGATGAGTCGGACAGTGAGGGCGGCTTCGGCTTCGCCGCGATCCCGGAGGACCTGACCGACGTCGCCGAGACGACGATCGTCCGCGCCTGGCACAGCAAGCGCGCCGGCCAGCAGGACATGAGCGGCAACACCACCAACGGCCAGCCGATGGTCTCGCGCTACGTCTCTGAACGTGACCGGGAGACGCTGCGCGGTTACCGCGATCGACTCTCGTTGACGCGCGGCTTCGCCTCGGTCTGGACCGGATGAGCGCGACAAATACGAGCGCGTGGGAAGTGACCGTCGCCGACGCGCTGGCGAAGAAGCTGCTCGCGATCGACGGCATCCTCGACGCGATCGCGCTGGGCGATGACGACCTCAAGAAGTATCCCGGCGTGCTGGTCACGACGCCGTTGACCAAATTGGAGGCCCGCAGCGGCTCGATGGAGCGCTGGAAGGCCACCTTTCCCTGCGTGATGGTCCACGACCTCCGCAGGAGCGCCCGCGAGACGCTGAAGGGCATGGGGACCATCGTCTCGCGCATTCGTCTGGCGTGGTGGGAAGGCATCGATCTGGGGCTCGCTCCGCTCGTTGCCGACTCGATGGTTGACAACTTCACGCCTGAGCTCTTCGAGATCACCGGCCAGGCGCTTCCGGCGTACCGTTTCGACGCGGTTGTCACGATCAGCATGACCGGCCTTCGGACGTGATCGAGCAGCGCAGCATCTCCATGGAGGGACTCCAGGAGTTCTACAAGCGGCTCGCACAGCTGCGCGGCGAGAACCTCAACAAGACGACCCAGAAGTCCGCCAAGGCGGCGCTAAAGAAGACCGTCGTCCCGCCCATGAAAGCCGCGACGCGCTTCAAGGGTCACGGCCACGGACCAAACCATGGTCCGCCAGGCCGTCTTCTGAAAGCGATCGACGTCCGCAGCGCCCGTAAGCGTCCAGGCGAGATGTTTGCGCTCCGCGTCGGACCATCGGGCAAGACCGGCGCCAGCAAACCCTGGTACCTCCACATGGTCATTGGCGGCACCAAGGCCCACATGATCACCCCCGGCGGGCAAGCCGGCGGCGCGTTCTCATCACTCATCCGTCGGGCCAATCGCGGTCAAGCGCTGGCCCTCACGATCGCTGGTTCCCTCCGGTCGGTCGTTCACCACCCCGGCGCCAAGCCCAACCCGTTCGTTCTGGCCGGTCGCGGCCACGAAGCGGACCTCAAGGCGCAGCTCGTCCGCGATCTACTCGCGGCCGCGAAATCAGGAGCAACCCCGACATGACGAAGAAGGCCAAGATGTTTGAGGACCCCGCCGCGGAGTCACAGGACGAGGCCGCTTCGGACGACGCTACGAAGTCGCCCGACGCGGAGCCGCAGTTCGATCCGGCCCCGCCGGCGTCCTCACCCGAGCCAGAGCCGGAACCCGAAGCCGCCACGGTGCTGGTGATCCCGCTCGACAACGGCTCCTACGTCAATGGCGTCCCGCATATTCCGCAGTTCGCCGAGGCCGAGCAGGCCGAGTCGCTTGTCGCCAGTGGCGCGTTCCGCTACGGCGATGCCGACGACAAGGCGGCTCTTGACGCGGAAGCCGCGTTCGAAGCGGCGCAGTCCGAGGGCGACGCCGACCAGGCGTAGCTCTATTCGCTCGGCGAGCGAATTCATTCGCTCGATCGTGAGCGAATAGCCCACCCAGAGCCGCGAAGGCAGGCCCTTCCCCGGTTCCCTCCGAGACCTGACACATGACGCTAGGCGTTGAAGCCCTTACCCGATTTCAGTCGGGTACGGAGAGCACGCCGGGAACATCGGTCCCCGCCACGCGGATTGACTACTGGGATCCCGGCTCCTACTTCAAAGACAACATCGAGAACCACAAGCCGGCCGAGGCGCGCAACTCGTACGCCAAGAACTACCGCTCGTTCCTGGTCAAGCGCAACCCGGCGCTGACCGGCGTCAAGTGGAGCCCGTGCTTCGAGACGCTCGTGCGCTACCTCCAGTTCGGCGCAAAGGGTGCCGTAACCGGCGGCGCAGGTGACGCGGGCACACCGCCCATGTACACCTACACCTTCAAGCGCACCGTCGCCTCGAACGACCTCAAGCACGCCACGCTCGAGGTCGGGAACAACGTGCAGGAGTGGGACCTCGAAGGCTCCGTCCTGAACCGTTGGGACCTGAAGTTCACCGCCGGCGGCGCGATGGAAGGCACGATGGACTGGCTCGCCCTCAAGGCGACCGAGGCCTCCTTCACCGGCTCGCTGTCCGACACCACACCCGAAGACATCAACGGCGCGATGGCCACCGTCTACATCGACGACACGACCATCGGCACCACCCTCGCTGCCTACCCACTCGACCTGTCGTTCAGCCACGACAACGGCTGGGCTCAGCTCCACGCGCTGGTCGGTCAGATCACCGCCAAGGAGAACTACCGGCCGCAGCCCAGCAAGGCTGACCTCGAGCTGAAGGTCGCGTTCGACGGCGTGGGCGAGTACGACAAGTTCGTCTCGCACACTCTGCGCAAGATCAGGCTGTCCTGTGACGGCGCGATCATCCACGACGCGGTCAAGAGCAACCTGGCACTCGACTGGTATGGCAAGTGGGATGCCTACGACATGGGCTCCGATGGCGGCCTGCACGTCGCGACGATCAAGGGCGAGTCGTTCTACAACTCGACCCTCGGCTCGGACTGGCAGATCGTCGTCAAGACCAGCCTGGCGTCCGTCCCGTAAACCCCTGAACCCTGACTGATCGCGCCAGCGATCCGCGGGCCGGCCTGCGTCAACGGCCGGCACCTTTTCTCATGTCCCCCGCACTGCGAGGTTTCTGCGTTGGCAAAAATCCAGGACATCAAGCTCGATGGCCAGACCAACTGGGCCGGAGTGGCCGACGCGGCGCTGCGCCTGCTGTCGGTCGATGATCCACAGACGCTCTCGGCGGAGGACCGCAAGGAGCTCGTCTCGACCTTCAGCGTCAAGTCGAAGGTCAGTGTGCGGATGCACACCAAGCTGACCTACGGCCAGATGCTGTCCCTTCCGCTGGCCGAGAAGGCCGCGCGGCAGGAGCACGCGCGCCAGCAGAAGAAGCAGGGCGCCAAGCCGGAAGAGTTCGATCGCGGCTGGTTCCTAATCTCGCAACTTTGCGAGAGCTGGACCGGGCTCAAGGATCCGGACAACGGTGAGGAATTGCCCTTCAGCGTCGAAGGGCTGCATCGGGCTGATGTCCAGGACGTGGCCCAGATCATCGACATGGTCAACCGGGTGTCGCAGGGCAACGACCCAAACGCCTAGAGCGGGAGATCGCACGGCATCTCGCCCGCGGCCTTCCGCCACCCGACCCGAAATCGATCGAGGACTGCCTCCCCTGCCGCGCCGCCGCGATACACGAGCGGCGGCTCGGTAAGGGCTCAGCCCGCACCCCCACTGACAACCTCGACTTCGAGATCGCGCTGCGCAAGGCGACTGATCTCGTGGCGCTCGATTGGACGCCGTCCACCGAAGCCGACCTCGACGGGATGGACCCGCTCGTGGTCGAGCTCGTGTGGGAGTTGCGCCGCGGCCAGCGCCAGAGCGAGCAGGACCGCACCCCGTCCGAGACGGGCGGGCGCCCCATAGCGGGTTACGACCCGTCGACTGACCGCGCCAAAAGCACGGCCGGCACCTAACCGAAGGCTCAGTGAACGACACCGTCGTCAGCCTGATCTTCAAGGGAATAGACCAACTGACGGGAACCGTGGACAAAATCCACGGCAAACTCGGCACGCTCGAAAAGGGCGTTAGCGCGGTCAACACGAAGGTCGGCCTGTTGCAGGGCAGCTTCGGTCGCCTGCACTCGGTTATCCAGGGCATCGGTCAGGGCATCGGCCAGCGCATCTTCTTCGCCCTCGAGCAGGGCATCCACAGGGTCCTGACGCTCATCCCCGACCTGATCGGCCGGGGCGAGCAGTTCGTGACCACGGTCCGAAAGCTCGTCGAGGTCACCGGCATGTTGCCGGAGCAGGCGTCGGTGCTTGCGACCGCGGCCAACATCCTCGGCGTCGACGTCGACGCACTCGGGACCGGCTTGGCCCGTATGGCCAACAACGCGGTCACGAACGAAGAGAAGTTCGCCAAGATGGGCATCACCATCGCGAAGAACGTCGATGGTTCGGTGAACCTGTGGCAGACGCTGGCCAACCTCCGCGCAGCGACCAGCAGCGCCGGGTTCTCGGCCGAGAGCACCGCGGCCGCGATCCAGCTCATGGGCCGTGGCGCCAAGGAACTCATCCCGATCCTCGGCCTCACGAACGAGCAGTTCGACGCGATGGCCGCGGAGGCTCACCGGGCGGGCACCTACCTGACGCAGGCTGGCCTGGACGCAGCGACGGTCTGGGAGCGCACCCACAACCGCATCGAGAACGCGCTGACCGGCGTCGGCACACAGATCCTCGGCAACCTCGCGCCGACCCTCTCGAACCTCGTTGACACGATCACGAACACGATCGAAGCCAACATGACCCAGATCATCAACTTCGTGTCGCAGGTCGTGAACTTCATCGCGGGCATGGTTTCGGGCCTGCTCGGCGTGACCCTCGTCACCAAGCCTTTCGCCACGGCGTTCAGCGAGGTTACGACCGGCGCCGACGCCGCCGGAGTGGCATGGCAGAACTACCTCGACCGCCAGAAGAAGGCCGGTTCGGGAACCGACACGACGACCAAGTCGATCAACAAGAGCATCGACGCGATCGACCGCCAGATCGCCGCCCTGGATAAGCAGGAGCGCGCCCAGAACGCGCGCCAGCAGCGCGACGAGATCGTCGCCCAGATCGACCAGCTCCAGGCGCAACTCGATGACATGAAGGGCAAGGCGGTCTTCACCGCCGGTATGTCCGCGCTCGAGGCTGAGCTCGCCCGTCAGGCGCAGGCGCAGTCGATCGTTGACCAAGAGAAGTCGCTACAGGACGCCAAGGACCGTCTCGCCGAGCACGACGCCCAGGTGGCGCGCGACCTCCGCCGGCAGCAGCTCGAAGACGAGAAGAAGGCCCTTCAGGACCGGCTCACAGCGCATCGCAAGGCCCTCGCCGGTCAGAAGGCCGCCCTAATGGACTTCGGCGCCTTCCTGAAGAAGTGGCAGAAGGAGCACCCGCCGGCCGGTGACGAGCCAGTCCCGGGTTCTAGTCACGACAAGTACGGTCGCCCGATCATCCCCCAGGCCTCGCCCGTGGACACCATCGCCGCGGCGGCCCAACAGGCCGGCAAGGACTTCGGAAAGAAGATCGATGACTTCGCGACGGACGTCGGGAACTTCATCGATAGCGTCAAG
The DNA here is from genome assembly GCA_004297555.1 of Salinibacterium sp. Classification (GTDB taxonomy): domain Bacteria; phylum Actinomycetota; class Actinomycetes; order Actinomycetales; family Microbacteriaceae; genus Rhodoglobus. The sequence continues at coordinate 5,878 of SCSV01000002.1, forward strand.
TCGTTCGTCGACACGATCTCGCCCTTCTTGCCACTGGTGGCGACGGCCATCGCCGTCAAGACTGGCGGAGGCTGGGTCGGCTCCATCCTGAAGATGCTCGGCCTAGGTGGTGCCGGGGCAGTGGTCGCCGGTGGTGGTGGCGGCGGCATTTCCGCATTCGATCCGACTGGTCAGCGCGGGCCCTTCGGCTTCCTGCGGTCGCTGTTCACCGATCCGCTTGCGCTGCCGACCCTTCTGGCCGGTACGAACCCGGGTAGCGGGCAGGAGCCCGCGCGCCAGTTCGTTGGCAATGTCACCAAGGGAACGCCCGTCGAGTCGGCAACGCTGAGCGCCGACAGCATCGTCCGCGACCTTCAGCTCCGCATCTTCGGGCCCAACTCGGTCGACCCGACCACAGGTCGGCCATTTGTGTCGAAGGTGTCGAGCGAGCTTCCGAAGAACGTCCCGACGGTCTCTTCTTGGGCGAGTCCCGACTCGCAGGATCGCCAGACAACGGCGCTCCAGAAGATCGCCACGGCGGTCACACCGGGCGGCTCGTTCTTTCAGCAGATCTACGACCAGAGCGGCCACACCAGCCGCACCGCGGACGCGTCAGAGAACGCCGCGACCGCGAGCCAGGCGACGTCCGACAACATCGCGAATGGCATCCAGACGAAGGTCACCAACACCCCGACGGTTGACTCGGCCTCGACCTTCAAGACCGACCTGCCGTATGCCGTCCGCAGCAACATCAAACAGATCGGCGCCAA
>SCSV01000021.1 GCA_004297555.1 Salinibacterium sp.
CCGCGAGTTCGAGCCGGCGGTCTCCCAGTCGCTTGGCCAGGCGATCGATGTACAGCTCGACGATCTGGCTGAGGTCATCGGTCGTGAGCGGAGAGAACACGACAATGTCATCGAGGCGGTTCACGAACTCCGGCTTGAACGTCTGGTGCACCAGATCGTTGACCGCTTGCTTGCGCGCCTCCCAGGGCAGGCTCTGATCGGTGATGAACTGACTGCCGAGATTGCTGGTGAGAATCAGGATGGCGTTGCGGAAGTCGACCGTGCGACCTTGCCCATCGGTGAGGCGCCCGTCGTCGAGCACTTGCAACAACACGTCGAAGACTTCGGGATGCGCCTTCTCGACCTCATCGAGCAGGATCACCGAGTACGGGCGCCGACGCACGACCTCGGTCAACTGGCCGCCCTGTTCGTAACCGACATAGCCGGGAGGGGCACCGACCAGGCGCGACACGGAGAACTTCTCGCCGTATTCGCTCATGTCGATTCGCACGAGCGCCTTCTCATCATCGAAGAGGTATTCCGCGAGCGCCTTCGCGAGCTCCGTCTTGCCGACACCGGTCGGCCCTAGGAACAGGAAGGAGCCGGTCGGCCGGTCGGGGTCCGAGATGCCCGCGCGAGTTCGGCGCACTGCCTCGGACACCGCTTGCACGGCATCCCGCTGCCCGATCAGTCGCTTGCCGAGTTCCCGCTCGAGGTGCAGCAGCTTCTCGGTCTCCCCCTGCGTTAAACGGTCGATCGGGATGCCCGTCCAGGCCGCGACCACGGCCGCGATGTCGTCTTCAGTGACCTGGTCGTTGACCATGCGCGGCCCGGTCGGCTCGGCGGACTCCGCCTCGGAGACGGCCTTCTCGATTCCCGGGATCGTCTCGTAGTTGAGCTTGGATGCCTTCTGGTAGTCGCCTTCGCGCATTGCCCGGTCGAGTTCGATGCGGGCGTCGTTGAGCCGGGACTTGAGGTCACCGACATCGGTGAGCGAGGTCTTCTCGGCCTTCCAGCGCTTCTGCAGGGCGTCGAGTTTCTCCTGCTGGCTCAGCAGGTCTTCGCGGAGCTTCTCGAGCCGCGCCTTCGACGCGTCGTCCTTCTCCTTCTTGAGCGCGAGTTCCTCGATGCGCAATCGGTCGACGCCGCGCTTGAGCTGGTCGATCTCGACCGGCGAGGAGTCGATCTCCATCTTCAGTCGCGAGGCAGCCTCGTCGATGAGGTCGATCGCCTTGTCAGGGAGCTTGCGACCGGTGATGTAGCGGTTGCTGAGCGTGGCCGCGGCGACGAGGGCGGAGTCGGCGATCGCGACCTTGTGGTGCGCCTCGTAGCGCTCCTTCAGGCCGCGCAGAATGGCGACGGTGTCTTCGACCGAGGGCTCGCCGACGAAGACTTGCTGGAAGCGGCGCTCGAGCGCGGCATCCTTTTCGATGTATTGGCGGTACTCGTCGAGAGTCGTCGCGCCGATCAGCCGCAACTCACCGCGAGCGAGCATGGGCTTGAGCATGTTGGATGCCGCGACCGAGCCTTCCCCGCCGCCAGCACCCATGAGCGTGTGCAGCTCGTCGATGAAGGTGATGATTTGGCCCTCGGATTCGTTGATCTCCTTGAGCACCGCCTTCAGCCGCTCTTCGAACTCGCCGCGGTATTTGGCACCGGCCACAAGCGCCGCGAGGTCGAGGGCGACGAGTTGCTTGTCTTTGAGCGAGTCGGCGACATCACCCGCGACGATGCGCTGAGCGAGCCCCTCGACCACCGCCGTTTTACCCACACCCGGTTCGCCGATCAGCACGGGATTGTTCTTCGTGCGTCGGGTCAGCACTTGGCTGACTCGGCGAATCTCCGCATCCCGCCCGATCACCGGATCGAGCTTGCCGCTCCTGGCAATGTCGGTGAGGTTCAGGCCGTACTTCTGTAGAGCGCTCTCTTGCTCTTCATCCGTGCCCGGGGCACCCTGCATGTTAGCCATCTAGCTTCCCCTCGCTTCTGACTTGTATCCGGTGAGTAGTGTGATCATCGCTTCGCTCAACTCCGTCGGTTCGGTCGCCATACGACTATCTGATTCGAGCGCTCGGCACGGGTTCCCGCCTTGAGCGAGATCACCTCGCCCGCGCTCCCGGCCGCGAATACCCGGCGCCCGGGCTTGGTGAGCAGTTCATCCGCGAGCGCGTGCTCGAGTTCCTGCACTCGGGCGGTCAGGGCCGACACGTGGTTCTCCAATTCCAGGATGCGCCGGATTCCCTCAAGGTTGAGTCCCTGAGCCGTCATCGCCGCGATCTCTCTCAATTGCACGACATCGCGCATCGAGTAGCGGCGCGATTGGCCGGGCGTGCGGGTGGGGCTGACCAGACCGAGGCGGTCGTATTGCCGCAGGGTTTGCGGATGCATGCCCGCGAGTTCTGCCGCCATCGCTATGGCGAACACGGGCGAGAATTCGTCCATCATCGCGACCCCATCAGTGCACCGTCTTCGCGCGGTCGAGCAGTTCGGTGCGTGGGTTCTCGGCCGGCATCGCCTTGTCGAACGCCTCAAGGTGGGCGAGGGCATCCTCAGAAATGCGCGCCGGCACGGCCACCTGCACTTCGGCGAGCAGATCGCCGGTGCCCTTGGACGTCGTGACGCCGCGACCTTTGACCCGCAGAACCCTGCCGCTCGGCGTACCCGGCGCGACGCGCAACTTCACTGGCTCGCCACCGAGCGTCGGAACTTCGATCGTGGCCCCAAGCGCAGCCTCGACAAAGGTCACCGGCACATCCACGCGCAGGTTGAGCCCCTCGCGCTCGAATACCGGATGCTTGCGCACGGTCACAGTGATCACAAGATCACCAGCACTCCCGCCGTCGCGGCTCGGCTCGCCTTTGCCTTTGAGCTTGATCTTCTGGCCGTCGCTCACGCCTGCCGGGATCTTCACATTGATCGGCTTGCCGCCGACGGGTTGCAACTGAATGGTCTCGCCCTTGATCGCTGTGACGAAGTCGATCGTGGTGTCGGCCGTCACGTCGCGGCCCCTGGTCGGACCGCCGTCGCCCTGGTAGCCGCCGCTCGGGCTGAACCCGCCACCGAACATGCCGCCGAGAAGGTCTTCGAAGCTGCCCCCGGAATAGCTGGCCCGCTGGCCGCTGAACATGCCGCCAAAGACG
>SCSV01000250.1 GCA_004297555.1 Salinibacterium sp.
GTCGTCGTCTCCCAGCTCGTGCGTTCCCCGGGTGTCTACTTCGACCGCACCCCCGAGAAGCTCAGCGACAAAGACATCTACTCGGCCCGCATCATCCCGAGCCGTGGCGCCTGGCTCGAGTTCGAGATCGACAAGCGCGACCAGGTCGGCGTGCGCATCGACCGCAAGCGCAAGCAGTCGGTCACGGTCTTCCTCAAGGCGCTCGGTCTGACGAGCGAGCAGATCCTCGAGGAGTTCAAGGGCTTCCCGTCGATCGAGCTCACGCTGGAGAAAGACAGCATCCTCACCAAGGAAGAGGCACTCAAAGACATCTACCGCAAGTTGCGCCCGGGCGAGCAGGTTGCCGCTGAGGCTGCTCGCGCGCTGCTCGACAACTTCTACTTCAACTCGAAGCGCTACGACCTCGCGAAGGTTGGTCGTTACAAGATCAACCGCAAGCTCGGTCTCGACGCCGACATCAAGCAGTCGGTGCTCACGATCGAAGACATCATCGCGACGATCAAGTACCTCGTCTCTCTGCACGACACCACCTCGCCGTTCGTCACGGTGCACGACAACAGCTTCGCGACGATCAAGGGTGTGCGCGACGGCAAGAAGGTCGACGTGCGACTCGATGTCGACGACATCGACCACTTCGGCAACCGCCGTATCCGCGCGGTCGGTGAGCTGATCCAAAACCAGGTCCGTACGGGTCTCTCCCGCATGGAGCGCGTCGTTCGCGAGCGCATGACCACGCAGGACATCGAGGCGATCACCCCGCAGACGCTCATCAACGTGCGTCCGGTCGTTGCCGCGATCAAGGAGTTCTTCGGCACCAGCCAGCTCTCGCAGTTCATGGACCAGAACAACCCGCTCGCGGGTCTGACCCACAAGCGCCGCCTGAGCGCGCTCGGCCCTGGCGGTCTCTCGCGTGAGCGCGCGGGCGTCGAGGTGCGTGACGTTCACCCCTCGCACTACGGCCGCATGTGCCCGATCGAGACCCCAGAAGGCCCGAACATCGGTCTAATCGGTTCGCTCGCATCCTTCGCGCGCATCAACGCGTTCGGGTTCATCGAGACCCCGTACCGTCGCGTCGTGAACGGCAAGGTCACCGACAAGATCGACTACCTCACCGCGAGCGAAGAGGACGACTTCATCGTCGCCCAGGCAAACGCTCCGCTGAAGCCGGATGCCCACTTCGCCGAGCCGCGCGTGCTCGCACGTAAGAAGGGTGGCGAGGTCGACCTCGTTCCCACCGAGCTCATCGGCTACATGGATGTCTCGCCGCGCCAGATGGTGTCGGTCGCGACCTCGCTCATCCCGTTCCTTGAGCACGACGACGCCAACCGTGCCCTCATGGGTGCGAACATGCAGCGCCAGGCTGTTCCGCTGCTGCGCAGCGAGAGCCCGCTCGTCGGTACCGGTATGGAGGGCTTCGCGGCCATCGACGCCGGTGACGTGCTCACGGCGGATGCCGCGGGTGTCGTCTCAGAGGTCTCGGCCGATGTCGTCACCGTCCAGCTCGACGCCGGCGGCACGCAGGACTACTACCTGCGCAAGTTCGACCGCTCCAACCAGGGCACGAGCTACAACCACCGCGTCATCGTCAGCGCGGGCGACCGCGTCGAGGTCGGCCAGGTCATCGCAGATGGCCCCGCCACCGAGAATGGCGAGCTCGCGCTCGGCAAGAACCTGCTCGTGGCGTTCATGCCGTGGGAGGGTCACAACTTCGAGGATGCGATCATCCTGAGCCAGAACCTGGTGAAGGACGACACTCTCTCCTCGATCCACATCGAGGAATACGAAGTGGATGCCCGCGACACCAAGCTCGGCAAGGAGGAGATCACCCGTGACCTCCCCAACGTCAGCCCCGACCTGCTCGCCGACCTCGACGAGCGCGGAATCATCCGCATCGGCGCGGAGGTTCGCCCGGGCGACATCCTCGTCGGCAAGGTCACGCCGAAGGGCGAGACTGAGCTTTCGGCCGAGGAGCGCCTGCTGCGCGCCATCTTCAACGAGAAGAGCCGCGAGGTGCGCGACACCTCGCTCAAGGTTCCGCACGGTGAAGAGGGCACGATCATCGCGGTCAAGGAGTTCAACGCCGAGAACGACGACGAGCTCGGCTCGGGCGTCAACCAGCGCGTTGTCGTCTACATCGCCCAGAAGCGCAAGATCACCGCGGGCGACAAGCTCGCCGGTCGTCACGGCAACAAGGGCGTCATCTCCAAGATCCTGCCGGTCGAAGACATGCCGTTCCTCGCGGATGGCACGCCCGTCGACATCATCCTCAACCCGCTCGGTATCCCCGGCCGCATGAACTTCGGCCAGGTGCTCGAAACCCACCTCGGTTGGGTTGCGAAGCAGGGCTGGGAGATCAAGGGCAACCCCAAGTGGGCGGCCGGC
>SCSV01000251.1 GCA_004297555.1 Salinibacterium sp.
GCCACTGGTTCCACTTGTAGTACTCGGGGTCACTCGTGTGCAGCACGCGGTCCCAATCGAAGGAGACCCCGTAGAGCTTCATGCTCTGCTTCTGCTGCTCGATGTTGTCGTAGGTCCAGCCGACCGGGTCGACCCCGCGCTGGATGGCGGCGTTCTCAGCTGGCAGACCGAAGGAGTCCCACCCGATCGGGTGCAGCACGTTGAAGCCGCGCTGGCGCCAGTAGCGGGCGGCGATGTCGCCGAACGCGTAGGCCTCCGCGTGGCCCATGTGCAGGTCGCCCGACGGGTACGGGAACATGTCGAGGATGTACTTGCGCGGCCGCTTGTCTTTCGGGTCGCTCGTGGCGAACGGCTTGAGTTTCTCCCAAACCGGCAGCCACTTGGCCTGAATGGCGGCGATGTCATACTCGGGTGCGTCGTCGCGCTCGTCGTGCTCGTGTACCACGGACTCTCAATTCATTGCGGGGGAGCTTCAAGGTTATCGAAGAACCTCGACCCCGCATTTCGGCCCGGATGCCCGTGCCAGGCGCTCATCGGCCGACGCCGCCGCGCTACTTTCGATCCGCGCCAAGCACCCGCAGCAGCACCTCGGCCTTGAGGCGGGCCTCGGCGAGTTCTTCAGCGGGCACGGAGAGCGCCGTGATTCCGCCGCCGGTGCCAATGGTCGTGCCCTCGGCATCGATGATGATCGTGCGGATAACCATCGCGAGGTCCATCGCGCCGTCGAAGCCGAGGTAGCCGAACGCCCCGGAGTAGATGCCGCGCGCCCGCTGCTCGATGCGGTCGAGGATCTGCGTTGCACTGAGTTTGGGCGCCCCGGTCATGGAGCCGGCCGGGAAGCACGCCTCGATCGCATCGACGGCGGTCAGGGCATCCGCAAGTTCGCCTTGCACGGTGCTGACCAGTTGGTGCACCTGCGCGTAGCTCTCGACCGCAAGCAGGCTCGTCACGGCGACCGTGCCGAGCTTCGCGACGCGCGCAATGTCGTTGCGCATGAGGTCGACGATCATCAGGTTCTCGGCCTGCTCTTTCTCGCTCGACTCGAGTTCGGCGCGCAGCGCAGCATCGTCGTCCGCCGTGACCCCGCGCGGACGGGTGCCCTTGATCGGGCTCGTCGTCACAACCCCCTCGGGCGAGACGGCGAGAAAACGTTCCGGGCTCGCGCTCAAAACCGAGACTCCGGATGCCCGCAGCAGCGCCCCGTGATGCGTCGGGCTCGCGCCGCGCAACGCCAGGTAGGTGCCGAGCGGACTCGGTCTCGAAGAAACGGACACCTCGGTGGTGAGGCACAACTGGTAGGCGTCACCCGCATCGATGGCGGTCTGGCAGTCGGCGATCATCGAGAGGTACTGCTCGTCGGTGTACCGCCAGCTGACTTCGCCGGGGCCGGCGGAGGCGACCGGCAGAGGTGCGGCAACCGCGAGCGCCGCGAGCACCTCCTCGCGATACCCCTCAACATCAGCGAGCGCGAGCAGCGTCACGGTCTGGGCGGCGTGGTCGAACGCGAGGGCGCGCTCCACCGACAAAAAGGCCGCGAGCGGGTAGCGCGATTCGCGCACCGGCACGCCCATCGTCTCCCCACGCACCTCGTAGCCGAGCCAGCCGACCCAGCCGAGAGCGAAGCCCGCTGGGGCATCCGAAGTATCAATGTCTGCAGCCGCGAGGGCCGCGCGCAACCACGGCAAGACGCCGGCCTCGAATTCGCTCACGATACGGGATGCCCGGCCAAGGTAGCTCATTCCCGAGACCGCACCGGGGCCGCTGTCGAGCCAGAACGCGCCATCGTCATCGCCGCAGAGCGCCGCGTACGCCACAGCCGGGTCGACCCACCGGCCCAGGGAAGCCGTCTGGACCCGCTGGCGCATACCCTAAGCCTATGAGTGTGGCGTCGATCTACCGGTGGCACGAGGGTGAGCTAGAGGCCCTCGACTACTGCGACATGACCGACACCGTGATCGA
>SCSV01000252.1 GCA_004297555.1 Salinibacterium sp.
CAAGCGCGCTCAGCGCCCGGTGACCTTCGGCTGGGGACCGCGCTTCCTTCATTCGACCGGCCAGTTCCACAAGGGCGGCCCCGAGGTCGGCGTGTTTCTGCAGATCGTCACGAACGAAGACGTCGACCTCGCGATTCCGGATCGCCCATTCACCTTCGGCCAGCTCATTCGGGCCCAGGCCGCCGGTGACGCGAGCGTTCTCGCCGAACACGGTCGCCCTGTGCTCAGCCTGAGCCTCGGCAACCCGGGCACGGATCTTCCTATCGTCGTCAGCGCACTCGGCTAACGCGAGAGCATTAGCAAGAGCAAGAGGAGCGCAATGTCGCCCGTGGAAATCACGTCAGAGTTCAACCCGCTGCGGTTGCCCACCGATCGCCGGCTCAACCGCATTGCCGGGCCGAGCAGCCTCATCATCTTCGGTGTCACCGGCGACCTGTCGCGCAAGAAGCTCATGCCGGCCGTGTACGACCTGGCCAACCGCGGTCTGCTCCCGCCCGGCTTCGCGCTTGTCGGCTTTGCGCGGCGCGAGTGGGCAAATGAGGACTTCGCCAAAGAAGTGCACGAGGCCGTGCGGCAGTATGCCCGCACCCCGTTCGACGAGGATGTCTGGAAACAGTTGGCCACGGGCATCCGCTTCGTGCAGGGCACCTTCGACGACCCGGAAGCGTTCCAGCGCCTGAAGGAGACGATTGAGGAGCTCGACCGCGATCGCGGAACGATGGGCAACCACGCCTTCTATCTGTCGATCCCGCCGAAGTCATTCCCGCAGGTCACCGAGCAGTTGCGCAACTCCGGTCTCGCCGAGCAGAAGGACGGCCAGTGGCGCCGGGTCGTCATCGAGAAGCCCTTCGGCAGCGACCTCAAGACCGCGCGCGAACTCAATGACGTCGTCGAGTCGGTCTTCCCGGCCGACAGCGTGTTCCGCATCGATCACTACCTGGGCAAGGAGACGGTGCAGAACATTCTGGCGCTGCGCTTCGCCAACCAGCTCTACGAACCGATCTGGAACGCGAACTACGTCGACCACGTGCAGATCACGATGGCCGAGGACATCGGTGTCGGTGGCCGCGCCGGCTATTACGACGGCATCGGCGCTGCCCGCGACGTGATCCAGAACCACCTGCTGCAACTGCTCGCGCTCACCGCGATGGAAGAGCCGGTCTCGTTCAACGCCTCCGACCTGCGCGCCGAGAAGGAGAAGATCCTCTCCGCCGTGCGCCTGCCCAAGGACCTCGGCAAGCACACCGCTCGCGGCCAGTACTCCGGCGGCTGGGCGGGCGGCGAGAAGGTCGTCGGCTTCCTCGACGAAGACGGCATGAATCCGCAGTCGCTCACCGAGACCTACGCGGCGATCCGCCTCAACATCGGCACGCGCCGCTGGGCCGGAGTACCGTTCTACCTCCGTGCCGGCAAGCGCCTCGGCCGCCGTGTCACCGAGATCGCGGTCGTCTTCAAGCGCGCCCCGCAGTACCTCTTCGCGGAAAGCCAGACCTCGGCGCTCGGTCGCAACGCTCTCGTCATCCGCGTGCAGCCCGACGAGGGTGTCACGATCCGCTTCGGCTCGAAGGTGCCGGGCGCCCAGATGCAGGTTCGGGATGTGACGATGGACTTCGGCTACGGCCACGCCTTCACCGAGGCGAGCCCCGAAGCCTACGAGCGCCTCATTCTCGACGTGCTGCTCGGCGATCCGCCTCTGTTCCCCCGCCACGAAGAGGTGGAGCTCAGCTGGAAGATCCTCGACCCGATCGAGGAGTATTGGGCTACTCAGGGCCAGCCGGAGCAGTATCGTCCTGGTACTTGGGGCCCGGCATCCGCCGACGAACTCATGGCCCGTGACGGCCGCAGCTGGAGGCGACCATGATTGTCGATCTGCCCAACACCACCACGAGCAAGATCTCGAAGCAGCTCATCAAAATGCGCGACGAGGGCGGCGCGGTCGCGCTCGGCCGCGTGCTCACGCTCGTGATCGCGACCAAGCCGGGCGAGGAAGAGGAGGCCATCGAGGCCGCCAACGATGCCTCGCGCGAGCACCCGATGCGCGTTCTCGTCGTCTCGAGCGGACCGGATGACCGGCGCACCGAGAAGGACGCCCGAGTGGATGCCCAGATTCGGGTCGGCGGGGACGCCGGCGCGAGCGAAGTGATCGTGCTGCGTGCCGTCGGGGATGCTGCGCGCGACCAGGAGAGCCTCGTCACCGGCCTGCTGCTGCCCGACGCTCCCGTGGTGGCCTGGTGGCCAGGGGAAGCCCCGGACGTGGTCTCGCAATCTCCCATTGGTCGCATCTCCCAACGCCGCATCACCGATGCAGCGACGAGCCCGGACCCTTTCCGCGCGCTCAACCACATCGCCGACACCTACCAGCCCGGCGACACCGATTTCGCCTGGACCCGACTCACCCTCTGGCGCGCCCAGCTCGCCGCTGTGCTCGATCAGCCGCCCTACGAGCGCGTGACTGGTATCGAGGTGCACGGTTCGGCCGACTCCCCATCGACGGTGCTGCTGGCCGCCTGGCTGCAGTTGCAGCTCAAGGTCGATGTGACTCTCGAGATGTCCACCGAGGGCAACCACGGCATCCAGGGCGTGCGTTTGCACCGCAAGACGGGCACGATCGAGCTCGAGCGCAACAACCTGAGCATCGCCACCCTCGTGCAGCCGAACCAACCGACGCACCACATCTCGCTCCCCCGCCGCAGTCTGCGCGACTGCCTGGCCGAGGAGCTGCGCCGATTGGACCCGGATGACCTCTTCGGCGATGTAATCGCCAAGGGCCTGAAACAACTCGGAACCGATGCCGTCGGCAAGGGTGGCGCAAAGGCAAAGGTCGCGGCCGCGAAATGAGCAACCAGCGGCACGTCGTCGTCGAGCCCGACAAGCAGTCGCTCGCCGCGAGCGTTGCCGCCCTGTTCATCGCCAAGACGGTCACACTGATCGAGGAATTCGGTGAGGCGACCGTCGTGCTCACCGGTGGCACGATGGGTTCCGCCGTTCTCGCGGCGGTCAACGCCTCAGTGGACCGCGACTCGCTCGACTGGGGCCGGGTCAACGTCTGGTGGGGCGACGAGCGCTGGCTGCCGGCCGGCGACACCGAGCGCAACGAGACGCAGGCCCGCGCTGCGCTACTCGACCACGTGCCGCTCGATGCAGGCCGCGTGCACCCGTTCGCGGCATCCGATTCTGGATTGGATCTGGATGCTGCTGCCGCCGCCTATGCCGCCGAGCTCGCCGAGCATGCCACGGGTGGCGCGACGCTCCCCCGCTTCGACATCACGTTCCTCGGCGTCGGACCGGACGGCCACGTTGCCTCGCTCTTCCCCGAGCACAGCGATGTGCGGGAGAAGAACCTGAATGTGCTACCGATCCGGCACTCGCCGAAACCTCCGCCCGAGCGCTTGAGCTTGACCCTGCCGGCGATCAATTCTTCGTCGCGCGTGTGGCTCGTGCTCGCCGGGCCGGACAAGGCCTCCGCGTTCGGCCTCACTCTCGCGGGCGTCACACCGGACGAGATTCCGGCTGCCGGAGTCGAGGGCCGCTGGTCCACGATCTTCTTTGCCGACGCGGATGCTGCCGCGGAGGTACCGCCGAGCCTGATCCGCTAGCGCGGACTTGCGCCGTGCCCCTGCGAGCTGAAACCGCTCTTGCTACGCCGTGCCGCGGCGCGTGCGCAGCTGCAGGAGCGCCTCGTCGAGGAGCATCGCCGCTTCCTCTTCGGTGCGGCGTTCCTTCACGTAGGCGAGGTGCGTCTTGTACGGCTCGAGCTTGCTCACCGATGGCGGGTTGTCCTTGTCGCGACCAGCCGGTAGGCCGCTCGAGGGCGAGTCGATGATGTCGGGAATCTCTTCTTCAGGAAGATTTGCTGCGAAGTTGCGCACCGTCTCGTTGCCGAGCTCGTCCCAGTAAGAGATCTGGATGCGGTCGGCGTGAAAGCCGCGGTCCTGCTCACCCATCGGGCCAGCGCCAACGCGCGAACCCCGGATTGCGCTACCACCAGATGCCATGATGCCCCTTGTTGACTGTGCTGATTGTTGGCTGAGTTGTGCGAGGGAGGAAATCAGGCGCCGGCGAACCTGGTGATGAGACCCAGGACGACGATGCAGGAGATCCAGGCCAGCGCGAGGATGACTGTGATGCGGTTGAGGTTGCGCTCGGCAACACCCGAGGCTCCCAGATTGGACGTGACGCCGCCGCCGAACATGTCGGACAGACCACCGCCGCGACCGCGGTGCAACAGGATCAGCAGCGTCAGAAGAAGGCTTGTGATACCGAGGATGACCTGCAGTACTACCTGGAGAATTTCCACGAACAACCCTTCGATGCGGCCCGAACGGCCTCACATAGTATAACGGCGCCTAGTGCGCGGGCACGGCGAGCTGTGACACTGCCCCGCCAGGCGATCAGGTTCCGACGTGCTTCTGGAAGCGCGCGATGCTCGCGAACTCGTCCACGTCGAGGCTCGCGCCGCCGACGAGAGCTCCGTCGACGTTCGGCTCGCGCATGAGTGCCGCGATGTTGCCTGACTTGACCGATCCGCCGTAGAGGATGCGCGTGGCATCCGCGAGCTCGGCGCCGAAGATGTCGGCGAGCGTTTCGCGCAGCTTGGCGGCGACCTGCTCCGCCTGCTCCGGCGTGGCTGCGAGGCCCGAGCCGATCGCCCAGACCGGCTCGTAGGCGATAACGATGTTGGGCTTGCCAGCGAGGCCTTCGAGTGCGGCGCGTAGTTGCGCGACGGGCACGGCGCTCGGGCCGTGCTTCTCGAGGTCATCGGCGGTCTCGCCCACGCAGAGGATCGGCACGAGGCCGTGCTTGATCGCTGCGGCAACCTTGCGGCCGAGCTGCTCGTCGGTCTCGCCGTGCATGGTGCGGCGCTCGGAGTGTCCGACGATCACGTAGGTGCAGTCGAGCGCGCTGAGGAAGGCGCCCGAAATTTCACCGGTGTAGGCGCCAGAGTCGTGCTCCGAGACATCCTGACCGCCGTAGGCGATCGGCAGGCTGTCCGCCGCGACGAGCGTCTGCACGGAGCGTAGGTCGGTGAAGGGCGGGAATACCGCAACCTCCGAGCCTGCCACGCCGAAGTCGTGCTTGGCATCGCTGAGCGTCCACGCGAGCTTCTGCACGAACGCGATCGACTGAAGATGGTCGAGGTTCATCTTCCAGTTGCCCGCAATAAGCGGAACGCGGTTTACTGCACCCATCCGAGTACCTCCAGTCCGGGCAGTCGCTTGCCTTCGAGAAACTCGAGACTCGCGCCGCCTCCCGTCGAAATGTGACCGAATTGGTCGTCACTAAATCCAAAGGCGCGCACGGCGGCCGCGGAATCGCCACCGCCGACTACGCCGAACCCGTCGATTTGGGTGAGGGCGGTTGCCACGGCTTTCGTGCCGGCGGCGAAGGGCTCCAACTCGAACACGCCCATCGGGCCGTTCCAGAAGACCGTCCTCGACGCCCGGATGATTTCAGCGAATCGCGCGGCCGTCTCCGGGCCGATGTCGAGTCCGAGACCGGATGCCCCGAAGGAGGTGTTCTCGATCGAGTCGACCGCGGCCACCTCGTGCTCGGCATCCGCACCGAACTTGGAGGCAACGACGACGTCGGTAGGCAGCACGATCTCGACGCCGAGCTTGGTGGCCTGGTCGAGGTAGCCCTTGACGGTCTCGACCTGGTCTTGCTCGAGCAGGCTCGCTCCGACCTTGTGGCCCTGTGCGACCAGGAAGGTGAACAACATGCCGCCGCCGATGAGCAGGGTGTTGACCTTGGGCAGCAGAGCACCGATGACCGCGAGCTTGTCGCTCACCTTCGAGCCGCCGAGCACGACCGCGTACGGCTGCTCGGGGTTCACGGTGAGGCGCTCGAGCACCGAGAGCTCCTCTTGGATCAGCAGCCCGGCAGCGCTGGGCAGCAGCTCGGCGAGCTCGAAAACGCTCGCTTGCTTGCGGTGCACGACGCCGAAGCCGTCGGAGACGAAAGCGTCGCCCAGTGCGGCGAGCTGCGCCGCGAAGGCCTCGCGCTCACCGGCATCCTTCGCCGTCTCCCCCGGGTTGAACCGCAGGTTCTCGAGCAACACCACTTCGCCGTCGCCGAGGGCGTCAACAGCAGCCACCGCGTCGGCCCCGACGGTGTCACGGGCGAACGCGACGGGCGCTGCCAGCAACTCGTTGAGCCGCGCGGCAACCGGCGCCAGGCTGTACTTCGCTTCGGGCGCACCCTCGGGTCGACCGAGGTGCGAGACGATGACAACGCGCGCACCGGAATCAAGCAGTGTGTTGAGCGTCGGCAGCGAGGCGCGAATGCGACCGTCGTCGGTGATCTCGCCGTCCTTCAGGGGAACGTTGAGATCACATCGAACGATGACCCGCTTGCCCTTCAGCGCGCCAAGCGACTCGAGGGTACGAAGTGACATCGAGTTGCGAGCTTAGAGGCGGGCTGCGACGTACTCGGTGATGTCAACGAGGCGGTTGGAGTAACCCCACTCGTTGTCGTACCACGAGCACACCTTGACCTGGTCGCCGATGACCTTGGTGAGGCCGGCGTCGAAGATCGAGGAGTGCGGGTCGCCGACGATGTCGCTCGACACGATCTCGTCTTCGGTGTACTTGAGGATGCCCTTGAGCGGCCCCTCAGCTGCTGCCTTGTACGCGGCGTTGATCTCTTCGACGGTCACCTTCGCCTTGGTGGTGAGGGTGAGGTCGGTGATCGAGCCGGTGACAACGGGCACGCGAAGTGCATAGCCGTCGAGCTTGCCGACGAGCTCGGGGAGCACGAGGCCGAGGGCCTTCGCCGCACCGGTCGAGGTGGGGATGATGTTCTCGGCGGCGGCACGCGCGCGGCGCAGGTCGCTGTGCGGGCCATCCTGCAGGTTCTGGTCAGCAGTGTAAGCGTGCACCGTGGTCATGAGACCGCGCTCGATGCCGAAGTTGTCCATGAACACCTTGGCGAGCGGCGCGAGGCAGTTCGTGGTGCAGGAGGCGTTCGAGATGATCGTGTGCTTCTTCGGGTCGTAGGTGCCCTCGTTCACACCGAGGACGAGAGTCGCGACATCCGCTCCGCTTGCCGGCGCCGAGATGATGACCTTCTTCGCGCCAGCCTGAACGTGCTTGTTGGCGTCTTCGGACTTGGTGAAACGGCCGGTGGACTCAATGACGATATCAACGCCGAGGTCGCCCCAGGGCAGGTTGGCCGGGTCGCGCTCTTCGAGCACCTGCAGAGGCTTGCCGTTGATGATGATGCGGTCGCCGTCAAGCTCGACCGTGGCGTCAAGGCGACCGGTGATCGTGTCGTACTTGAGCAGGTGCGCGAGCGACTTGTTGTCGGTGAGGTCGTTGACCGCAACGATGTCGAGGTCGCTGCCCTTCGCCAAAGCGGCGCGGAAGTAGTTGCGGCCGATGCGGCCGAAACCGTTAATACCGATCTTGACGGTCAATGTTGCTCCAGTTGCTTAGGCGTCATCGGACGCGCTTCGGGACAGGTCTTACGTGATGCTGAAGTGGTGGCGCAACACCGCGCCGAAAAAGGCAGATTCGCCGCTACGAGAGTACCAGCAGGCCGTCGGTCTTTTCGCGCGCGACGTCGAAGCGCTTTTGCACATTCGCCCAGTTGGCGATGTTCCAAAATGCCTTCACATAGTCGGCGCGAACGTTCTTGTAGTCGAGGTAGTAGGCGTGCTCCCAGACGTCGAGCAACAGCAGCGGAACGGTGCCCATCGCGAAGTTCGCCTGCTGGTCGAACATCTGGTTGATGAGCAGCTTCTTGCCGATGGAATCCCAGGTGAGCGCTGCCCAACCGGACCCCTGCACGCCCATCGCCGCGGCGGTGTAGTGAGCCACGAACTTGTCGAAGGAACCGAAGTTGTCGTCGATCGCACTGGCCAACTCGCCGGTGGGCTTGTCGCCGCCATCCGGGGACATGTTGGTCCAGAAGATCGAGTGGTTGACGTGGCCGCCAAGGTTGAACGCGAGGTCCTTCTCGAGCTTGCTGACGCCACCGAGGTCGCCCTTGTCACGGGCTTCCGCGAGGGCCGCGAGGGCCGCGTTCGCGCCGGTGACATAGGCCTGGTGGTGCTTGCCGTGGTGCAGTTCCATGATGGTGCCGCTGATGCTCGGCTCGAGAGCGGAGTAGTCGTAGGGCAGTTCGGGGAGGGTGTAGTCGGCCATCGAGGTTCTCCTAATCAGACAGGGGTCGAGTTTCAGTGTAGTAGCGGCGGCTACTCGAGTTCGGGGGGCAGGTTGGCGTCCGTGCCAGAGATGCCGAGCTCGGCGGCGCGCTTATCGGCCATGGCAAGCAAGCGGCGGATGCGCCCGGCGACCGCATCTTTCGTCATCGGCGGGTCGGCGTGGTGGCCGAGCTCATCCAGACTCGAGTCGCGGTATTGCAGGCGCAGCGCGCCCGCGTAGCTGAGGTGCTCGGGCACGTCGCCGTCGAGGATCTCCAGCGCGCGCTCCACACGCGCGCACGCGGCGACGGCCGCCTGGGCGGAACGGCGCAGGTTGGCGTCGTCGAAGTTCACCAGGCGGTTGGCGGT
>SCSV01000253.1 GCA_004297555.1 Salinibacterium sp.
AGGCTGTCGTGGATGCTGCGGTCGCGGCGAATGCCGTGATCATCCCCTTCGGCGGCGGCAGCAACATCGGCGGAAGCCTGGAGCCCCTCCCCGGCGAGAAGCGCACTGTCGTCTCGCTCGACCTCGGCCGCATGCGCGAAGTACTCGAGATCGATGAGGAGTCCGGACTCGCTCGCATTCAGGCCGGCGCGCAAGGCCCGGACCTCGAGGCCCAACTCGGCGCTCAAGGCTGGACGATCGGGCACTTCCCCGACAGCTTCACGCACTCCACGGTCGGCGGCTGGGTCGCCACTCGCTCGAGCGGCATGCAGAGCGATAAGTATGGCGACATCGCCGACATAGCTCGCGGCCTGCGGGTCGTTCGGCCGGGCGGCGTGCTCGTCTTGCGCCCGCTGCCCAGCACCTCGAGCGGGCCGAGCGTGCGCGAGATGATCCTCGGCAGCGAGGGCCGACTTGGCGTCATCACCGAGGTGACGGTGCAAGTGCACCGCAAGCCCGTCAAGCGCGATGTGTACGCCTACTTCTTCCCCACATGGGAGGACGGCTTGGCCGCGATGCAGGAGATTGCGGAGTCGGATGCGGCACCCTCCATCACCCGCATTTCCGATGCCAACGAAACGGGCTTCTCCCTCGCCACGGCGAAGGACCGCAAGGGCTTTGAAAAGTTCACGGCGGGAACCGTGCTTCCCGGCATCATGAAGTCCAAGGGCTGGGACCTCACCAAGATCTGCCTCTCCTTCATCGGCTATGAGGGCAGTCCGTCTCACGCGAAGCGGCAGCGCACGCTGGTTGACCGGATTGTGCGCAAGCACGGTGGCATCACATTCGTGGGCACCGGGCCCGGCGTGCTCTATGACCAGAAGAAATTCGACACCCCGTATCTGCGCGACTTCCTGCTCGACATGGGGGCTGCCGGCGATGTTTCCGAGACGGCGGCGCCCTGGTCGAAGCTCCTGCCGCTGCACGCTGCGGTTGTCACTGCGGCGAACAAGGCCTTCGACGAGATCGGCATCAAGGGCTGGATCATGTCGCACCTTTCGCACTCGTACCACTCGGGAGCATGCCTCTACTTCACCTTCGCTTTCGTCTATGGCAAGAATCCGCTGAAGGAGTACGACACGGTCAAGAGCGCCATTCAGCAGGCCTTCGTCGACAACGGCGGCACGATCTCGCATCACCACGGAGTCGGCCTCGAGCACTCTCCATGGCTCGAGCAAGATATTTCCGCCGAGGGCGTGAAGATCATGTCCGGGCTTTTCGCCAGTGCCGATGCCGCGCGCACGTTCAACCCCGGAAAGGTCATCGCGCAGTAGGCGACGCCCTACTCGGGTAGGTCGCTGAAGTCGAGGCGGCGAGTCACCACATCGCGGGCGACCTCCTGCACGGCGCGGTCGTTCGCGTAGGCGTATGCCCGCAAGCGGTGGAACGCCTCCGTCGCAGTGATGCCGAGTTGCACGAGAATCATGCCGGTTGCCTGGTGCACTTCGCGGCGCATGGCGGGGGCGCTGGGTACGTCGACGATCGAGTCGTCGGTGGCCGAATGCAGGGCCTCTTGCACTGCTCCCCGGGCAACTCGATGTGTGAGCGTGGTGGCGAGGGTGATGTCGCGGGCATCCATGACACCAGGATTCGAGCGGTATAGATCGATGACGCCGACGGTGACCGCACCCATGAACATCGGGAAGGCGTAGATCGCCCCAACCGGCAGGTCGCGTACTGCCGCGTCGAAAATGGGCCAGTTGGCATCCGGCTCGTTCGTCAGTGCCGCGACCAGTACAGGCTCGCCGGTACGTAAAGCGTGCCAGTGCGGGCCCTCGCCCAGCTCGAACTGAAGTTCATCTAGTCGAGCGGCTAAGTCGTCGCTCGCGCAAATTGTGGATTGCCGCCCGGCATCGTCGAACACGGAGATGGATACGCCGGTGATGTCGAGCTGTTCGATGAACGGGGCATAGAGCCCGCTCAGACGCCGACCGCTGTCGCCTCGATCGCCGCGGCCAGTGCTTGCAGCACGCTCATCCGACATCGATTGCTTTCACGTTGCATGCTTCGGGTTCGGCGCTGTCTTTCACGCCGTGCAGCCAGTCTACGCCCGGCACCTAATGGCAACCGCGGGCGGTGGACTTGGAGGCGAGCCATATATCTCGTGAGGACACGCCATGGTTGAGCTGTCGAGAGAAGAACGAATAAATGCGGCTTTCGTCACCGTCGCTGACACGCTCACCGCCGACTATGACGTGATAGACCTCATGCACACGCTTGTCGACGCCTGCGTCGACTTGCTCGATGTCGATGCCGGTGGTTTGATGCTTGCCGATGACGAGGGCGAGTTGCAGCTGCTGGCCTCCACGAGTGAGAAGGCTGACTTCGTCGAGGTCATGCAACTGAATGCGGGTGAAGGCCCGTGCGTGCAGTGTTTTCGCACCGGGGTCGCCGTCGACGTTGCTGACATCGAGCACTCGGGCAACCGATGGCCGGCGTTCCAGGCGGCAATGGTCGAGCAAGGGTTTCGCTCGGTGCATGCCAGCCCAATGCGGCTCCGCGGCCAGATTTTGGGGGCGATGAATCTGTTCGGAACCGAGGTGGGCGCACTCAACGCTGCCGACGCATCCGTTGCTCACGCGCTTGCCGATGTCGCAACGATCGGCATTTTGCAGGAGCGCAGCATTCGCGAAACGAGCATCGTCACGCAGCAGCTTCAGCGGGCGCTCGAGAGCCGAATTCTGATTGAACAGGCCAAGGGAGTAGTGTCCGCGATGGGCAACATCGGGGTGGATGATGCGTTCGCGATTCTGCGCAATTACGCACGCGCGAATAATCTGACGTTGCGCGCGGTCTCCGAAGCGGTAGCAAATCGCAGTCTCGACGTGCTCAATCACAATGCTGAAGCGCACTCAGACCGCAAGTGACTCTTGAGATTTTCTGCCTGAAAACGCCCATGCGGGTGTAGTCTGCAGACAGTTGCTCTGGTCCTCGGCGGCTGCGTAATTCACGCCGACGTGAGGACGTTCTGATGAGCTTTTTCGTCGTAGCCGAAGGTTCATCGGCGAGCACGGTGGATTCGATTCTTCCCACTCGTAACACCCCTCGGGCTTTTCAGCCTAACGAGTGGGGCCCTGTGCCTGCCATGGGTTCCCCATGGCAGGCACGCCTGGGTGATGAGCTGGTCGGTGTGCTGCGGATGTGGGTGTCCGATCGCCACGGTCGCCACTCCGCTGCCGGGGAGAGCACCTACTTACTGCGTCGCTCCGCCTAGATTCACGGCACGCCCGTTTCGATCCGGAGGGTAACCCGGTAACGTCGGCCCCACCGAACAAAGGGGCCGCATGCCATTCGTCGACACCGATCTGAATCTGCTGAAGACTATCGAGCTTGCCCAGGTGCCGATCACTGTCGGCACGTTCCAGTTGCGCCAGCGCATCGGCTACTACGAGTT
The DNA here is from genome assembly GCA_004297555.1 of Salinibacterium sp. GTDB lineage: Bacteria > Actinomycetota > Actinomycetes > Actinomycetales > Microbacteriaceae > Rhodoglobus. The sequence continues at coordinate 3,434 of SCSV01000253.1, forward strand.
GAGCGAAGCCGACGTGACGTGGGCCCCAGTGCATGTGCCGGCCGACCACCCTGGGCCTGGCGACCGCACAGACCTTGCTTCAGTTCCGGCAATCTTCTGGAGCCTCATCGCGTCGTACGGCAGGCAGACCGCGCC
>SCSV01000254.1 GCA_004297555.1 Salinibacterium sp.
CGTCGAGCGCTAGGTGCGCGCTCAGCAGGTCAGCAAGTGACCACTTCTCTTCGATCTCGGCGAGTGAGGCTCGGTTGCGCTCGTGGGTGAGCACGCGCCACACGAACCAGTCGATCCCTTCGGGGACGTGGACCGTTATCCCGCCGGGCTTGGGCTGGCGGAGCCCTTTTTGCCGACTAAAAAATCAGCAAAGTTCAGCTGCAGGTGGGCGAGCAGCCACTTGGTCAGGTGGGTGTAGCGCCCTGCGAAGTGACTGTCGAAGATGTCGCCGGCCATCTCGACCATGGGTCCACCCGGCTCGAGCTGGCACGACGTGCAGCGCGCGAACTTATCGCACAGCTCCTGGAGTAGGGACGTCTCGAGGTTCTCGATGCCCTGGATCACGATGCTGGCGATCTTCATGCCCGCGCTGTCCGAGAGATCCAGGAGCTCGGGCGAGGCTTCGTCGCTCGCGGGTTGCTCGGTGCCGGGATTGGCCGGGATCGCTTTGGGCTTGGCCGCGCTCGCGACCAAGGGCTCGGCGATGGCAGCCCGGATCATCGGCCCCAGGACCTTCAGGAGCTTGCTGTACACGACCAGCCCCTCGGTGGCGCCGAGCTGCCGAAGCCTGTAGGCATCGGCGCCGATCTGGACGCTGCGTTCTTGGCGGGCCATCAGTTGCTGTTCACGATGCGGTCAGGGTCGTGGACGAGGAAGCGCCACTCGACGGGCCCGGGCTGCTGCGCCCACTGCTCGTCGGGGAGCTTCGCGATGACGGCGGCGATCGAGATCATCTTGCCGGTGCCGCGTGCGTTGCTGATCATGAGTGGCGCCGGCGCGCCGCCCAGGGCCCTCGCGACGGCCTGCATGGCCGAGAACACGCTGTTGGCGAGCGCACTCTTCATGAGGCGCAGCGTGACGGTAGTGACGCCCGCGGCCTGCTCGAAGAAGATGCCCTCGCCATCGGGGCCGCCGACGTAGCCGTAGTCGTCGTTTTCCTGCTCGATCGTGACCACGTCCCCCTCGTCGGCGCGGCCGGAGTCGACCGAATAGCCGCCATACGAGAACGTGAGACTGCGGAGCGAATGGGTAGTTGCGCGTCCAGCCATGGGCTTACCTCAGACCGAAACGGTCCCGCGGATGACGATGTGGTGGAGGGCGCCCGCGAGGCGCGCCGTGAACTTGACGTCCCGCAGGATGCGGTTCGCGCGATCGCTGGCGTCGGTGTCGGTGATCTTGGGGACCGTGACGGTGGGGACGGTGTCGTCGGCGAGACCGCCGCGCGCCTGCCCCTTCCGGAGCGCCCCAGCGATGGTGTTCTTGACGAGCTCGATCCCCGTGGTCGTGTAGGGGACCTTGGGATTGTTGATGAGCAGCGTGTAGACGTCCGCCTGGATCTCGGCGTGGAGCCAGTCGATGAAGTGCGTGACGTCGGCAAACCGCCCGCTCGAGGTGCGACCCTCGACCGTGATGTTCGCGCCGTTGACACGCGCGTAGTACGACCAATTCTTGGCCGCGAGGGCCGTGAGCTCGGTCGCGCGGAGGTCATCCACCGCCACCGTCGCGATGGGTTTGAACGCCCACGTGATGGTGCCGGGG
>SCSV01000255.1 GCA_004297555.1 Salinibacterium sp.
ACTCGGCCTCGACCTGCACCGCACCCGGTTCCTCACCTCGATCGCGCGCGAGCGCTATACCCAGGTGGACCCGGAAGCGTTCTGGGATGCCGCGATTGCGCTGATCCCGCGCGAGGGCGATTGGTTTCCGCGCGTCGAGCTTCAGTCCCGCGCCGGCGCACCCCTGCTCGTTTTCCGCCTTCGCAGCGCGCCCGAACTCACTCGCTCGGTTGTGGTCGCGACCTGGACCGGCGAAGACCCGCGTACCGTGCCCGGCGTGAAAGGTCCCGACCTCGAGGCGATGATCGGAGTGCGCACCTCGGTGCAAGCCGCGGGCGCGGGCGAAGCGGTCATCCTCTCCCCCGACGGCTATGTCGTGGAAGGCACCTCGACCGCGCTCCTCTGGTGGCGCGGCGACATTCTCTGCGGTCCGCGCGACGAGTTCATTCGGGTCGACAGCGTGACCGCCCGGAGCGTGCTCACCCTCGCGGCCGCGCTCGGCGTGGAAACGCACCGCGAAGCGGTGACCCCGGCCGAGTTGGACGGCCTCGAGCTGTGGGCGCTCAACGCGCTGCACGGCATCCGCATCGTGCGCAGCTGGGTGGGAGGGCCGCGCTTGGCCGAGCATCCCGGTCGGCTGTCGATGTGGCGGGCGCGACTGAACGCGCTGCGACGAGCAATCTAAGCGGCGCCGAGGCGCGGGCGATCTAGCGTTGCCCACCGAATAGACGGATGCCCTAGCTGCTGAGTGCGTCCGCAAGCATCGTGGTCAAGAGGTCGCGACGAGCACCGAGGAACGCCTCGTCGCCGTTGGAATCACGCGAGAACGCGCGAGCGGCGAGAGCGTCGGAAACCTCGATGGCGATCTCGAACTGGAAGCGGAGGGCAGGGCTGTCTTCGACTCCGAAGCGGCTGATGAGCCCGTCGAGCATGCGATCAGCGACGACGGAGTTGTAGGTGCGCTCCTTGGCCGGCGGTCGCAGATCGATGACGTCGCCGAGGCGAAGACTGCGGAACCCGGGCTCGGTGCGGCAGGCTTCCACGAAGACTTCGAAGGCAGCCGCCACCGTGGCGTTGATGTCTTCGTGCATCTCGTCGAAGATCTCGTCCATGACCCGACCGAGCACGCGCTCGAGGTTTCGGGAACCGAGCGCCTGCAACAGGGCGATGCGGTCGGGGAAGTAGCGATAGACCGTGCCGATCGAAGCATTCGCCCGCTCCGCAACCATCGCCGTGGTGAGCAACTCGTAGCCGATGTCGTTCACAACGGCCGCTGCGGCGTCGAGCAAGGTGGCCAGCCGAGCCGTGCTGCGAGCCTGAACGGGTTCGTTTCGCAAGGGCATCCGGCCATCAATCGATTGATCGGCCATCACTTGAGCTGACACGTCGCCTCCCCTAATCGGTCTCAAAAGATACTATCGCGCAGGCCTTAATACAGCCCGTGTCGCGCCAAAAAACACGTACCAAACTCAAGTTGATGCCAGTTCTGCAGTGGATACGACAGACTGTGCAAATGGCGATCATCCATCGCGCGGCACGCATCGAGGACGCTTTGCAGCACTGGCGCCAGCGTTTCGGTCGCCGACGGGGGCTCACGACCACGATCGTGCCTTATGCCGGATATGGCACGACCCAGTGGATACGGGTGCTCTGCCGCGTCGTGCTCACGCGCAGCGCGGCGGCGGCTCCGCAACGTGCGGAGAAGGTTCGGGGTTGGCGCAGCTTTTCGAGCATTCCGATCGATGACATCGACGTAGTCGTCGCCGCGGGCGGCACCGAACACCGCGTGCGCGTGGATCGGGGCGGGGTGCTGGATGCTCGCATCGAGGTCGTCCTCACGCCCGGCTGGCAGACGATCAGCCTGCGCACCGACCACACCGAACCGGTCACCGCGCCCGTGTTCATCGTTGATCCGGCCACGCGGTTCGGCATCATCTCCGACGTGGACGACACCGTCATGGTGACGGCGCTGCCGCGGCCCTTCCTGGCCGCGTGGAACACCTTTGTGCTCGACGAGCATGCGCGCACCCCAGTGGCCGGGATGGCCGTGCTCTACGACCGGCTGGTCCAATGCCACCCCGGAGCACCCGTGCTCTACCTCTCCACTGGCGCATGGAACATCGCGCCGACCCTCACACGTTTCATGAGCCGCAATCTCTACCCGCGCGGCCCGCTGCTGCTCACCGACTGGGGCCCGACGCACGATCGCTGGTTCCGCAGCGGCCAGGAGCACAAGCGGGAGAATCTTGCCCGCATCGCGAAGGAGTTTCCGAAATTGAAATGGCTGCTGATCGGCGATGACGGCCAGCACGACGAGCAGATCTACGGGGAGTTCGCGGCAGAGCATCCGAAGAATGTCGCGGCGGTTGCCATTCGCCAGTTGTCGACGAGTGAAGCGGTGCTCGCGGGTGGTCGCAGCAAGCCCGAGCACGGCCAGGCCCGCTCGATAACCTGGTTCTACGCGCCGCACGGTGCCGGGCTCTCCGAGCAATTGCAGGCCGCCGGACTCGTCACGATCGACCGATAGGAGCGACGGTGGCAATGCGAATCCGCGACTACGCGATGATCGGCGATTGCCACACTGCCGCGCTCGTCGGACGCGACGGCAGCATCGACTGGCTGTGCCTGCCGCGATTCGACTCGGCCTCAACGTTCGGCGCGCTACTCGGCAACGAGGGCCACGGGCGCTGGTTGCTCGCGCCCCGGGCATCCCTCGATCCAGCTGCGACGGCCACAAGCACGAGGCGCTACGTCGACGACACCTTCATCCTCGTGACGCGCTGGCAGACGCCGGAGGGCGAAGTTGAGGTCACCGACCTGATGCCGAAAGGCGACGGGCGTGCGGACGTGATTCGCCGGATCCGCGGAGTGCGGGGCCGTGTGCCGATGCACACCGAGCTGCGCGTGCGCTTCGGCTACGCGAGCGCGCTGCCCTGGGTGCGCCAGATGGGCGGGGCCGAACCGGAGCTCGTCGCGATTGCCGGACCCGACGCGATCGTCGTGCGCGGGGTCAAGTTGCACGCCTCAGACCACGCGCACGTTGCCGACTTCGAGATCTCGGAGGGCGAGACCGTCGACCTCGTACTCACCTGGTATCCGGCACACCGATCAACACCGCGTGGCGTCAACGTCGAGGCGAGCATCGATGAAACGACGAGATGGTGGCAGAACTGGGCATCCGCGACCATGCGCTCGCCGGAGTACCCGGACGAGGTGCGCCGCTCATTGCTCGTTTTGCGCGCCCTCACCCACGACGACACCGGCGGCATCGTCGCTGCCGTCACAACGAGCCTGCCCGAGGAATTCGGCGGCATGCGCAACTGGGACTACCGCTACGTCTGGCTGCGCGATGCCTCGCTCACGCTGCACGTGCTGCTCGACCACGGTTTCGTCGACGAGGCGGACCCCTGGCGCAACTGGCTCTTGCGCGCTATCGCCGGAGATCCGGCTGACGTGCAAATCGTGTATGGACTCTCTGGCGAGCGCCGTCTCGAAGAGTGGATCGTCTCGAGCCTCCCCGGCTACGAGGGGGCTGCGCCCGTGCGCGCCGGAAATGGCGCCTACAACCAATTTCAGGGCGATGTCTTCGGAGAGGTGATGATCGCGCTGCAGGCGGCCCGAGTGCTCGGCGCCCGCGAGGCTGACTTCTCCTGGCCCCTCCAGCGCGCCCTCATGGCCTACGTCGAGGACAACTGGATGCGGCCCGACAACGGCATCTGGGAGATCCGCGGCCCGGCACGGCACTTCACCCACTCCAAG
>SCSV01000256.1 GCA_004297555.1 Salinibacterium sp.
CAGCTTCGCCCAGCACCTCGTCTATATCTGGACGCACCTTCCCGCCAACTTCCGCGCCGACCTCAAGCACCTCCGGTCGCTCGAGCCGGGTCAGGAGCGTCGGGATGCCGCGAAGCAGATCCGCCAGAATGCGCTCAATGGCGTCTATGGTGCTGAAATTCAGAAGCGCGCCGAGGCTCGCAAGGATCACCATGGGTCGCTGATCACTAAGCTGCCCGACAACCTCAAAGCCGACCTCAAGGAGTTGAAGGCAGCCGACCGCTCTGAACGCGTCGACCTCGCCGAGCAGATCGCCAAGAACGCCCTCGACGGCGACTACGGCAAGCGCATCCAGGCGAAGGCGGAACGATTCCACGCCAGCGACCGCTGGCAGAACTGCGAGGTGTAGCCGCCCCGCCCCCCGATCCGCCGCGCCCCCCCGTGCCGCGCGTGCATCACTCCAGCAGAATTTCCGCGCCCGTTCAGATGGGCACGGAATTCTGCATGTTTGCGGGATGCCTGCCGCGCCAGCCAAAAAATTGCAGGAGTTATGCACGGGGCGGGGTTGCCACAGCGTCGGTCGGCCGGTAATGTATCGGTAATCACCGATATGAGAGGACGCCGTGACGATCTCGCTTACCGAGACGCAGGGGTTTCTGAAGGTGCTCGCGAGCGAGTCCCGCCAGAAGCTTCTTCTTGAGGTCTTCGCGCACGGCGAGGAGCGCACAGTCGGGCAGGTTGCCGAGCAATCGGGGCTCGCGCAGTCGACGGCGTCCGAGTATCTCGCCATGATGCGCGACGCGGGTGTGCTGCGCTCACGCCGCGAAGGAAAGGAAGTGTTCTACCAGCCGGATGGACCGTCGATCATGGCGCACCTGGCTCGCTTCGTGGAGATCGTCTCGAGCTGCTGCCCGCGGTAGCCCGAAATTTTTTTGACCAAACAAATCGCAATTCCGCGATACGACGAAAGGATTCACCGTGCTCACCACCGAGATTTCACCTCCGGATGCCCACACCCGGGCCGCACTCCGCTTCGACCGAATCATGGCTGGCCTCACCGTCTGGCTCATCGGCGGCCTCTTCCTGGATGGTTGGGCCCACCATCACCTCCCCGACCTGGAGTCCTTCATCACTCCTTGGCACGGGGTCTTCTACTCGGGATTCCTCGTGATGACGGTGTTCCTCGTCGGCAGCGCGGCGCGCTCGTGGCGGTCGAAACCGGTCGCTGCGCAGGCGGAGGCAAGCACGGGAATCCGCCGGTTGTTCGAGCGCAGCGCCAGCCTCCTGCCCGCCGGCTACGAGTTCGCCCTCATCGGAGTACTGGTCTTCTGGGCGGGCGGCGTCGGTGACTTCATCTGGCACACCCTGTTCGGTGTCGAGGTCGATGTCGAAGCGCTGCTCAGCCCGACCCACCTTCTGCTCGCGTTCGGCATGAGCCTCATGGTGGTGAGCCCAGTGCGCGCGGCGTGGAATCGGGCGTCAGGGCAGGGGGCCCGGGCATCCTGGGTCGAATCCTGGCCGTCGATCGTGGCTTACACCGGCCTGCTGTCGCTCGCGACCTTCTTCACACAGTTCGCGAACCCGATCGTGGAGTCCTGGGCGTATGGTGCGACTCCGGGCATCTCGGCTGCTTTCGCGCAGGAGTTCGGGGCCGCGAGCCTGATACTGACCGCGATGATCATCACCGGCGCGGTGCTCATTGCGCAATCCGGGCGCTGGCCATTCGGTGCGATGACCGTCATGCTGACCGCGAATGCCGCCGCCCTGAGTGTCTTCGACGACGCCTACTTGCTGATTCCCGCGGGCCTGCTCGCCGGGATGGCGGCCGACCTCATCAGAAGCCGGTTAGCGGCGAACGTATTCGTGCTTGCGATTACCGTTCCTGCCATCTTCGTCGCGAGTGTTCTCGGCATCCTCGGGATTGCCGGGCATCTCGACTGGTCGATCCACCTCTGGGCGGGCGCCGTTGTGATGGCCGCGGTATTCGGCGGGCTATTGGCCCTGGTTGCAAGACGGCCCCGGGAGCGCGCGGTACCGTAGACCGATACATTTCGGCACGGACGAGAGGCGGCGGCTTGTACCTCAAAAGCCTGACCCTCAAGGGCTTCAAGTCTTTCGCGCAGCCGACCACCTTCTCGTTCGAGCAAGGCGTCACGTGTGTCGTCGGCCCGAACGGCTCCGGCAAGTCCAATGTCGTGGATGCCCTCGCCTGGGTCATGGGCGAGCAGGGCGCGAAGACCCTCCGCGGCGGCAAGATGGAAGACGTCATCTTCGCCGGCACTGCCACGAAAGGCCCGCTCGGTCGCGCAGAGGTGCTGCTCACAATCGACAATGCGGATGGCGCGCTGCCGATCGAATACTCCGAGGTCACGATCAGTCGCACGCTGTTCCGCAACGGCGGCAGCGAGTACGCGATCAATGGCGGCATTGCTCGCCATT
>SCSV01000257.1 GCA_004297555.1 Salinibacterium sp.
GTTCGCTGCGGGTCGAGCTCAACCACTCCAACATGTCGGTGCTCCCCTCGGGACTGCAACTCGGCGATAACGACTCGCGCATTCTCGCGGTCGCCCTCAACCTCGCGAACGATGGCGTGGCCGTCACGGTTGTCTCCAAAGACCTGCCCCTGCGGGTGAAGGCCGCGTCGATCGGCCTCGCTGCCGACGAATACCGGGCGGAACTCGCCCCAGACTCGGGCTGGACCGGTCAGGCCGAAATCGATCTGAGCGCGGAACAGATGGCCGGGCTGTACGACACTGAGCAACTGCATTCACGGCTCGTGGAAGATCTGCCCGTCAACACCGGCCTCGTGCTGCACTCGGAGCGGGGCTCGGCCCTCGGACGTGTGTCCGGTCGGGGAGCGATGCGCCTCGTGCGCGGTGACCGCGATCTGTTCGGCCTGCACGGGCGCTCGGCCGAGCAGCGCCTTGCGATCGATCTGCTCCTCGACCCGGAAGTCGGCATCGTCTCGCTCGGCGGTCGTGCCGGAACCGGCAAGTCGGCGCTCGCTCTGTGCGCCGGTCTTGAGGCCGTGCTCGAGAAGCAACAGCATCGCAAGATCATGGTGTTCCGCCCGCTCTATGCCGTGGGTGGCCAAGAGCTCGGCTTTCTCCCGGGGGATGCCGCCGAGAAGATGAACCCCTGGGCCCAGGCGGTGTTCGACACGCTCGGCTCGGTCGTCTCGCAGAACGTGCTCGACGAGGTGCTCGACCGCGGCCTGCTCGAAGTGCTGCCGCTCACTCACATTCGAGGTCGCTCACTGCACGATGCTTTCGTGATCGTGGATGAGGCGCAGTCGCTGGAGCGCAATGTGCTGCTCACCGTGCTCAGTCGCATCGGCCAGAACTCGCGTGTCGTGCTCACCCATGATGTCGCGCAGCGCGATAACCTGCGGGTCGGTCGGCACGATGGCGTGGCCTCCGTAATCGAGACGCTGAAGGGGCATCCGCTCTTCGGGCACATCACTCTGGAGCGATCTGAACGTTCCGCAATCGCCGCGCTAGTGACCGAGATGCTGGAGTCCAACGAATTGGCGTGACGAATCGTCGCGACCGCATAGGGTCTTAAGGTGACTTGGCTTCTTGAGATTCTCGCGGCGACCCTCGGGATCGTGCTGCTCTGGGGCCTGTTCGCGCCGCGCAGCCAGTGGCGAACTCTCGCAAGCTGGAGCACCGCCGACCCGCACGCGAACGAACCGGGCGGCGGCTCGTACGGTCTGCGGCGATTCTTATGCGGCATCGGGGCGCTCGCGCTCGGGATCGTCGTGGTGTCCACGTCGCTGGCGGGCGTCGTTGATTCGCCACCAAAAGTGACGAAGACACCGATCCAGATCATGTGGGGGTCGCCGAATCCCAAGATTGTGAACCGGCTTGTCACCCGCACGTTCAAGCCACCGGAGGGATTGGTGGCCGCGAAGATTGTGGGTTACCAGGAGTTCGCCCTGGGCACGCAGCCGCATTACCTGGGCCAGCTCAAGGAGTTCACCCTGTTCGGCAAGACCGATATCCCCGGTTATATCGGTCGCGTGCCCGCCTCGGGATACTCCGCCGCCGACAGTGCCGACATGGTCATCAACGTGCGAGGGCCGGTTCTGTGCATCCCGCGCAGCGCCGTTGTTGTCGAGACCGATCGCACGGTCAAGATCGGGGTCTACTACGGGTTGCCCGATTCGCCCAATAAGAAGAACGTCGACCACGTCGCCGGCTGCACGGGTGATGACGCTTCGGTGACGGCATCCGTCATGATCCCAATCGATCTGGCTGCCCCGCTTGGCAAGCGAAAGGTTGTGACCGTGAATGGGCGGGGCATAAAGCAGGTGCTACTCGTCGAGCCCTGATCGCTAGCCGGGGTGTGTCATCGAGAGCACGTCGAGGGCGGCGTCGAGTTGCTCGATCGTGATCTCCCCTCGTTCGACGAAGCCCAGATCGATCACTGCGTCGCGCACCGTCAACTTCTTCGCTACCGCGTGCTTGGCGATCTTGGCTGCCGCTTCGTAGCCGATGATGCGGTTGAGTGGTGTGACGATCGAGGGCGACGATTCGGCGAGCGCGAGGGCGCGAGCAATGTTTGCTTCAAGCCCGGCCACCGTCTTGTCGGCGAGCGCCATGGCCGAATTGCTGAGCAACCGAATGGACTCGAGCAGCGCGGTACCCATCACTGGAATCGCGACGTTGAGTTCGAAATTGCCGGATGCCCCCGCCCACGCGATCGTCGCATCGTTGCCGATCACCCTCGCGCACACCATGAGCACGGCTTCGGGGATGACCGGATTGACCTTGCCCGGCATGATCGAGGACCCCGGCTGCAGATCGGGGATGTGCAGCTCGCCAAGCCCGGTGTTCGGCCCCGATCCCATCCAGCGCAGGTCGTTGCAGATCTTGGTGAGGCTCACGGCGATCACCCGGAGGGCGCCGGATGCCTCGACGAGGCCATCGCGGGCGCCTTGCGCCTCGAAGTGGTCGTGCGCTTCGGTGATGGGCAGACCCGAGTTGGTGGCGAGAACATCGATCACCCTCTGGGGGAAACCCGGGGGAGTGTTGATCCCCGTGCCCACCGCGGTGCCGCCGAGCGGAACCTCTGCCACGCGCGGGATCGTCGCTTGCACGCGCTCGATACCGAGCCGCACCTGCCTGGCGTAGCCGGCGAACTCTTGACCCAACGTGACGGGTGTCGCATCCATCAGATGAGTGCGGCCAGACTTGACCGCGCCTTTCCACAGCTCGGCCTTGGTCTCGAGCGCTGCTGCGAGATGGTCGAGCGCGGGCTGCAGCTCGCCCAGTAGAGCGCCGGTAACAGCGAGGTGCACTGAGGTCGGGAACACGTCGTTGGAGGACTGCGAGGCGTTCACATGATCATTGGGATGCACGGTCGCGCCTAGTCGCTTAGTGGCAAGCGTGGCAAGCACCTCGTTCATGTTCATGTTGGAAGAGGTGCCGCTGCCGGTCTGGTACGTGTCGACCGGAAACTGGTCGTGGTGCCGTCCTTCGATCAACTCGTCAGCGGAGGCGATGATTGCGTCGGCGACTGGAGCGTCGATGATGCCCAGCTCGCCATTGACAATTGCGGCAGCGCGCTTGATTCGGGCGAGTGCCACGATTTGGGCGGGTTCGAGACCCGAGCCGGAGATGCGGAAGTTCTCGACGGCACGCTGAGTCTGTGCGCCGTAGAGGGCGCTCGCAGGGACTCGCACTTCGCCCATTGTGTCGTGCTCGATGTGGTAATCCTCAGAAGAGTCGGTGCTCACGGCGCTTCTCGCCCTTCTCGATCGAAAACGGGGTTCACGGGTTCAGACGGAGCCAACAACGACGTCGGGAACCGCGCGACCTTCGAGCAGTCGGTAGTTCGCTCCGACAACAGCCAGCGTACCGGCGGCCACGGCCTCGCTGATCAGTTCGGAGCTCTCCAGAAGTTCCGCGATTGTGTCGCGCAGGTGCTCCCGGCCGACTTCCTGCGAGTCGATGAGCGAGGTGTCAACGGCGCCTTCGGCAGAGCCGACGACGCGTCGAACGGCGGGGATGATCTTGGAGATGAGGGTCGTGATGTGCGGGGGCAAGGGTTTCGCGTCCGTGCCCTGCGAATCGATCGCCGCCAGCACGGCACCGCACTCATCGTGACCGAGCACAACGATCAGGGGGACGTTGAGCACGCTCACGGCGTATTCCAGCGACCCAACCACCGAATCCGAGATCACCTGGCCCGCATTGCGCACCACGAAGAGGTCGCCGATGCCGTTGTCGAAAATGATCTCGGCGGCCAATCGTGAATCGCTGCAGCCGAACAGGGCGGCGTGCGGTGTCTGCTCGCGGGCAAGCTGGGCCCGGCGTTCCACGTCTTGCCGCGGGTGTTGAGGTTCACCGGCGATGAAGCGCGCGTTCCCCTCAAGCAGGTCTTGCCAGACCTGGGACGGGCTCAGTGCCTCTGTCGTCATGGTGCCTCCAATTGCGCCGCGATCGCTTTCGCGAGCTGTCTGAATTCAGCGTCCGACGCTGTGCCGTGCAACACGATCGTATTGCGCCCGCTGATGGCCGCCATTGAGTAGGCGAAGTTGCCCGGGTCTTTGGAATCGCGGTTGTCGAACACTGTCCACTTGATTCCGTCGATCGTCGTGCTGCTGGTCGAATGGATGCCCTCAAGCACCGCGGACTGCCACGTCGGGTTCGCGTCGATCCCCTGGTTGAACGCGATGAACTGGGTGTGTGGGGTAATGAACCCGATGTACCAGGTGAGCACCTCGGAACGTTTCTCGAAGCGCGCGTCGTTCGCATACCAGGCCTCGGGCAACTTCGGAACGATCAGCGGATCGGTCGTGCCACCCTGCGCTTCGGCGGCGATCGCAGCGTAGTCGACAGAATGAGAGGTGCTCGGCGCGGGGGCGTTGACGCTGATCGCGATCACGAACACGATCAGCAGCGAGGCTGCCAGAGCAAGAATCAAGTTCAGCAGCGTTTGGTTGGCGCGGTGCTTCTGCGAATCGGCGGCCTTGCGCGCGGCGGTCTCCTCGGGAGTCTCGGGCCGGCCGAGCTCAGCGACGATCCGCGGTGGATTCCTGGCGGCCATCGCTACTCTGCGCTACTGCGTGCCGCGTCCAGTCGGGCCTTGGCCCCGATCAGCCACTCTTCGCAGCGCTTGGCGAGCGCCTCTCCGCGCTCCCAGAGCGCGAGCGATTCCTCGAGGCTCGACGAACCCTGCTCAAGCTCGTTGACGACCTGAATGAGCTCATCGCGCGCTTGCTCGTAACTGAGCGCGGTCACGTCGTCGTTCTTCGGGCTGGCCACCTCTCGATCCTACCCAGCGCGCTTGGCGCCCGCGGCGCTGTCCACAGGCCCCCGATCGGCGGAGTCGACCGTGGCGGCGAGGGAGCCGACTGCGACGGTGATGGTGAGTTGGGTTCCCGCCGGCGCGTCGGCGGCATCCCGAACCGCAGTGCCACCGGGCAACTGAGCGATCGCGTAGCCGCGCTCGAGGGTGTGCCGCGGGGAGAGTGCTCGCAGCTGCGAGGTCAATTCGGTGAGGCGGGTGTGCGAGCGCTCGATGACGCGGTCGACCACCTCGCGGCCGCGAGCAACGTGCCGGGAAAGCTCGTCGGCACGTTGCTCGATGATCCAGCTGGAACTCGCGAGCACAGGTCGCGAGCGCAGTGCCTCGAGCCGGTCGACCTCGGTAGCCAGCCTTTGGGTGATGCGCAGCCGCACGCTCGAGCGCGCCTGCTGCACACGCAGCAGTTCCTCAGCGACATCCGGCACGACGCGCTTCGCGGCATCGGTGGGGGTGGATGCCCGAAGATCCGCCACGTCGTCGAGCAGCGGCCGATCCGCCTCGTGCCCGATCGCGCTCACGAGTGGCGTGAGACAGGCAGCCGCGGCCCGCACGAGCGCCTCGTCGCTGAACACCAGGAGGTTCTGGAAGTCGCCACCTCCGCGGGCGACGATGATGACATCGACGAGCGGGTCGGCATCCAGAATCTGTATCGCGCGGATGACTTCGGAGACGGCGCGGTCGCCCTGCACTGCGGCGTGCACGACGCGGAACTCGACGGCGGGCCAGCGCAATTGCGCGTTCCGCAGCACGTCTTTCTCGGCATCGCTGTCTTTGCCGGTGACGAGACCGATCGTGCCGGGCAGGAAGGGCAGTGGCTTCTTGGTCTCGAACAGGCCCTCAGCCCGCAGTTTCTGGCGTAGTAGTTCAAGCCGTTCGAGCAGGTCGCCGAGACCGACGTGGCGCATCTCAAACACCTGCATCGTGAGCGTGCCGCCCTTGACCCAGTAGTTGGGTTTGACGAGGGCGATGACGCGGTCGCCTTGCTTGAGGTCTTCGGGCAGTCTTGCTCGCACGGAAGACCAGACCGTGAACGAAATGGTCGCATCGTCATCGAGGTCTTTGAGCTTGCCGTAGACGTTGCCGGCCGACACGCCCCACTGGGTGATCTCACCCTCGACCCACGCCGTGCCGAGCCGATCAATCCACCCCTTGATCTTGTTGGAAAAGAGAGCGACGCCCCAAGGAGCATCAACGGTGGGCAGCGCATCTTCGGCCATTGCTCACCCTCCGAGTTCTTGCAGCCTGCCCGCCTAGAATTGTGGCCGTGAGCACGATCTCGAACGGCAGCGCCGTCTCTCTCGAGAACCCTCGCGTTCCCGCCCAGCGGAACAGGCTAAAGAATACCCCGGCCCCCGGACACAAGCGGGTGCTCCTGGCAGCCCCGCGCGGCTATTGCGCGGGGGTCGACCGAGCGGTCATTGCGGTCGAGAAGGCTCTCGCCAATTTCGGTGCTCCGGTCTACGTGCGCAAGCAGATCGTGCACAACATTCACGTCGTCTCCACCCTCGAGCAGCAGGGCGCGATCTTCGTCGACGAGGTCGATGAGGTGCCCGAGGGCGCCCACATCGTCTTCAGCGCCCATGGCGTTTCGCCGAGTGTGGTTCAGGGTGCTGCCGATCGCGAGTTGCAGGCGATCGATGCCACCTGTCCGCTCGTCACCAAGGTGCACCGCGAGGCTGTGCGGTTCGCGCGCGATGACTTCCACATTCTGCTCATCGGCCACCACGGTCACGAAGAAGTCGAAGGCACGATGGGCCACGCGCCCGAGCGCACGACGCTCGTCGGCAGCCCGGCCGATGTCGCAACGCTCGAGGTGGATGACCCCAACAACCTGGTCTGGTTGTCGCAGACCACCCTGAGCGTCGACGAGACCATGGAGACCGTGCGCCTCCTGCGCGAGCGCTTCCCAGCGCTGCACGATCCGCCCAGCGACGACATCTGCTACGCCACGCAGAACCGGCAAGTGGCGATCAAGAAAGTCGCCCAGGACGCCGAGCTCGTGATCGTCGTCGGGTCAGCGAACAGCTCCAACACAGTGCGCCTGGTGGATGTCGCGCTCGAGAACGGTGTCAAGGCCGCCTACCGGGTCGACTATGCGAGCGAGATCAAACAGGAGTGGCTCGACGGCGTTTCGACGATCGGCGTGACCAGTGGGGCATCCGTTCCCGAAATCTTGGTGCAGGAGGTGCTCGCGGACCTCGCCGATGCTGGGTACGGTGAGGTCGAGCGAGTTGTGACAGCGGAGGAGGACCTCCTGCACC
>SCSV01000258.1 GCA_004297555.1 Salinibacterium sp.
ATAAGAAGGTTGAAAGGAGACCTTCTATGCATGATCTGTCACTAGGCGCCCCGATGAACGTCGGCCGCGATCCAGAGGCACGGCACGGAGGCGATTGCTACGACGGCGTCTACGGATGCCATCTGTGCTGGAATGCTGCCCACCACGGCCGCGGCTCTGTATCCAACTGCGACCACTGTCATCGGCGCACGTTCACGCACGTCGAGCGAGACCCGGAAGAACCGAGTCTCTACGCCGTGTGTGATCTGTGCAGCCGCATCGGCAGGCTCGGTTTGCAGGTGGACTACGCAGACGAGGACGATAACCCGGCGGACATTCAACGCGCAGAGGACAGGCTGAATGCCGCCCGTCGTGAACGCGATCGCCTCCGCACCGTGCCCGATGTCGAGGCCGACGCCATCTGGGCTGCCGAGCACCAGCAGCAGTAGCTCTCACCACGAATCCGTGGCGGTCTGTACGATCGCCACGTTTCTTTAGCGTGGTCCGCACGCGCCGACTCTAGCGGTGGCGTCTTGTCTTCGACGCCGGCGATGGGCGATGCTCGACGCTCGATGCCCTTTGACATCAAGGCGTGGTTGGATCAGCACGTAGCGATCGAAGAAGTCCTGGGCGTGCTCGATCCGCTGGTTGTCCACGCGCCGCTGTGGCACGGCAACCCACCCGCCGAGGTCCTCGTGTTCCTGCTCGCCTCGGAATGTGGGACCTGGGGCCCGCACATCCAGCGGCTCCTGGGCGATGGTTGGCGTTTTGACTTTCTGCGCGATGTCGCCGCGGTCGTCGTCGATGGGCGCCGGATCACCATCTTCGGTGGCGACGGCGCGCCGTTTTTCGATGTCGCTGGAATGTCCAGCGTGCGGCTGTGGAAGAAGGTCGAGGACGGGGTGAACTTGATCTTGCAGATTGGCGCGCGGTGGCCCGACGGCATCGCCGCGGCCGCGGGAGTCAAAGGCTTCTTCGGCCTATTCGACGAGGGCGCGCTCGAAATGGTGGCCAAGTACACGGCGACGTTTGGCAGTGCGTGAGGCAGGCGGCCTGTGGAGTACGGCAGAAGGTTCGTGTGACCTCTCTCTTTGTCCCGGAGCGTCCCTTGGTTCTCGTCACCCCCGATCGTCCCCACACCACCGATCTGACCGGCTACGTCCCGCGCGCGGAGCTCGCCGAGGTCTGGTCCAAAAAAGTCCTCAGGCGCACCCAGCGCACCGCCGGCGACTACCTCTACCTCAACCGCTGGGGCTACGGCCCTTCCGAGTATTCCGGAGACCACTTCGAGTGGACCGGCCCGGGGTTTTACGGGGTCGGCCTTGCGCCGCGGGTCATGGTGAAGGGGCGTTCGTTCACCATCTTCGATTTCGCCTACCTCGCCCAGGTCGACGACATCTGGCCTGGCTTGCGCGCCACGCCGTTTTGCGGCCGCCCCCTCTGCCTGGCTGCCTCGCATCTCAAGTTGCGCCGACGCGGCCCCAGGCCCTACCCCGCGCTCACCGAGGCTGACTGGGACGAACTCGCGTGCCGGCTCTACCTGACCGGACCCCGCAAGGTCCACCGCCACCTGCGCAACGAGCTCGACATCGGCGACATCTACGAGGCCCCCGAGGCCGACCATGAACTCGCCCGCCGCAACACTCAGCGCGCGTATTCAATTCCGGTGTGACGTGATGCGTTATCCGGGAATTGTAAGGGCGCACGTGGTTTCCAAAGAGCGCGCTAAGTCCGCATTAAATCCGATTCATCCCACAATGGAGTTGCAGGGTATAACATGTACCACCCTGCAACGACATGTCACACCCTCCAACTACCTTGTCCTACACCTACCACACATCACCCATACCTATACTAGTAATAAAACATACAAATATACTAAGTTTTGTATTTATTATTAGAGTCTTTATTGGAGGAGTAATGGGAGGGAAAATTTAAGTGCGAGTGCGCTGGAAAACGCTCGGTGATCTGAGTGTTCAAAAGGAGGGTCGATTTCCTGGAGGGTCACACTTAACAGGCTTGGGTGTGACTCGG
>SCSV01000022.1 GCA_004297555.1 Salinibacterium sp.
TAACCGCGTGGCCAAGACCCCGAAAGCGAAATAGACACCGCTAACCGTCAGAATATTGATCTTTAGCTAGCTAATTTGCGTTAACCAGTGGGATACTGGTGTTTATGGATGCGCGATCAGTCGATGATTGGGAACAGAGCCTTGGCGAGCAGGTGCGGTCGCTGCGCATCGCCGCCCTGATCTCACAAGATGAACTCGCCGCGCGGGCCAACATCAGCATCGGCGCGCTGCGCACTCTCGAACGCGGAGAAGGATCGAGCCTCAAGACACTCATTCGCGTCGCGCGCGTGCTCGGTCGAACCGACTGGCTCGCCTCGTTCGATCCGAGAGGCGAAGGTCCGAGCCCGATCGAGCTGCTGCGCGAAACCCGGCGGCAACGCCCGCGGCCCCAGCGAGTGCCCCGAGCGCGACTCTGATGGCCGCCCCCGCGTACGTGCCCGTCGATCTCGTCGAGGTCGTCGCGTGGGGGCAACGCGTCGGCGCGATTGCGCCCGGGCAGCGCGGAGCGTACGTGTTCGAGTACGACCCCGCCTGGATTCGGGGCGGAATCGAGCTCGCCCCGGCAATCATGCCCCTCGCCCGAAAGCTTTACGCCTTTCCCGGGCTGCCCGCCGAGACGTTCCATGGGTTGCCTCCCACGGTCGCGGATTCGCTGCCCGACCGATTCGGGAACAGCATCGTGGATGCTTGGCTCGCCCGGAATTCGATCCCGGCCGAGCGAGTCACCGCCCTCGACCGTCTTGCCTACCTGGGCGAGAGGGGAATGGGGGCGCTGGGCTTTCGCCCCGACCGCACCCCCAGCCTTCCGCCACCGACCGCGCTCGACCTCGGCGACCTCGTGCGCTCGGCCCGCCGGGCTGTCACGGGCTCACTCGCGAGTGAGAGCGAATCGCAAGCCGCCCTGCGCCGCATCATCGAAGTGGGCACGAGCGCCGGCGGCGCGCGCGCCAAGGCCATCGTCAACGTGAATCCCGCCACCGACGAGATCCGCTCGGGGCACGTCGCACCCGCGGAGGGCTTCGAGCCGTGGCTGCTGAAGTTCGACGGTGTGGGCGGCGATGAACGGCTCGGCACGGGCAGCAACTACGGGCGGGTGGAGTACGCGTACTCGCTCATGGCGCGAGCCGCGGGCATCCGCATGTCGCCGACCAGGCTGCTCGAAGAGAACGGTCGCGCCCACTTCATGACCCGGCGCTTCGACCGCACGGATGCCGGCGAGCGCTTGCACCTGCAGAGCCTCTGCGGCATGGACGGGCTCGACTTCAATGCGATCCGCGTCAACGACTACTCACAACTGTTCACGCGCATCCGCGCCCTGGGCCTTCCCGAGAGCGATGTCAACCAGGCCTACCTGCGCATGGTCTTCAATGTCTTCGCCGCCAATTGCGACGACCACACCAAGAACTTCGCGTTTCTGATGAACCGAGATGGCAGGTGGTCGCTGGCTCCTGCCTACGATCTGACTCACGCCTACTCGCCGACGAGCCATTGGCTCAGCGAGCACCTGATGAGCGTTAACGGAAAGTTCCGCGACATCCGCCGCGCCGACCTCCTGGCGGTCGCCGACGAATTCGGCATCGAGCGCGCCATCACCGCGATCGGTGCAGTGCGAGACGCGGTCGAGTCGTGGCCGGAATTCGCGGATGCCGCCGGGCTCTCCAACGAGCTGACCGATGAGATCGCGAAAGACTTCGTGGTACACCCCCCGGGACTTGAACCCGGCGCGATCTAGTCCGGAATCACCCCTACGCGCCCGAGAAGGTACCATCGGCGGATGGGAGGTTCACGACGAGCTCCTGCATTGCCACAATATGGACCACGAAAGGGCCGGAGGGATTCCTAGTTTGACTGAATCCGCTGGAACTCGGCAGAAGCGTTTGGCGCAATCGCGCGGCGCAATGCTGCCGGAGATCCAGGCTTTGCGAGCCATCGCGGTCTTGGGAGTTATTGGATTTCACCTTTGGCCCGAGCGTCTGACCGGGGGATACGTCGGTGTCGACGTCTTCTTTGTGATTTCCGGGTACCTGATCATTGGCCACCTGGTCCGCCGCCCCGACGTTTCTCTTGGCCAGTTCTGGGCACGGCGCGCGAGGCGCCTTCTGCCGGCGAGTTTGCTTGTTCTCGCGGTGACAGGTATTACGACCTACTTGCTCTTACCTCAGATCGTCTGGCGACAGTGGTTCCAGGAAATCGCTGCGGCCGGGGCCTACGTCGAGAACTGGCTGCTCGCCCTGAACAGCGTCGATTACCTTGGCGCTGAGAACAGCGCATCTCCGGTGCAGCACTATTGGTCGCTCTCCGTGGAGGAGCAATTCTACGTCGTCTGGCCTATCCTCATCCTGCTCGTCGTTGCATGCTTTCGGAAGAACCGCACCCAAGCGATCCTCGGCTTGCTCGCTGTGGTCGCGACGGCATCGCTCGTCTACTCGATCATCAGCGTGTTAGACAACGACCCCGCGGCGTATTTCTCGACCCTCAGCCGTGCGTGGGAGTTTGGCATCGGGGGAATCCTCGCCATAGTTGGCGCCCACAATGCGGGCCCGCGCACGCGCCTTGCCGTCAGCGCGCTGGGCCTTGCCACGATTGCCGCCAGCATGTTCACATTCACCAAGTCAACTCCGTTTCCCGGCGCTCTTGCGTTGGTGCCTGTAGTCGGCGCGATCGCAGTTATCTGGGCCGGCGAGCCAATCGGACTCAGCCGGGTCATGCGTTGGCGCCCCGTCCAGTGGATCGGGGACGTGTCATACTCCACATACCTGTGGCACTGGCCGCCGATCGTGATCCTCCCGTTGTTACTTGGGGGCGAGCTCACCATGCCCATGAAGGTCCTGATTCTCGCGGGTTCGCTTGCCCTTGGCGGGCTGACAAAGCAACTTGTAGAGGACCCGATCCGCAATAGCGTCCCGCTCATTGCGCGTCCGGCGTGGGTGACCCTTGCGGCTGCTGGGATGGTCGGACTTCTTGTGGCCGGATCGTCTGGGCTCGTGTTTGCGCAGATGTCGAAACCCGCCGTCGTCGCTGTCGTCGTACCCCACTCGCCGTGCGTCGGAGCGGCAGCCCTTAGCTGTGCCCACCCATACCGAGTTGAAAAATTTACCGATCCCGTGTTCGCCGAAACGGACATTGGAGTTGGCGTCCTGCCCGATGACGCGTGCAAGCAAGACGTCGAGGACCCGACTGTGATCATTTGCGAGAAGGGTGACACAACCCGTCCGACGGCGACGATCGCCCTCGTCGGCGACTCCCATGCGGGACAGTACCTTGTACCTCTGGATCTCTATGGCCGGTCCCACGGCTTGAAAATAGTCGCCTACCTGAAGAGTTGGTGCGCTGGCACGGGGGTCGATGGTGTCGCTGCCGCCCACTATGACACCGAGAGCGCGGTAGGCAGCTGCGCACGCTGGGGAAAAGATGTCCTCGCTGACGTAGCGGCCGACAAGACAATCGCAACAGTGGTGTTCGCGAACTTCACATACCGCTATACCGCGGCCGCCGGGTCAACCCACCAGATTACCGCGGCAGACTTCCAGAGCGCTTGGTCGCAGTTGCCCGGGAAGACGATTGTCGCCTTGCGGGACAACCCATCCACCGGCGGCGACATTCCGAAGTGTGTTGCCCTGCACATGCGCGAATACGACCCGTGCACCTTTCCTCTGCCCGTCTACCGCAACCCGATGCTTGAAGCTGCCTCGGCAGAACATTTTGCGGTGGTGGATATGGACGACATCCTCTGCTCGGCCCAGACCTGCCACGCCGTCATCGGAGGACTCGTCGTTTATTTCGGTTCCCACCACTTCACCTCCATGTTCGCGAGCACACTCGCTCCATACATCGGTGATCGCATCATCGCCGCATCCCCAAGGGCTTGAACCCCGCACGACACAATGAATGCCCGCCGCGTGTCTTCGTGGTATTCCCCCGGGGGCTTGAATCCGACAAGCGCTGATTAGCGCCTAATTCGCGCTATCCGCCCCAATGGCCCGATAGAACTGCTCAACCGCCTGGGCGTTGTGGGCATCGCCGTCGAATCCCGGTGCTGGGATGTCCCCGGCCAGGACGCGGCGCATCCCCGCCGCGAGCGCGTCGACCGTGGCTTCGACGATAAGCCCGGTTCCCTCCGGGAGCGCGTCCGACACCGATCCGAAATCAACCGTCAAGACCGGCAACCCCACGAGCATCGCCTCGAAGATCACCATCGGCTGACCTTCATAGTTGCTTGACATCACGAAGCAATCAGCGGCGGCCATGACCGCATGGGGATTGACCTGGTGCCCCGTGAGCCACACCGCGCCGGCCAGGTCCAGTTCGACGACCAGATCCTGTAGGTAGCCGAGGAGTGGCCCGGTACCGACGATGACCAGGCGCGTGTTTGGGTCGTCGCGGTGGACGAGGGCGAATGCCCGGATAAGACGTTCGTGGTTCTTTTCGGGTGAGATTCGCCCGACAGTCATGAAGGTCTTGGGGGCGCGCCGGTTCAGAAGGTCTTCCGCCCAGTCCGGGCGCTCGCCAGTGACTTCGTCTGTTGTTGCAATGTCCAGCGGCACGGCGGCGTTCTCTCGTACCCGCCGCACGCTGACGAGATTGTCGGATGACTCGAACTTCTCGGCCGGGGCGTACTTCGATAGGGCCTGAGCATTTACGCGCGCCAGCGCGGGTGACACTGAAACAAGGTGGTCGTACTCCTGATACAGCGTGAAAATGCCGCGCAGGGTGCGCCGTTGTGGCCGCTTTCCGTTCACCTCGCGATTTGAATCCGCCACCATGTCGTTGTGCATCCAAATCGACCGCGTCGCCCCGGGCGCATGAAGCATGAGCACCGCCCACAACCCGCCGTATCCACTGAAGTCGATGCAAAAATCAAACGTCGTGGACCCAAAGAGGCGGGTCCATTCGTCGTCCCAGAGTTGGCGAAGTGTCGGGTTCGATGCATGCGACCGCAAGTCCGCGCGAGCTTCGGTGAACCGACGTAAGAGGTGCGCGAACTTCGACCCGTTCATCCCGCCGACTCGAGCGAATTGCCTGACGCTGGGATGAACCTGGCGCTGGTTGTTGAGAATGAGGGCAGTTCTTCGGCTGGTGAAGATGATCGATACGTCGAACAGCGAGTGGTCGATTTGGTCGAGAAGGTTCAACAGTGACGACGAAATACCGTTCGGCGCGAAACGACCGGCGTTGATGAGCACGGTCCGACGAGCCGTCTTGGTCGTCCCGTAGACGATCTGCCCACCGGGCTTCTTGCGGAAGACAACGTCGATGACGCGAGAAGTCGCTGCGCCATCTTCGTGCGCAGAGAATCGCTGTCGCATGCTCGCATAGTTCTTGGCGATCGAGTGATCTTGCGTCCCGGCCGCGAGTTTCGCAATTTCGGCAGCAAGATCTTCCACAGTCGTAACCACCGGGCCCGGCCACTCAGAGGGCTCAAAATAGAGGCCGCGATGACCCGCATAGTCCTCGATATCCGGGAGATCGGAA
>SCSV01000259.1 GCA_004297555.1 Salinibacterium sp.
CGCGAATTTACCGGCTGGAGCGACAGCCAACTCAAGACGCATCTGAGTCGGTTAGAGGAAATGGAATACCTCTTGGCGCATCGTGGCGGGCGCGGACAGTCGTTCATTTACGAGCTGGCTTACGACGGCGGCGGCGCGGACGGCGGGCGCTTCCTCACTGGCTTGCTCGACGTGACGAAGTTGCACGCGGGCACGCCTACGACGGAGGGAAAGTCTGGGTTGGACGAAAAGAAGTCTGGGCAAAAAGGGGAGAAGTCTGGGCCAAGTCTGCCCGAAGTGGGGCCTAGTCTGGGCGCGAAAAACGCGCCGCTCTCCTCTGAGAAACCGTCAAAAGAGCCGAAACCGGGCGAAAACGCACATCAGGACGGCGCGGACGATGACGCGGCGGCATAGGCGTAACCCGAGCACCGTAGCCATGCCGAAGAAAGGACAACGCGGGGCGCGTCGGCCACTCGGAGCCGCGGGTGACAGCCAGGGCTTTGCCGCGCTAGCCGACGCTTACCTTGAGTCGTTGCGCGTCCGAAACTACTCGGAAGCGACCATCGAAAGCCGCGAGCATCATTTGCGGGAATTTATCCACTGGGCCGAGGAGCGCGGCCTTGCGCGCCCGTGCGAGGTGACGAAGCCGACGCTGGAGCGTTATCAACGCTGGCTCTACCACTACCGAAAAAAGAACGGCGAGCCGCTCTCGTTTCGCTCGCAACACGGTTGCCTGGTGCCAGTGCGGGCGCTCTTCAAATGGCTCTGCCGTCAAAACCTCTTGCTCGCGAATCCCGCCGCCGATCTAGAGTTGCCCCGAGCCGAGAAACGTCTCCCGCGTCACGTGCTCACGGCGTCGGAGGCCGAGCGCGTGCTCGGCCTGCCTGACGTATCCAGTCCTTTGGGACAACGCGACCGGGCAGTTTTGGAAACGCTCTACTCGACCGGAATGCGGCGCATGGAGTTGATCGGTTTGAAACTCTACGACCTCGACCAGGAGCGCGGCACGGTCTTCATCCGCCAAGGCAAAGGCAAAAAGGATCGGATGATCCCGCTCGGCGAACGCGCCTTCTCTTGGGTCAGGAAATACCTCGACGACGCGCGGGCGTCGCTGTCGCTCTCGCCCGATGACGGAACGGTTTTCCTGACCAACGCCGGGCTTGGGTTTGAGCCGAACCGCTTGACTCAGCTTGTGCGCGACTACGTGGACGCGGCCCAGATCGGCAAGACCGGGTCTTGCCATCTCTTCCGCCACACCTGCGCGACGCTCATGCTCGAGGGCGGCGCTGACATCCGCTTCATCCAGCAAATGCTCGGTCACGCGAAACTGGAGACGACGCAGATTTACACGCAGGTCTCGATTCGGCAGTTGAAGGAAGTCCACACCCGCACGCATCCGGCGCGCCTCACGCTCGACCCGGAATTAGCCGCCGAGCTGGCCGAGGAAGAAGCCGAGCACGAAGCATAAAACGCGCTCGCCGCCTTCTCTCTAGCCGCCCAAGATCGCCGCCGAATGATGGCGACGATGCACCCCACGACGACCGGCTCGCGCACTGGCGGCAGCCGCTTCTTCGCGTCACCGCCGCGCACTCCGCGCCACAACCACGCACGCCCGGCAAGCCGTCCCGTTAGCCGAAAACTCGCGCCGGGGTTTTTTCGTTCCGATCCTGTACCTCACGCCCGGTTCGGCACAACGCAAGCCGCTGATGCACGCCCGGCTTGCACGGTCTTTAGCTATCAAACCACGTCGGGCTACACTGTAGCCCCAAACAGTGTAGCGCTTGATGTATATTCGATTAGTGAGAGGCGGGCTGGGCCTTTGTATGGAGCTCCAAAGGGGACTCCTGGAGAA
>SCSV01000260.1 GCA_004297555.1 Salinibacterium sp.
GTCCCAGAGACGCTGACCTTCGAGATGGAGGTGCACGCGTCGAACGCGACGCCGCTCGTCCAGGCCCGCCGCATGACTGCGGCCGCGGCGAAGGACGGGCTTGCTCAGGACGCCGCGGCAGCCGGCTACGAGGCGGTCGCCGAGACCTTCCGCGTCGAGTGGCGACAGCCGTTCGATGGCGTCGCCATCATCCGCGCTCGCCTCGTGGATCTGGTGCGCGCGGTCGCCTACCAGCGAGCCCGCGAGGAGATCCGCGCGCGGGCCGCGGCAGAGCGAACGCCCATCGTGCCGAACGCGCGCGGGGTCATCGTGATCCCTCGACTTCCGGGCGTTACGTCGCGATGATGGAGACCATGGCACACTCGTCGTGGCCGATAGCGTTCAATCCAGAGGTCGTGAGGGCGCTCGGCGAACGCGAGCTGGTTCGGATCAAGATGGAGCCGATTCGGCTCCAGCCGCCTTTCGAGGAGGATCCGACTCCGCCTGACCATCGAGCACCGCCAGATCCGCTACCGCCTTATCCGTTTTGGCAGTGCGTCACGCTGCTCGATCATTATGGCTGCGGGGCGATCTGGTTGCGTGAGCGCAAGGTGGGGTGCGCTTGCGGCGGTTACGTAGCTCGCGTCGAGCATTGTCCGGAGACCTGGCCGAAGCTCTAGTCGCCCAGTCCAGCGGTCTTTTCGACGGCACGCCGCGCTGAGGTAGGCTGGTTCCCGCGCATGACCTGGGAAGAGCAGAAGCACGCACGCGACAAAGGGAAGTTCTCTTCCAAGCCCGGCGCCAAGGGCGGCGGATTCAAGAAGCCCGGGAAGGGACCGAAGGGCGGCAAGGCGCCCGACTGGGGCGCGCGTCAGAAGAAGGCAGAGGCCGAGTTCGACAAGGCCGATGAAGGCGTCGAAAAGGCCGACAACAGAATGTTGCGCGCGACCAGCGAGCGCATGAAGGCGGCGCTCCATGCGCAGGGCTCGGTCGCGAAGGCGATCGACTGGATCCATAATCCGAAAGTCCAGAAGACCGCCGAGACGATCGCAACAGTCTCAACAATCGTCGGGGTCACAGCGTGCTTCGCGATGCTGGCCATGGCGGGCTCCAGGACGTAAGGGCCGCTGGCGGGCGCTTGTCGAGCACCGTAGGCTCGCGTGGGATGATTCTCGGTGCAGATGAGCACCGACGACGTCGAGCGCGCTATTGAGCGCGTCCTCTCCGGAAAAGACCTCGAGCGCAGGAATGGGCCAATCGACCCGTACGACAAGCGCGAGGCCGAACGCGACATCGTGCGAGGGCGGGACAAGGATGCCACCGCGTGGCGCTCGGTGATGGAATACTTCGGCTTTCGCTGGTTCGAGCCACACGAGCTCGATCGAGTCATCGGCCCGCAGGCTGTGCTCGCTGGCATCGAAGGCGCCGATGCCCTGTACTGGCAGCGGAACCACACCGAAGGGCAGTGGCGATCGAACAAGCGCCGGATGGCGTTCACGTTGAAGGAGCTCGCCGCGAACTACGTGACCCCCGAGGCGTTTGCGAGCTGGCTCGAGGATCACGACCTGAGGAAGGCTGCGGCGCGCGCCGGTCTGGTGCTCCCACCGAGGAAGAACTGATGGCCTGGAAGTTCCCGAAGCAAACCATCAAGGTCCGCGAGGAAGAGCTCCACGCGATCCCCGACTACTCCATCACGCTGCCGACGACGTTTCGCATCGGGGAGCGGATCCGGCGGAACGCCCACCCAAAGCTCGACATCGTCGCCAAAGGACGACATGAGCCGACCCAGCTCTGGATCGGCGATGTCGTCCAGCCGGAGGACGCCGAGAACGAGAACCACGACATCATCTGGCGACTGGCCGAGGTGCTCGCGATCGCTGAGCCCACATCATGATCTCGATCTCACGGGCAGACGTGTACTGTTCCTTCGGACTGGCGCGGCAGCATGGAGAGCCACTTCCGCGCTCTGGCTGCACAGCCAAGGCGGCACGCCGCATCGTAGTCTCGGTGCCGCCGGTCGGCCTTCCCCTTCGAGCCCCGTTCACCGTCCGCGTCGAAACAGGGGTCTGCCTCTGCGACGAGCACTGGGCGCTGCTCGGCGCGCGCCCGGGGGCGTTCCTTCGGCTCCTCTCCTCCAAGGAGGAGCGCGCGCTGATCGCCAAGCTGTTCAAGCGGCTCGATCGCCCGGAAGCACCGGACTTCACACGGGCAGTCCCTTCTGGGCTCCTCATCGCCACCGCGTAGACAAAGCGCTTTGTCCGAGCCCGTCTCGGGAGTTTCGGACCGCCACGTAGATTCTCCGCGTGGTCGACCTCACTCTGGGTCAACCCACGACCAGCGCGAGCGCGCTTCAGTCGCGCGAGTACCTCTACGAGCTCGGGAACCAGGGGCTCTCGCCGCGTGCCCGCGTGCTGCAACGACACGAAGACTTCTATTCCTGTCGGGAGTATTCGCACCATCAATACGACTGGGGAGGCTTTTCGGCAGACCAGCTCGAGACGATCTCGCCGGACGTGATCGTTCAGGAGGGTTGGACCAGCCTCGCCGCGCAGGAAATCGACAACGTCCGGATGAAGCGCCCCACAGCGCCGATCCGACTCGCCCGCACCACAACCGAACGTTTCACAGGCCTCCTCTTCGGCAGGCTGCGGAAGCCCGAGATCTCGATCGAGGGAGACGAGCAATCGGAAGACTTCCTCCGCACGGTTCTGCGGGCCTCGAAGTTCTGGGTCGCGATGCACAAGGCCCGAACGTTCGGTGGGTCGATGGGCTCGGCGCTGGTGACCGTGGGCCTCGAGG
>SCSV01000261.1 GCA_004297555.1 Salinibacterium sp.
CTTCAAGAACCTCCCGCTCAACCGGCAGATCCCCGCCCGCATGCCCGAGCTCCCCGCGGACATGGTCATCATCGACGCCACCGACGGCAACCATCCCGCGCCTGGCGAGCTCGGGCATGCGGGCGGGGATCTGCCGGTTGAGCGGGAGGTTCTTGAAGAGACCCTCCTCATCGCACAACACGACCACGCCGTCGTCAAGGCACAGAGCCTGGAGGGTTGGGTCGTTGTCTCCTTCTCGGCCGAGCATCTTTTTGGCGTAGGCCCACGGGTCTTCACAGCCCGCCGCGAACGCCGGCAGGGCTACGGGGCAGATGATGCAGACGGTGAGGGCGGGCATGGTTCCTCTAGCTTGAGGTGAGACTTGATCTTATAGACGAGGTGCTTGCGCTCGTGTGGGCTCATCGTGATGTCGTACTGGCCGTGCTCGAGGACTTCGATTTCCTGGAGGATCTCGTCGGCGATCGCCAAGGCGGCCTTGAGCAAGGACCTCACGCGGGCGCGCGACTCGGGGTAGTTTGTGGCCATGGCGTGGATCTGCTTGCGCAGATGATCGACGCGGTCCTTGGTGATCGGCCGTTCCTGGTCGATCGCAACCAACCGAGCCTTCTCCTTGGGGGTGAGCCGCTTGGGGCGGAGCGCGCCGTTACTCTCGACTTCCGACACGATTGCCTTTCCACCACTGATCGAGCGCGGCGTCGGCTTCCTGGCGAGTTTTGAAATATGAAGTCTCGCGCGAGTACGGACCACACCTGCAGCGGGTGCCGAGATAGAAGCCCGCGCCGCCAGGGGAGGACAGGACCTCAAGCTCGGGAGTGACTCCGCATTCAGGGCAGGTGCCGGCGGCGCCGGTGGTGAGCGTTTCGCCAGGGATCATTGCACGGGTCCTTGCACGGGTCGGTGTTCATAGAGCTTCTCGAGGTTGCTGCGCCGCAGGTATTCCTTGGCGGCCCACAGCATCACCGGGTTGGCGAGATCTTCCTTGGACGGGATGAACGACGCGAATCGCCCCGACATTGTGGTTCCGCTCTCCATCCATGGGTCGATCTTCCGCTTCCAGGGCTTGCCGGGGTGCGGCGTGATGATGGCGCCAAAACCCAGCTTGCCGAAGTCACGGTGGTCGGTCATCAGCATGATGACCTCCCTGCGATTCAGATCAAGCCGCGGCTGGACGCGGAACGCAGGGATCGAGCCATCAGGGTTGGCGGGCATCTGACTGGTCCAAGCCTCGGAGCGCCACACCGACGCGAAGGCTTCGCCGACCAGGCCGACCGATCGCATCGTTATTGCGTAGCCGTCCTTTTGGCGTTCGATCTCAGTGTCGTTGTCGTCAACGCTGTTGAAGATCGTCAGGTAGTGCGCGAGTAGGTAGGCACCCCTGGACGGCGGGCCGCCGGTCTCGGGATCTTTGGTGAGCACCAAAATGGTGTCGGCGAAGCCTGGATCTTTCTTCTTGGAGAGCTGCCGCGCCCTCTCCTTTCGCTCGTTCAGGAACGTGGCCCAGCCCTCTTTCGAAAGTAGATCCAGGTTGGTAAAGTCGATCTGGATGCGACCGGCGCTAGTGGACATTGCTGAACTCCTTGTCTGGTCCATCGGGGACGCACATGGCGATGTCGCCGTGGACCTTCACGTCGGCGTGGGGCGTGGCACCGGCATCGCACGAGATCATGCGGATCTTTCCCGTGCACTGGATCCGCAAGATGGTGCCGCGCAGGCCGTGGACCCAGATGGTGTTGCCGTCTTCTTCGAATTCAAGTCCCGTTGCTTCGAGCTGCACTCGCATCGCTTGCCTCCACAGGGCTCTGTATCCTGAGCGCCTCCTCCTTGCACGTCTCGCAGGTGGCGTGCTCGGCGTTGGCGATCGTCGTCCACTTGTGACCTTCCGGCCAGTCGCGCGGCACACCGGGCAGCGCGCACAGCGAGTGGCCGTAATAGAGAACGTGGATCGCTACGGTGACGTCGTCGTTGGGGCCGAGGTGGGAATGGTTTTGGCGTCCCATGGAAACCTTTGTTGTTCGAGGTAGGAGTAGTAGGCGGCGTCGGTGACGATGACGTGATCCATGACGGGGATGCCGAGGAGCTTGCCGCCTGCCCGGAGGCACTCGGTGAGCTCGTCGTCCTCGGGGCTTGGGGTGGCGTCTCCGGATGGGTGGTTGTGGGCGACGGCGATGCCGGCAGCCCCGGAGAGCAGGGCACCGCGAAACACGTTGGAGGGGTGGACGGTGACGCCGAAGTCGTTGCCGATGGCGACAAGCTCGATGCCGATCAGCCGGGTGCGGATGTCGAAGTGGAACGCGAAGAAGTTCTCGCGTGCATCGCCGTCGAGCGTCTTACGAAAGATCGCCGCCAGATGTATCGGAGAGATCACTCCATCGACATGCCTGTACGGAGTTACCGCGTTCTTGCGTAGGCGACGTCGGACCCGAAATTCGTAGAGTCGAAACACCTGGTCATCCAAAGGCATACCTCCTGCCCACCTGCCTTATGCCAGACCCCGTTGACATCCACCCCACATCGCCTTAGCGTAAGAACTATGCAATCCGACCGAGCTTGACAGTCAGCCGAACGCGGCTCTCCTGACCTCCCCTCCCCCGGCCTCGGCGAAAGCCTGCGAGGCCCCTCATGCCGACGACGATTGGGTCCATTACGTGATCCTCCTTGCCGGCCTCACCCGCGGCCAGGCCTGTGCCCAGGCGGTGCATGCCGCCGGCGAGTCGGCGCCGTTTCGGTTGCCCAAGGGCACCGTGGCCGTCGCCCTCGAGGCCGACGACCAGGCGCACCTGCTCGAGCTCGACGCCCGGCTGTCGGCCGGCGGGATCTCGCACGCGCTGATCACGGAATGCGATGGCCAGGTGATGGCGATCGGCATCGAGCCCACCAGAGATCGCGCCAAGATCAGAAAGGTCACAAGCCATCTGCGCTTGATCAAATGACCATCAAATAGCTTCTGGCGCTGTGGTGTACGTGCATATCCCTGCTTACGCAGGAAGGGCCGTGGTTCGACTCCCGGCAGCGCCGCCAAGGATCCCTAGCTCAAGTGGAAGAGCGCCGTGGGTAAGCACCACGGAGAAGAGAGGTTCGACTCCTCCGGGATCCGCCAAGGTTCTCTAGCTCAATGGCAGAGCAGTTGGCCGTGAAACGCCGACAGGATGGTCGTTCGAATCGATCGAGAACCTCTGA
>SCSV01000262.1 GCA_004297555.1 Salinibacterium sp.
TCGCGCTGCCCATTCGGTTGGGCGCCGAGCGTGCCCGAGAAATATTGCCCCGTGGATCGCGCCACGGGCCCGAGGATGCGTGGTCACACGCAAGTGTTCGGCAGCCTGGGGCCAAAGCGCTTTGTCAGGTGAGCGCCAACGGGATCTGATTCGAGCTCAGATTTTGAGTCGCCGCGGTGCCGACGAGCTGACCGGCCGCATTGACCACGGGGTTGTTGAGCGCGCCGAACGGCGTCTTCGCGACAGCGAGCGCGAACGGGCCGGAATCGGATTGCTTCGTCTGGGTGGCCGGGTTCAGCACCGAGAGTTGGATCGTTGTGGCGGGCTGCGAGGAAAAGAGCGTCTGGGGAAGCACGGCGCGCAGCCGGAGATCCGTGACCTCGAGCGTCACGTTCGCGACCTTCGACGAGCCGAAGAAGACCTGCGAGCTCGGCGTGAAGCCGGTCCCGTTGAGGATGATCGTGACACCGCTTGGCCCGACAGAGCTCCGCAGGATCGTGGGCGTCGCCGTAGGTGTCCCCGTGCCCGGATCGACCGAGGTGATCGCCGGCTGCGGAGGCGGAGGCGGAGGCGGAGGCGGCGAATTCAGGAGCTGATCGATGGGGCAGAGAAAGGCGGGCGACGGGGGCGGCGGCGCGATCCCGAGCGGGCCCAGGATGGTCTGCAATACGGTCACGAGTGCCGAGAGCGCGACCGACGTCTCGGTCAGCCTGGCGATCGCCTGATCCACGGCGGTGATCGAAGAGGGGTCTGGAAAGGCGAGTTGCCTCGCCACATCCTTGCAGGCATCCGAGCCGGTGTTCACCAGCATCGTCTTGATCACGCACAGGATGCGGGCGATGGGGCCAAGGGCCCCGAGCGAATGCGCGAGCTGTTGCTGCGCGTTGCGTTGCGCGCACTGCGCGAGGACGAGCAGGTTCTGCTTCATGTCCCCCGCGGGCGCCGCTCCGGCCCGGCTCAACATGTCGTCGATCTGCTGGATCTCGGTCTTGAGCGCGGTGAGCTGATTCACCAGGCACTTCATGATGCTCGCGACCGTCGAGATCACGTCGACGCACATCGTGACGATCTGCGCGATGCCCTGCGGGAAGGGCGGAACGAGCGCGAGCACCGCGTTCAACTTGGTAATCAGGTCTGGAACGCACTTGAGGAGATCGATCAGCTTCAGCGGGTTGGTCTGGGCTTCGACGGCGAGCTGAAAGCAGAAGCCGAGCTGCGCGACGACATCGAGAACCGTCAGGAGCGGTTGGATCGCCGCCAGCGCCGGTTCGAGCTTGTTGATGACCGAAAAGACGTCGGTGCAGATGCCCGGCACGCCCTTCGTGCCGTCGATCTGAGTCGAGATGATGGCCCCGCCGTAGAGCCGAATGATCGGCGGCGCGGGGACATCGAAATCCGCGCAGAACTGAGAGATCGGCGGCGAAACGTTCTGGGCCATCTACAGGGGCTCCGATCCCGGCGCGACCAAGCGACCGTTGAGCTTCAATTGGGCGGCCGCGGTAATGTTCACCGCCGGCGCACGGATCTCGAGCGGCACGTTGAGGTCGACGAGCACACGCGGCGTTCCACGGTTCGAGGTCCAATCGCGCGGGATCTTGGCGGAGGCGTTCGATCCACAGGCGAGCGCGCAGATCGCCGGGCTGTTGAGATCGCCATCCGGGATCAGCACGACGACCGCATCGCCCTCCATGATCGGGAAAAAGATCGAGCCGGCGCGCCCGGCGCAGATCCCGTGGTAGTTCGCCGTCACGATGTGCCCGGTGGGCTCGAGCCGAACGT
>SCSV01000263.1 GCA_004297555.1 Salinibacterium sp.
GCCTTCACCTTTTTCGGTGAAGGCGAGATTTGCGCGACCCACGGATCCTTTCTCTACACGGCTGTCCGCCTCCTTGCCAACGGGGCCTCGGACCTGACGCGCGAGAAGCTCGCCGCGGGCCTGTTCCTGCCGGCCACCTTCACTTTTCACCGCCCCTTGTTCGACGCCTGTCTGACGCAGTATTGGCGCAGCGCCCGCAACTTTGATCCGGAGCGCTACCTCGCAGCGATGGCCGAAGCCGGCTTCACGCATTGCGAAGTCAACGGCCTGCAGGCGCACATGCCCTTCGAGGACATGGTGACCTCCGAATACTATCCGCAGTTCTACACCTACGCTCCGGGCTTCAACCATTTCGTCGACACTCCCCTGACCAAGGGCGTGTGGCCGGCGCTCTATCTCGACGCCAACCTCAACAATCTAGTCAAGCTCGCCGGACTCGGTCGCCGCTACGGACTCAAGCCTGGCGTCTGCATGTTCGAGCCCCGCACGATGCCGGAGCGCTTCTTCGCGAAGTACCCGACCCTTCGCGGCGCGCGCGTCGACCATCCCTTCCGTTCCCGTCTGCCTCGTTATTCGATGGCCCAGGACCACCCGATCGTGATGCGTCACTATCGCGAGTCGCTCCAGAAGATCATGCATGAGGTTCCCGATCTCAGCTACATGTCGATCTGGACAAACGACAGCGGTTCCGGCTTCGAGCACACTTCGTCGCTTTACGTCGGCCGCAATGGCGGACCGTACATGATCCGCGAGTGGCGCAACCACGACAAGATCGCCCAGGCCGCCGGCCAGAGCATCCGCCGCTACCTGGAGAACCTTCGCTCCGCCGCCGCGGAGATCAACCCGGCCTTCGACGTCATCCTCCGCATCGAGCCCTTCAAGGTCGAGCATGAGCACGTGAAGGCGGGCATGAACGAGCATATCACCTGGGAAGGCCCCTCGCTGCTCGTCCGCGGTTACGCCCTGCCGTATCCACATCCCAAATATCCGGAGAACATGGGAGTCGCCGGGAGCATCTTCCATTCCTGGCTCGATCAGTCCGAAAAGGACGTGCTCAAGCAGGAGCGCGCCCAGGGCGTCGAGCCCGTCGTGCACTACGCGGCCACGGGAGTGAACAACCACGAGCCGCTGCTCGGCCTGCCCTTCCCCCGCCTGATCCATGCCAAGCTCATGTCGATGCGCGAGACCGGGCTGAAGCGCGTCAGCTGCTTCGGCGGCCTGGCCAACGTGTCCCGCACGCCCTACTGGCCGAACACCGCGGTGATCCAAGCGGCGCAATTCTTCCCCGAGAAACCGGTGGAGACTGTCCTCTCCGAATTCGCCGCCCGCCTCGTCGGACCCGCCCTGGCGCCCAAGCTGTCCGAAGCCTGGCGCGACTTCGAGGAAGCCCTCGTCTGGCAGCCGCTGGTCGGCCTCTATTGCGTCTTCGGCTTCTGCTGGCAGCGCACCTGGGATCGTCCCTTCGTGCCCGATCTCGAAGCGGTGCCCGCCTCGGAACGCGACTACTACGAGCGTCACGGCTGCT
>SCSV01000264.1 GCA_004297555.1 Salinibacterium sp.
CGGCGCGGGGTTGCGGGCATCCGCAAGATCAGAACCCAAAGTCATCAGGATGCCGCTGCCGATGCCGTTCGCGAGCGAAAGGAACATCGCCGCGAAGATGAACCAGCTCACGTTGCTCGCAAGATCGTGGGTGAAGGCGAGCACGAGGTGGCCGAGTCCGAGGCCGATCATTGACGGCAACGCCGACCAGAGCCGGCCGTAACGGTCCATAATGTGGCCGCCGGTGTAGAACAGGGCGAAGTCGACCGCGCCGGCGATACCGATGATGATCGCGGTGTTGGTGTCGCTCACGCCAATGCTCACCGCCCACAGCGGTAGTACCACCTGACGGCTCGCCCGCATCGCACCGATCAGGCTCGCGCCAAGGCCGAGTCGGCTGAGCACGCGGCGGCTGTCGTGAATCGTGCGGAACAGGCCGACTTGCTCGTCCTCATTGCGAGTGGCCTTGAGCGCGCCGAACGACTTCGACGGGTCGGGCAGCGCTAGGAGAATGACGGCTGCCCCGAGGCAGGCGACGAGGTGGATCCAGAAAGCCGAGGCGGCCGAGCCGGTGGCGTGGATGACCGCGGCCGTGATGAACGGCCCGACGAAGTACCCCAGCCGGAAGGTACCGCCGAGCGTCGAGAGCGCCCGAGCTCGGTAGGCGAACGGCACGAAGCTCGTGAGGAACGCGTGCCGGGCCAGCCCGAAGATGGCGGCAGATAGTCCGATGAGCAGGATGCCGATGCCGAGCACGAGCGGATTCGTGGCGAGCAGCGAGATCGCGAGTCCGGCGATCGACAGGCCGATCGCGCCGATCATGGCTTGCCGTTCCCCGATGCGCCCGACGAGCCATCCGCTCGGAATCGTGCCGAACAGGTCACCGACGGTGAGGCTTCCGGCCACGATCGCGGCGATCGCCAGGGTCGCTCCGAGGTTGTCGGCAGCGGTCGGAATGATCGGGATGATCGCGCCCTCACCGATCGAGAACAGCACGGTCGGCAGCAGCGCAGGCAGTGCGATCGAGCGCCAGCGGAAGGGTGGCTCGGCGGTCGACATGGCTCCTCGATGCTACCGCGCGCTCGTCTTGAGCGCGGGCCCGCGCCGGTAGTCTGGACTGCGACATGGACGAGCTCGACATTTCTGATCAGATCGCCGCCCTTCGCTCGACCTTCGCAGACATCCGCAGCGTTGTCGGGGTGGAACGGCTCGAGGCCGAGATCGCCGATCTGAGCGAGCAAGCCGGTGCGCCGGACCTGTGGGACGACACCGAGAAAGCCCAGAAGGTCACGAGCGCGCTCAGCCACCGGCAGGCCGAGTTGGCGAAGATCACCTCAATCGCCAGCCGCCTCGACGACCTCGAGATCATGGTGCAGTTGGCCAACGAGGAGGCGGATGCCGCTGCCGCCGCCGACGCGCGGGCCGAACTAGAGAGCATCCAGAAGCTGCTCGGCGACCTGGAAGTGCAAACCCTCCTCAACGGCGAGTTCGACGCGCGCCCCGCCGTCATCACGATTCGCGCTGGTGCGGGTGGCGTCGACGCCGCCGACTTCGCGGAGATGCTGCTGCGCATGTATCTGCGCTACGCGGAGCAGCACGGCTACCCGACCACGGTGCTCGACACAAGCTATGCCGAGGAGGCGGGCATCAAGTCGGCGACCTTCGAGGTTGACGCGCCCTACGCCTTCGGCACCCTCAGCGTCGAGGCCGGCACGCACCGACTCGTGCGCATGAGCCCCTTCAACTCTGCGGGCAAGCGGCAGACGAGCTTCGCGGCGGTTGAGGTCGTGCCGCTCATCGAGCAGACGGATGTCGTCGAAGTGCCCGAGGGCGACATCCGCGTCGACGTCTTCCGCTCGAGCGGCCCGGGCGGCCAGTCCGTCAACACGACCGACTCCGCGGTGCGCATCACCCACCTTCCCACGGGCATCGTGGTGAGCTGCCAGAACGAGAAGAGCCAGATCCAGAACCGGGCCGCCGCGATGCGCGTGCTGCAGTCTCGGCTGCTGCTCTTGCAGCGCGAACAAGAGGCCGCAACCAAGAAGGAGCTTGCTGGCGTGATCACCGCGAGCTGGGGCGACCAGATGCGCAGTTACGTGCTCGCGCCGTACCAAATGGTCAAAGACCTGCGCACTGACTACGAGGTCAACAACCCCTCCAACGTCTTCGACGGCGACCTCGACGGTTTCATCAGCGCCGGCATCAAGTGGCGCAAGCGCGACCAGGAGTAGGAATGGATGCCCAAGGGTGGGTGCATCTCGAGGGCGCCCGAAAGCCGGCGCCGATCTTCTCTAGCTTCATTGCGGGGGAGCTGTTCGACTT
Source organism: Salinibacterium sp. (assembly GCA_004297555.1). Taxonomy (GTDB): domain Bacteria; phylum Actinomycetota; class Actinomycetes; order Actinomycetales; family Microbacteriaceae; genus Rhodoglobus. Next base: position 2,302 of record SCSV01000264.1, read on the forward strand.
CGGCCAGATCCTGCTCTCGCTTGCGCTGGTCATCGTCGGGTTATTCATATCCACCGCTATGACGGTCACGGTAGTCGGGGTAAATCTTGACTCGGGTCGGATTCGTTACGGTCGAAAATCCATAGCGTTCGCCGAAATCACGGTTGCGTCGCTTCAAGTTGCGGAACTCGGACAGCGTTCCCTGTCACTGAAGTTCGGCAATGGAGAGCGATTCAACTTAGTCATGCCCTTGCGCGACGGCGAGCGCATCGTGGCGATAGCCGAGGCGCGCAAGCTTCTCGCTCAAGTCTTGGCCGCGTCATCCATCCAAATCCCGACCGACAAGTACGACCCCAAGGGCAAGTTCGCGCGATTCAACTTTCCCACCAACGTGACACGCGAACAGGCGATCCAGCTCGTACTGGCACCTCCCGCGCCCGGCGAGCCGCTCCCAATTTCGGTTACGGAGGATGACACGCCGCTGAGAGCGCTCGCCGGCCGCTCTGCACGGCGTGTCATCCTCCGCCACCTAAATCGCGTCGCACGGCACCCCTCCTAGGCCAATAGCCGCGGGCTGGGTGTCGCTCCGCCAAATGTCAGGATCGCGACCTAGAGTCATCCCCGAAATGATTCGCTTCGACGCAGTGACCAAGGCCTATCCCAACACCTCGCGCCCGGCTCTCAACGATGTCACGCTCGAAATTCTGAAGGGCGAATTCGTCTTCCTCGTGGGGGCATCCGGCTCTGGCAAGTCGAGCTTTTTGCGGCTCATCCTCAAAGAGGAGAACCCGACCAAGGGCACCGTGCACGTGCTCGGCCAGCACCTCAACACACTGACCAACCGCAAGGTGCCGTTCTTCCGCCGCAATCTGGGCGTCGTGTTCCAAGACTTCCGGCTCCTCCCCAACAAGACCGTATTCGACAATGTGGCCTTCTCCCTGCTCGTGATCGGCAAGAGCCGGGGCTTCATTCAAGAAGCGGTTCCGGATGCCCTGAAGATGGTCGGTCTCGCCGGCAAAGCCAACCGCTTTCCGCACGAACTCTCCGGTGGCGAGCAGCAGCGTGTCGCCATTGCCCGGGCGGTCGTGAACAAGCCAGCCATTCTGCTTGCGGACGAGCCGACCGGAAACCTCGACCCCGCGACATCCGCCGGCATCATGTCGTTGCTCGAGCGCATCAACCTCGGCGGAACCACCGTGCTCATGGCCACCCACGACGCGGGCATCGTCGACCAGATGAAACGTCGCGTGATCGAACTCGTGAGCGGGCAGGTGGTTCGGGATGAACGTCAGGGCGGTTACCAAACGCAGACCATTCCGGTGGCTCCCACCGAGACGGCGGGGGTAGCACCGTGAACTGGGGACTGATGTTCAGCGAGGCGGCGGACGGCCTGCGCCGCAACGTCTCGATGGTGATCTCAGTCATCCTCGTCACGTTCATCTCGTTGACCTTCGTCGGCACGGCGATTCTGCTTCAGATGCAGATCGGGCAGATGAAGGGCTATTGGTACGACCGCGCCCAAGTCGCGATTTACATGTGCACGGCCGCGGACACCACGGGCAACTGCACGCAGACCGAAGCCACCCCCGACCAGATCGCCGCAGTGAAGGCGCAGCTCGAGTCGAAGTCGCTCAAACCGTTCATCAAGAGGTTCGAATACGAGACGCACAAAGAGGCGTACGCGAACTTCCAGAGCCAGTTCGCGGACAGCCCCATCGCAGGCTTCGTGACGCCGGAGACGCTCAACGAGAGCTTCCGGGTGAATCTGGTGAACCCGAACGAAGCGGACATCCTGATCGAAAGCATTTCGGGCCTGGCCGGGGTGCAGAATGTCGAAGACCAGCGGGGCTATCTCGACCAGATCTTCGCGGTGTTGAATGCCGCGAGTTTCACCGCGATCGGGGTCGCCGCGTTGATGCTCGTCGCGGCCGTGTTGCTGATCGCCACGACTATCCGGCTCAGTGCGTTCTCGCGCCGAAGAGAGCTCGGCATTATGCGACTCGTCGGGGCCTCGAACCGGTTCATCCAGACGCCATTCATTCTTGAGGGTGTGTTTGCTGCCCTAATCGGCTCAGTGCTTGCGGGGCTCGCGATCGTCGCAATTGTGCAGTTCTTCGTGCAGGGCTACCTGTCCAGGGCGCTGCAGTCGACGACGACCCTCGTTGGTCTCGGCGACGCGGTGATCGTCGTGCCGATACTTATAGTGGTCGGAGCTGCCCTTGCGGCGGCATCCGCCAGCGTGGCGATCAACCGTTACCTGAAGGTCTAACGACAGGCCGCCGGGAGGTGGTCAAGTATCGTGGTCACCGACAGAAACGGATTGACCCATGCCCAGAGATCGCGGCCAGCAGGTTGTTGCCAGCAACCGCAAAGCGCGCCACGACTACACGATCGAAGACACCTATGAGGCCGGCTTGGTGCTCACGGGTACCGAGGTGAAGTCGTTGCGGCTCGGTCGGGCGAGCCTGGTCGACGGCTATGGCTACATCGACGGCGGTGAGGCATGGCTCGATGCCGTGCACATTCCCGAGTTCAACCAGGGCTCCTGGAACAACCATCCACCGCGTCGCAAGCGCAAGATGCTGCTACACAAAGAGCAGATCCTGAAGATCAACAACAAGGTCAAAGAGGGCGGCTACACGCTCGTGCCGCTGTCGATCTACTTCTCGGACGGCAAGGCCAAGGTCGAGCTCGCGGTCGCCAAGG
>SCSV01000265.1 GCA_004297555.1 Salinibacterium sp.
CGACTACCTCGGCGAGAGGTTGCAGCAGTCCGACCCGAACCAGCTCGTGCCCGAGACCGAGCCGGCGAGCCCCGCGACCGAGGCCTGGTACATCCTGCGGATCGCCGACTACCTCACCGAGAAGCTCGACGCCGGCTCGCTCGGCGTGCTCAACAACATCGAGCTGCCGCTCGTGCCTGTGCTCGCCACGATGGAGAACACCGGCATCACCGTGAACCGCGACATTCTCGCGCGTCTCACCGCCGACCTCACCGAGAGCGCGGCGGATGCTGCCCAGAAGGCCTTCGCCGAGATCGGCCGCGAGATCAACCTCGGCAGCCCCAAGCAACTGCAAGAGGTGCTCTTCGACCAGCTCGCCATGCCGAAGACGCGCTCGAACAAGACCGGATTCTCGACGGATGCCGCGAGCCTCACCGACCTGCAAGAGATCGCGCCGCACCCCTTCCTCGACTACCTGTTGCAACACCGCGAAGCGACCAAGCTCATGCAGATCATCGCGACCATCGACAAGGCGGTGGATGCGGGCGGCCGCGTGCACACCACATATGAGCAGGCCGGCTCGGCCACCGGCCGCATCGCCTCCAACGAGCCGAACCTGCAGAACGTGCCCGTGAAGACCGAGATCGGTCGCGAGATCCGCTCCGCGTTCGAGATGGGCGAGGAGTTCGAGACCCTGCTCACCGCCGACTACTCGCAAATCGAGATGCGCATCATGGCGCACCTCTCCGGCGACGAGGGCCTGATACTTGCGTTCAACGAGGGCGAAGACCTGCACCGCTTCGTCGGGGCGCGCATCTTCGGCGTTGACCCCGCCGATGTCACGCCCACCATGCGCACCAAGGTCAAGGCCATGTCGTATGGCCTCGCCTACGGACTGAGCGCCTTCGGCCTCAGCAAGCAGTTGCGCATCGAGACAGCCGAAGCAAAAGCCCTGATGACCGACTACTTCGCCCGGTTCGGCGCGGTGCGCGAATACCTGCGCAACGTCGTCGAGCAAGCGCGCGTGGACGGCTACACGACCACGATCTTCGGCCGGCGCCGCCCCTTCGGCGACCTGAACTCGTCCAACCGGGTGCTGCGAGACAACGCCGAGCGGCAGGCGCTCAACTCGCCGATCCAGGGCTCGGCCGCAGACATCCTGAAGATCGCGATGATCGGTGTCGATGCGGACCTCAGGGCACAGTCGCTGAAGTCGCGCATGTTGCTGCAAGTGCACGACGAACTCGTGTTCGAGGTCGCGCTCGGTGAACTCGACGTGCTCACCGCGATCGTGCGAGATCGCATGGGCAACGCGGCCGACCTGCGAGTGCCACTCGACGTGCAGATCGGCACCGGCCCGAACTGGGATGCCGCGGCGCACTGAACTGTAGCCATCGCGGCCCGTTACCAACGCGACCGAAATCTGCGCCCAGGGCGTCCTGAAGTCGGCTAGTTATGGATGCCCGAGCGGCCCTGTTCCCGCGCCGGCGGGCGCTTTGTCGACCTTGACCAACTCTTCGCGGCCCGAGCCGCCCGAGACATCGAGCGTCAACACCGCGCCGAAACCGCGCGCATAGAACTTGTACTCGACCACATCCGGCTCGATCGCCGAGGTGTCCTTGATGAGCAGCATGTCGGTGAAGTGCCGGAATGGCGTGTCGGCTTGCTCAACCAGGCTCAGAATTTCGCCGTTGTCCTCGGCTTCGCCCGCCTGGTACTCCTCGCGATACGACTGCCCGACTTGCGGATGCCCGGGCAACAGCACACCGGCCTGCGCCCCGTGCAGACCGGCCTCGAACGAGCCTGCGCGCGAAACGACCTTGCCGTGCTCGAACTCGGCAGTATCCTCGCCCAGGTACCAGATCGAGCCGAAGGAGTCTTGGGCGTACCAATCGAACGTGTCCTCGACGATTTCGTTGCCCTGATAAGCAGTGTCCCGCACGACTCGCGCCTTGATGCCATTGGCGATTGTCTTGGTCTTGTCGGTCACGATGACGACGACGGTGAACACCGTGCCCTCAGCATCCGTCTCTCTGAAGGTCCACCGGGTGCCGGGCTTCATCGGCCAGTAGGGGTTGTCGATCTGGGTCGAGAACTTCGCGGGGTCAAGGGTGACCTTCTCGTTGCCCCGGGGCAGTACGGGTTCGCTCGCGCTGCAGGCGGTCAGCCCCAGCGCTGTTGCCACGACCAATATTGCGATGCCGATTCGCTTGCTCTTCATCTCGCTCCTCCTCCTTGATTATTTACCGCGGTGTCGACTGGCACCAGAAAGTCATTAGTGTGAATTAGTCCGAAGGAGGCAGGATGCCCGAGCGAAGAGTCACCGTCGTCTCCCGAGTCGGCCTGCACGCGCGACCAGCCTCGCTCTTCGCCGAGGCCGCCGCCAATCTCGGACACCAGGTCGCGCTCACCTCGGAATCGGGCCAGACCGTGAACGCCGCGAGCATCCTCGGGGTGCTCTCGCTCGGCATCGGCTGCGGCGAAACGGTCGTGCTGAGCGCGGAAGGGGAGGGCGCGGAGGTCGCCCTCGACGCGCTCGAAGCCCTGCTCAACACCGACCTCGATCTGGCCTAGTGCGCGAACCTACTGAACCCGCTGACGCTGCCAAACCTGGCGGCCGCGCCCCGACCGCGATCGACGCGATCGCCGAAGGGTGGGTCACCACCCTCGCCGACCTCGACCCGAGCATCGCAACCTGGATCGGCATCCCGGGGCGCCACGACGAGTACGAGGACTATTCGCCCGCTGGTCAAGCGCGATTCGATGACGCCGCAAAGAAGGTACTGGCCGAGCTCGCGGCCGCGACCGACCGCGACGACGTCGACAGGGTGACCCGAGATGAGCTAGGGCGCGAACTGACTCTGGCACTCGAGTCGAGCGATGCAGGCCGGTGGATGCGCGACCTGAACGTCATCGCGAGCCCGGCCCAGGGCATCCGCGACATTCTCGACCTGATGCCCACCGAGACCGTTGACGACTGGACCACCATTGCCGGTCGCCTGGGCAACCTGCCTGGCGCGATCGCTGGGTACATCGAGACCCTGCGGCTGGGTATCGAGCGGGGCGTGACACCGGCGAAACGCCAAGTGCGCGAAGTAATTGAGCAATCCCGAAAGCACAGCGCGAGCGGCGGATTCTTTGAGAGGTTCGTCGAGTCGGCTCCGGTGCCGAGTGCCCTCGGGGGCGACCTTTCTCGCGCCGCTGCCGACTCGGCTGACGCGTACCTCGCCCTCGCCGAGTTTCTGCAGCGTGAACTGCTCCCCGCAGCGCAAGAATCCGACGCCGTAGGGCGCGAGCTCTACGCCCTCCACTCGCGCGCGTTTCTTGGCTCCACGATCGACCTCGACGAGACGTACGAGTGGGGCATCGAGGAACTCGCGCGGATGACCGCGGAGCAGGAGGCGATTGCCGAGGAGATCCGGCCCGGGGCATCCCTCGCCGAAGCGATCGAGCTGCTCGACGCCGACCCGGCACGCCAGCTTGAGGGAACTGCGGCGCTGCGCGAGTGGATGCAGAACCTCAGCGACCGCGCGGTGGCCGAACTCTCGGCGAGCCACTTCGACATTCCTGACCCAATCAAACGCCTCGAATGCCTCATCGCGCCGACCGAGGAGGGCGGCATCTACTACACGAGTCCGAGCGACGACTTCTCGCGACTCGGGCGCATGTGGTGGTCGGTTCCCGAGGGCGTGACGAGTTTCACGACCTGGCGCGAGACGACGACCGTGTATCACGAGGGCGTTCCCGGGCATCACCTGCAACTCGGCCAGGCGGTCTACAACCGCGGCTCGCTCAACACCTACCGGCGGCATCTGGCCGGCACCTCCGGTCACGCCGAGGGCTGGGCCCTCTACGCGGAACGACTCATGCACGACCTCGGCTACCTTGACGACCCCGGCGATAGGCTCGGGATGCTCGACGGCCAGCGCATGCGCGCGGCCCGCGTGGTGCTCGACATCGGGGTGCACCTGGGCAAGCCGCGGCTCGACGGAACGGGCGTCTGGGACTGGGACTATGCGCTGGACTTCATGACCAAGAACGTGAACATTAACCAGCAGTTTGTGCGCTTCGAAGTGAATCGATACTTCGGATGGCCGGGGCAGGCACCCTCCTACAAGGTGGGGCAGCGCATCTGGGAGCAGATTCGGGATGCCTACCAAGCTCGCGAGGGAGCCTCCTTCGAGATCAAGGATTTCCACCACCGGGCGCTGGATCTCGGCGGGGTCGGACTCGACACACTGAGAAAGGCGCTTCTCGCATGAGCGTTGACGCTGTTTCACCCTGGGTCGCCGCCTTCGGCGAACGGCGCTTCGAGTTGCATCCCCGCCTGCAGACCTACTTCTCGCAAATTCCGGACGGCAAGGTTGGCCGTGGGCACGGCACGTTCGACACGGTCGGTACACCCAGGCGGTGGTTGTGGCCGCTGTTCGCGATGCTGCAGCGGGCGGGCATCCTGTTTCCGGTGTGGCAGCGCGATGTGCCGTTCACCGTTGTCAACAGCCCGCTCGGGTCGCGGCTTGGTCATGTGCGCATCTTCCACCTCGCGGGCGGCGACCGCACCATGGTCGACACGCTCACTTTCACCGATGGAGAGCTCGTCGACCTTCTGGGCCACCGCGCCCGGGTTGAGTGTGCGCTCGACGCGACGATCGTTGATGGCGGCTTGATCTTCCGGTCGACGCGCATCCGGTTGCGGCTGGGAGCGCTGAAAATTCGCGTGCCGAACGGTCTCGTGCGGGTGATCATCACGGAGCGCTACGACGATGCCCGCGACCAGCAAGTGATGAGCCTCGTGATGAGCATGCCGCTCATCGGTCGCATCTACGAGTACGGCGGTAGCTTCGACTACGACTGCGAGGAGGCCGCGTGACTGACACGATCGTGATCGCCGGGGCATCCGGGTTCATGGGGCGCTAGCTGGCGGTTGGCGCAAACAGAGGGGTACAGCTAAGCTGGACTGTCGCTCTCGCGACTTTCTATCCGCCTGCCATCGGCGAAAAAACCCTGCACGATTCTGTCGGTGGCCGAACTATGTCCCTATCGGAGCTCTAACTACATGACAACCGCAACGACCGACAAGGCGCCCAAGCAGGTCGCCGTCAACGACATTGGATCTGCTGAAGATTTTCTCGCCGCGGTCGAAAAGACCCTGAAGTTTTTCAATGATGGCGACCTCATCGAAGGTACCGTCGTCAAGATCGACCGTGACGAGGTTCTCCTCGATGTCGGTTACAAGACCGAGGGTGTAATCCCCTCCCGCGAACTCTCCATCAAGCACGATGTTGACCCGACCGAGGTTGTTCAGGTCGGCGACACGGTTGAGGCCCTGGTTCTTCAGAAAGAAGACAAAGAAGGCCGTCTCATCCTCTCCAAGAAGCGCGCGCAGTACGAGCGTGCTTGGGGCGATGTCGAGAAGATTAAGGATGCCGATGGCATCGTCACCGGTTCGGTCATCGAGGTTGTCAAGGGCGGTCTGATCGTCGACATCGGTCTGCGCGGATTCCTCCCCGCCTCGCTCATCGAGCTGCGCCGCGTGCGCGACCTCGGCCCCTACCTCGGCCAGGACATCGAGGCGAAGATCCTCGAGCTCGACAAGAACCGCAACAACGTTGTGCTCTCCCGCCGCGCACTACTCGAGCAGACGCAGAGCGAAAGCCGCACCACCTTCCTCAACAACCTCGCCAAGGGCCAGGTTCGCAAGGGTGTCGTCTCCTCGATCGTCAACTTCGGCGCGTTCGTCGACCTCGGCGGCGTGGACGGCCTCGTGCACGTCTCCGAGCTGTCGTGGAAGCACATCGAGCACGCCTCGGAGGTTGTCGAGGTTGGCCAGGAAGTCACCGTCGAGATTCTTGAGGTCGACCTCGAGCGTGAGCGCGTGTCGCTCTCCCTCAAGGCCACTCAGGAAGACCCGTGGCAGGTCTTCGCCCGCACCCACGCCATCGGCCAGGTTGCACCGGGCAAGGTCACGAAGCTCGTACCGTTCGGTGCGTTTGTTCGCGTTGCCGAGGGTATCGAGGGTCTCGTGCACATCTCCGAGCTGTCGGGCAAGCACGTCGAACTCGCCGAGCAGGTTGTCTCGGTGAACGACGAGGTCTTCGTCAAGGTCATCGACATCGACCTGGAGCGCCGCCGCATCTCGCTCTCGCTGAAGCAGGCGAACGAGGGCGTCGACCCCGAGGGCACCGAGTTCGACCCGGCGCTGTACGGCATGCTCACCGAGTACGACGAGCAGGGCAACTACGCCTACCCCGACGGCTTCGACCCGGCCACCAACGAGTGGAAAGAAGGCTTCGAGGCCCAGCGCGAGAAGTGGGAGCAGGATTACGCTGCCGCCCAGGCTCGTTGGGAGCAGCACAAGAAGCAGGTTGCTGCCGCTGCACTCGAGGTCGACATGCCCAGCAGCACCGAAGCGCCCGCCGGAGCATCCTCCTTCTCGAGCGACGAAGACACCGCTGGTGCGGGCACTCTCGCCGACGACGAGTCGCTCGCCGCACTGCGCGAGAAGCTCGCCAACAACGCTGGCTAGGTACTCGGCGCGCTTGTCGCGCGAGGCTTGAACGTTGCAGGGGCCGGTCCTTCGGGGCCGGCCCCTGTGCGTTAAGGGTGCGGCGGCGGGCTCAGCCCGCCAGCTTCGCCTTCACATACGCGACGATCGCGTTCGCGTGGCCGTGACCCATGGCGTACTCCGACTTGAGCCACTCGACCACTTCCATGTGGCGGTGCTCGTCGAGCCGGTCGGCCACGAGGTCGAGCCAGTCTTGGATCGGGCGACCGTAGCTCTTCTCGATGCTCGGAAAATAGGATGCCGGGCCCTTGAACTTCCCATCCGCTGGTAATGTCGGCGCGGGTACCCGGTGTGGCGACATGCGAACCATGGTAGAGCCGGGGGCCAGCGCCCGCCACCAACCGACCCCCAGTTACCATTGCCCCATGTACCTGATCGGGCTCACGGGAGGCATCGCGTCCGGTAAGTCCGTGGTCGCTGCACGCCTCGCCGAACTGGGCGCCGTGCACGTGGATGCCGATGTGCTCGCCCGCGAAGTCGTCGCGCCGGGCACCCGCGGGCTCGGCCGCATAGTCGAGGAATTCGGGCCGGGCGTCCTGGCGGCGGACGGTTCGCTCGAACGCGGCGCCCTGGGCGACATCATCTTCCCGAGCCCCGACCGGCGGGCGGCCTTGAACCACATCGTGCATCCGGAGGTCTGGCGGCGCGCACAAGAACTGTTCGACGAGGCCCGCAAGAACGACGAGAACGCGATCATCGTTTACGACGTGCCGCTCCTCGTCGAGGCATCCGCCGATCGCCCGATGGGGTTCGACCTGATCGTCGTCGTGCACGCGAGCGTGGAGACGCGCGTCCGCAGACTCGTCGAACTGCGCGGAATGACGCGCGAAGAGGCATCCCATCGCATCAACTCGCAGGCGAGCGACGCAGAGCGCCTCGCGGTCGCCGATGTCGTCATCGACAGCGACGGCACCCTCGAACAAACAATCCGGCAGACGGATGCTCTTTGGCAGCAAGTCACCGCGAACAGCGGCACCGCGAAGAACAGTGTCAGCCGCGATACCTAAGCTGTAGGCATGCAGCCCACCCGCGCTGTGCACCGCTTTGAGGTGATCAGCGACTACGTTCCGAGCGGCGATCAACCTCAGGCGATCGCCGAGCTCGCCCAGCGCATCAACGCCGGCGAGACCGATGTCGTGCTGCTGGGTGCTACCGGAACCGGCAAGTCGGCGACGACCGCCTGGCTCATCGAGCAAGTGCAGCGGCCGACGCTCGTGCTCTCGCACAACAAGACCCTCGCCGCCCAGCTGGCGAACGAGTTCCGCGAACTCATGCCCAACAACGCGGTCGAGTACTTCGTCTCGTACTACGACTACTACCAGCCCGAGGCCTACGTTCCGCAGACCGATACGTTCATCGAGAAGGACTCTTCGATCAACGCCGAGGTCGAGCGTCTGCGCCACTCGACGACCAACGCCCTGCTGAGCCGGCGCGACGTGGTCGTCGTATCCACCGTCTCCTGCATTTACGGGCTCGGCTCCTCCGAGTCGTACCTCGAAGCGATGGTCGGCCTCAGCGTCGGCATGAAGATCGACCGGGAGACGCTCATCCGCCGCTTCGTGTCGATGCAGTACCAGCGCAATGACGTGGATTTCTCGCGCGGCAACTTCCGGGTGCGGGGCGACACGATCGAGATCATCCCGATGTACGAGGAACTCGCGATCCGCATCGAGATGTTCGGCGACGAGATCGAGGCGCTCTACGCGCTGCACCCGCTCACCGGCGATGTGGTGCGGTCGATGGAGTCGATAGCGATCTTCCCCGGCTCGCACTACACAGCGAGCCCCGCAACCATCCAGAGAGCGATCGGCACGATCAAGATCGAACTCGAGGAGCGACTCGCGGAGCTGGAGCGCCAGGGCAAGCTGCTCGAAGCGCAGCGCCTGCGCATGCGC
>SCSV01000266.1 GCA_004297555.1 Salinibacterium sp.
GGAAGAATGCCATCACGTCGCACGACCAGCCGTCGGCGTCGTGGGCGGCAAGTCCCGTTACCGCGGTGGCGAGCTTATCGGGCGACCAGGTGTCGTCCTGGTCGGCGAGGGCGACATACTCGTTGTCCGCGACGTCGACATCCCGAAGCAGGCGGAAAAAGTTGCGGGCTGCACTGCCGCTCGGCTCGATCGTCGGAAGAACCCTGAGCCGGGCATCCCCCAATCCAGCGAGCCACTCGCGCGTGCCGTCGGTGGAGGAGTCGTCCGAGACGACAAGAGTCACGTCAACGCGCTCCTGAGCAAGGATGCTTGCGACTTGCTCGGGCACCCAGGGCATGCCGTTATAGGTCGCCATGAGCACCGTGACCGCGGGTTTCGCCGAGCCAGCTGCCGAGGACGAACGCGGTGTGGCCATGATCCGACAGTTTAGACGCTTGCCCTGCCCGCGAATCCGTGGCGCTGGCGGCGCGGTCTAGACTCGAAAATGACAAATCCCGCCCGGCGGGCGCACGGTCTTGCGAGGAGATAGCGGATGCCCAGTGTCGGTGTAGTGGGCGGCGGGCAACTCGCGCGAATGATGGTTCCGCCGGCGATCGCCCTCGGCATCGATCTGCGGGTGCTCGCCGAGTCAGAAGGCAGCAGCGCCGCGATCGCCGCCACCGCTGTCGGCGACTACACCGATGTCGAGACAGTGCTGCGCTTCGCCGAAGGACTCGATGTGATCACCTTCGATCACGAGCACGTGCCGCAAGCAGTGCTGGCCGCGCTCGTCGAGAAGGGTGTCGCGGTGCGGCCCGGCCCGGAGGCGCTCGCCCACTCCCAAGACAAACTCGTCATGCGGGCGCGGCTGGAGGAGCTCGGCCTTCCGCAACCGGAATGGGCCTCGATCTCGACCTCGGCACAACTCGGCGACTTCCTCGACGCCCATGGCGGTTCGGCCGTCGTCAAGACCCCGCGTGGCGGCTACGACGGAAAGGGCGTGCGCGTGGTGCGCTCAGCAGGGGAGGCGGACGATTGGCTCGATGTGGGGGCACCGCTGCTCGTGGAACAACTGGTGTCATTTCGGCGCGAGCTTGCTCAGCTCGTCGCGCGTCGGCCATCCGGAGAACTGGTGTTCTGGCAGGTTGTCGAGACGGTTCAAGAGGGCGGGGTGTGCTCCGAAGTCGTGGCGCCGGCGCCGGGCTCGGACGGCCGATTCGGCCAGGTCGCAGCCGAGATCGCTTCAGGCATAGCCGAAGGCCTCGATGTCACGGGTGTTCTCGCGGTAGAGCTGTTCGAAACCACGGATGACCGCTTGCTCGTGAACGAGCTCGCGATGCGCCCGCACAACAGCGGCCACTGGACGATCGACGGCTCGACCACGAGCCAGTTCGAGCAGCACCTCAGGGCTGTGCTCGACTTGCCGCTAGGGGATACCGGGCTTCGCGACAAGTGGAGCGTGATGGTCAACATTCTGGGAGGGCCTGCGACTGGCTCGATCGCCCAGCGAATGCCCAGGGCGATGGCCGATCAGCCGGCCGTGAAGCTGCACGAATACGGCAAAGAGCCCCGACCCGGCCGGAAAGTCGGCCACGTCACCGCGAGTGGCGATGACCTCGATGACGTGGTCTTCAGGGCGCGCGCCGCTTCAGCTTTCTTCGAGAACTAGCGCCTAGCATGGTGACCATGTCAGCCCCGCGCGTCGCCGTCATCATGGGTTCAGACTCCGACTGGCCGGTGATGGGCGAAGCCGCAGACGCTCTCGCCGGTTTCGGTATCGAGGTCGAGGTCGAGGTCGTGTCGGCACATCGCACCCCAGCCAAGATGCTCGAGTTCGGGCGCAACGCGGCGAACCGCGGGCTCTCGGTGATCATCGCCGGCGCCGGCGGGGCAGCCCACCTGCCCGGCATGATCGCGTCGGTCACAACGCTCCCGGTCATCGGGGTGCCGGTTCCCCTGGCCAATCTCGACGGCCTCGACTCGCTACTCTCGATCGCGCAGATGCCAGCGGGCATCCCTGTTGCTACCGTCTCCATTGGGGGCGGGCGGAATGCGGGCATCCTCGCCGCGCGCATCCTCGCTCTCGGTGACCCCGACCTCACTGCGAAGCTCGCAGAGTATGCGGCCTCGTTGGAGGCATTGGTAGCCGAGAAGAGCGCGGCGCTCAAGCGCTCACTGTGAGCGGGCAATTCGCGGACACCTTCACCGTCCGCAATCCTGACACCTCGTCGCGCGCGGCGATGACTCGCCGCGCCTGGTGGCTCATCGCGCTCAACCTGCTGATCCCGGGCTCGGCCCAGGTGCTCGCCGGCAATCGTCGTCTGGGCCGGTTCGGACTCGCCGCCACGATGGTGCTCTGGGTGCTCATCGCTGCCGTGATCGCGGTCAACCTGGTGGCGAAGGGACTGTTCTATTCGGCGGTCACCAATAGCTGGGTGTTGCTGTCGGGCCAGGTCGGGCTGGTCTTCTATGCCGCGCTCTGGATCGTATTGACCATGGATACGCTGCGCTTGACGCGGCTGATTAGAGTGCGCCCCGGTGCTCGCCCGATTGTCGCCACGCTCGCGCTCATCGGGCTCGTCGCGACCGCCGGAACAGCGGGGTATTCGGTCTACCTCGCCGGGGTCACTCGCGGCGCGCTCGACCAGGTGTTCGCCCAAGGGCCACCGGTCGACCCGATCAACGGTCGCTACACGGTGATGCTGCTCGGCGGCGACGCGGGTGCCGACCGCACGGGGCTCCGCCCCGACAGCATCTCGGTGGCGAGCATCGATGCCAATACCGGGGAGACGACGATCTTCGGCATCCCGCGCAACCTTGAGCAAGTGCCCTTCGCCCAGGGCTCACCCCTGTACGGGCCCTTCCCCAACGGCTACAACTGTGGCGACAACTGCCTGATCAGCTACCTCTACACCTACGGCCAAGAGCATCCCGAGCTGTATCCCGACGCGGAGAAGAACGGCAGCCAGCCTGGTATCGAAGCGACCCGAGATGCCGTTGAGGGCGTCTTGGGCATTCCGATTCAGTATTACGCCCTCATCGACATGAAGGGCTTTTCCGACCTCATCGACGCCCTCGGCGGAATCACGATCGAGGTCAAGGAGCGATTGCCGATCGAGGGTGGCATCGATTCGAATGGGCAACCCACGCAAGTGAAGAGCTGGATCGAACCGGGCGTCCAGAAGATGAATGGCTACACTGCGCTCTG
>SCSV01000267.1 GCA_004297555.1 Salinibacterium sp.
CCAGGTGCCCGGACGCCGCTACGGCTTGAGCACGATTCTGATTCCGGCGCTTGGCGCAGGATTGTCGTTGAACGGCAAGCAGGCCTCGGGTCTTCCTTGGCCGCGGGAGCGCGAGGGAAGACCGTTCAGCACCTGCGCGCTCGCGTTTTCGGAAAGCTGGACCGAGCCGCGCTAGGACCGACGCGCCGGATCGAGCCTCGACAAGGAGTCGCCGATGAGCAGCGCCAATCCCGCCGCTATCGTCACCGGCTCGTCCTCGGGCATGGGGGCGGCACAATACGCGGCATCCGCGTTGGTGTTGCGTTCGACGTGCTCAACGTCGTGAGCGGCCCGGCGAGCGGCGTGTTCAGCCGGAACGCCTCGGTGTTTGTCTCCTCACGGACCTTGCAATATGCTCGCGCGATCCTCGCTTGCATTCGAGCCCATTGAAGAGTCTCCAGCGATCGACAAGGGAGGGTAGATCATGAAGATCGTCGTCATCGGCGGCACCGGCCTGATCGGCTCGAAGACTGTCGCCATTCTGCGCCAGGGCGGCCACGAGGTCGCCGCCGCCTCGCCCAAAAGCGGCATCAACACCATCACCGGCGAGGGGCTCAACGAGGCCATGGCCGGCGCGCAGGTGGCGATCGACCTCGCCAACTCGCCCTCATTTGAAGACAAGGCGGTGCTGGAATTCTTCGAGACCTCCGGCCGCAACCTTCTCGCGGCGGAGACCGCAGCGGGCGTCCGGCACCATGTCGCGCTATCCATCGTCGGAACCGACCGGATGCCCGACAACGGCTATTTCCGCGCCAAGGTCGCCCAAGAGAAACTGATCGCTGCCTCCGGCATCCCCTATACCATCATCCGCTCGACCCAGTTCCTGGAATTCCTCGGTGGCATCGCCGCTTCAAGTGCGGATGGAAACGTGGTCAGGCTTTCGCCCGGCCTGTTCCAGCCCATCGCGGCGGACGACGTTGCTGCCATCGTTGCCGATGTGGCGCTCGCGGCGCCGCGAAACGGCATCGTCGAGATCGCCGGCCCGGAACGAGCGCCGTTCAACGAGATCGTCGCCCGCTATCTGAAGGCGGTCGGCGATCCGCGTGAGGTCGTGGGCGATCCCGAGGCCCGATACTTCGGCGGCCGGGTCGAGGAACGCTCGCTCGTGCCGTTGGGCGAAGCGCGCCTCGGCCGCATCGGGTTCGACGAATGGCTCCGCCGCTCGCAGGCAAGAGCCTGATCTTCCATCCGCCAACCGAAGGAGGGGCTCCATGAAACGCATCCTCTGTGCGCTGCTTGTCGCCACCCTGCCGTTCGGCAGCGTCCTCGCCGATGCGCCGAAGTCGAAGAACGCCAAGGTGACCCTCGTCTACCGGCACGAGCTGCCGAACGTTCCCGGCAAGAGCATCAAGGGCGTGCTCGTCGAATACGGCCCGGGCGGCTACTCGCCTGGCCACACGCATCCGAAATCCGCGTTCATCTACGCGACCGTGCTTGAGGGAGCGATCCGCAGTCAGGTCAACGACGGACCGGTGACGACCTACGAGGCCGGACAGAGCTTCTCCGAACTGCCCGGCGACCGCCACAAC
>SCSV01000268.1 GCA_004297555.1 Salinibacterium sp.
AGCGGCGGAGCCGGAGGGGCGTTCCTCCAAGCATCGCTGGTGCCGCATTACAAATGTGGTCGCAAAAAACAAGAAGGCGTTTGCCCGTCCGCGGGTCGGATGGCGGTGACCGGCCGCGATGACGGTGCTCGCCGGGCGGGGAAACGCCTGTTGAACGAGCCCGGAGCGGCGTGCGATTGGGGTGATGCTCGCTATGGGGATCTCGGCGGCAGCTCGCGGCGCGCGAGCGTGACGAGTCGGGCGAGAGATGCTTTGCGGTACTCGAAGCGAGCGCTGCATAGAGCGAGGCCACAACGCGGGCGGCGAAAATGTCCTGGATACCAGCTTTGGGCCGGCGCGAAGGCGCACGTGTGCGTCGCGCGCCAGGGGCGCAGCCTGCGTGCAATGAGGAGGAACAGGCCGGGGCTCATGATGAGTCGAGAATCTGGGGCAGAGGTCGGGCAATCATCGAGCCGACATGACACTCCGGGCAGCGGTCGACATCGATCCCGGAGAGGCGCTTCAGTGTGGATTTCCAAGCCGGCTCTTCGTCCGGCGCGAGTGCGTTGTCGGGCTCGGAAAGCACGACGTTGCTTGCGAGCAGTGCGCGCGCGGTTTCGAGCTTCGAATGGACATTCGACGCTGCGTAGAGGCCAAAGTGGCGAATTTTGACGTAGTGCTTAGGCAGCACGTGCTGCGTAAAGCGGCGGAGAAATTCGACGCCGGTGATGGTCGCCGTGCGGCCGTTCTTGGTCGCGAAGGTCACGAGGTCGCCTTGCATCGAGAGCAAGCGACGGTTGGAGATCCCTACGCGATGGGTATAGCGGCCGAGGTAGGCGAGCACGTGGTGCGCGGCGCCGAAGGGGCGCTTGGCATAGACGACCCAACGCTTCTTCGCGAGCTTCGCCATCATGCGATGGAAGGCGAGCGGATCGCGAAAGTCGTCGAAGCCCTGGAAAGCGCCGCGGGCATAAAGAGCACGCAGACCTGCGAGGAACTTGCCGCGGTACAGAGCGCCCATGACGTGGACAGGGAAGAGAAAGCCCGGGGAGGAGGCTTGCCAGCGGGCATCGGGCGCGAGTCCTCCGGCGGTTACGATGGCATGCACGTGAGGATGCCATCGAAGATCGCGCGTCCAGGTGTGCAGCACCATGGTCGCACCGAGCTCGGCGTTGAAGCGCGAACGTGCGAGCTCCGCGAGCGTCTGCGAGGCCGCGGCGAAGATGAGATCGAACAGCACCTCACGGCGAAACGCAGCGAGCCGGTGAAGCACGTCCGGTACGGTGAAGACGACGTGGAAGTGCGAGACCGGCAGAATGCGCCGCTCGCGTCCACCGATCCACGCGGCTTGCGCGAGAGCCTGACACTTCGGACAGTGCCGATTGCGACACGAGTTGTACGACGGCCGCGAAAAGCCGCACGCGTCGCACACGTCGAGATGTCCGCCAAGCTGCGGGGTGCGGCAAGCCACGATGGCGCGCAGCACCTCGGCTTGATCGGGTGTGACCGTATGCTCCCGCCGAAACGCCTCGCCGAAGACGCGGACGATCTCCGCGACCTCGAGTGCGGGGCGCGCGGCGGGCTCGCCCACCGCGCAGTGCATTGCTGCGCGCTATCGAACGAGCTTATCTACGCCGGGCAGTCGCTCGAGAGGGCTCGTCGTCCTGGACATCAGGGCGTGGGTAACGCGCGTGTAGCCCTCCGTCGTAGTGAGGTTTCGGTGACCGAGGAGCTCCTGAATCACTCGGACGTCGGTGCCCGCCTCGAGCAGATGGGTCGCAAAGGTGTGTCGCAGAACGTGTGGCGTGAGCCTGCGTTTGAGCCCTGCGTCGTAGCGCGCCCTTTTGAGCGCGGTGCGCATCGATTCCGGACTCAATCGGGTGCCCCTGCGCGAAACGAACATGTGCGGCTTGGGCGGCCGCTCCTGCTGCCAGTAGGCTCGCAAGGCCAAAAGAAGCGTCGGCGAGAGGGGCACGTCACGTGGTCGATTGCCTTTGCCGTGGCGCACGTGGATCACCATGCGTCCTGCGTCGATGTCCGTCACCTCGAGCCTGCACGCCTCGCCGACGCGCAATCCGGCGCCGTACATCAGCATCGCGATCGCGCGGTACTTTGGCTGCTGGAGCGCGACGAACAGCGCGCCGATGTCTTCGGCACTCGCGACGTGGGGCAATCTCCGCGCCTGTCGAGGCCACGCCAGGAACGAAACTTCGGCCGGCCGCCCCAACGTCTTCTCGTAAAGGAATTTGATCCCCGCGAAGTGCTGTTTGAGACGCGACGCGCTCGTCCCCTTCGCCCGCAATTCCTCAGCATATTGGCGGATCTCATCGCGTCCGAGCTCCGCGGGCGGCTTCATGAACCGCGCCACGAACGCCCTCGCCACATCCCAGTAGGCACGTCGCGTCCCCTCCGCGTACCCTGCCGCCGCCAGGTCCTGTCGCATCTGATCGCCGATTTTTCCCATCGCTACCTCCTCGGCAGCGCCGGCCTGGGCGCCGCCGACCAGGGAGGTAGCGGTCTCTGCGCTCACTCGTGGCGGGATCTGGCTTTTTGCTTCCCTTCGCGATCACCGCCGCGCAGCGGCTTCGTTCAACAGCATTTTCTCGGTCTCTGAAAACATAGTGCTCGCGTCGGATCTCGGGGCCCAAGCCGAGATTGACGCTTTTTGATGCGCGATCTAAGGGCCGACGCCAGCGCACACTTCCGTGCTTTGACCGCGGCGCGCGCCCTCCACGAAGCATCGGTTGCCACGCCGCCTTACGATGGAAGTTCCCCGACGAGCTCGGTCACCACAAAATCAAGCACAGCCGCTCAACTCGGCTTCGGCTCCCCACGCACCCCGTAACGCACGAGCGTCAACTGAACCACGCGAACCGCGCCCGCCGCGGCGAGCACGATCATGAACGGATCGTACGGCACGCGATAGCGCGCTTCGGGGACGAAGAGCATCGAGAGCACCACGACGGTGAGCAAGTGCGCGAGGGCCACGACGACGGGGGCACGTTTGGGCAGAACGACGAGTCCGAGAAGCATGAGCGGGATGACGACCCAGCGCGCGATTTGGT
>SCSV01000269.1 GCA_004297555.1 Salinibacterium sp.
TCGACGTTCGGGTGGAGAGGGTCGCCGAAGGCGGTGCCACGGCGCTGACCTTCACGCTGACCGAGGACGGGAGGGTCTACCTCCAAGGGGCCGGGATGCAAATCGAGGAAGAGTACGGGAAGGGGGCGGTCTGAAGTCGTGGTTGCCAAGGTGATCAGGACGAAGAAGATCGCGCTCGCCGAAGCCGTCCGGCGCTGGGGCAAGAGCGCCGCGATCAAGCAGTCGATGTGCCTTCGCGGCGACCCTGCGAAGGCCGAGGCGGGTGACCGTAATCACAAGTTCTATCTCAAGCACTGCTCCGGTTGGATGGGGCACTCGAAGGACTGCTCTGGCGAGCGTCCCCTGTTCACCGTCGGTGTCCTCAAACTGGGCGGTATGATGTTCAGGGTGCATGGTGAGGGAGCGACGTGGGGCGAGGCGTTCGACAGGGCCGCCTGGAACGACCACGGCGGCGGCTTGCTCGCCTCGTGTGTGCCGTGCCGTGCTAAGAACTATTGCGAGAAGGGGAAGGCGCTCCGCGCCGCCATCGGGCTCGTCGACGCGCCAATTGCGAAGCCGTACATCATTGTCCATCGCGGGGGCGCGTGCTCCTTCCTCGCCGCGACGAAGCGACCGTTTCAGTGGGTCGAGGAACGCTCGGGCGCCCACCCGTTCGGCAGTGAACAGGAGGCGCACGAGTTCCTCGCGCGGTATGTGCCCAGCACGGCGGGGATTTACCGCGTCGAGCCCGCCGATGGACACGTCGAGTGATCACCCGGGTCAACCAGCGGTGGCGAGACGGCCGCGCGAGTTACCGCCCCGCCGGCGAGGTCATCGACCCTCGGCGCCTGGTAGATCGTCCCGACGTGGCCGGGGAAGACGACCCTTCCGGCCGCAGGAACCGGCTCACCTGGATTGATAACCTGATCACCGGCTCCGGCAAGGACCTCGGGAGCAGTCGGCACCCGAACTACGGCCTTCCCTACGTGCAGACCTACCTCAAGAAGGTGGGGCGCAGGAAGTGCGAGGCGAACAGCATCGTCGTCGCGCCGGAGATGGGCCGGCGCCTGTGCGAGGAGACCGTCCTCGCGATCCTTGGGGAGGACGCCGAGGAGAGGTTCGCGCGCAAGGTGGCCCGCGCCCGGGAGCGCCTCCGGGAGACGTTGGAGGACACCGGCGCCGGGAAGCACGTTCGCAGGGCGATCAAGCTGCTCGGGGCGGGGAGCCAGTGAGCCTACGTCTCAAAGCGCGGATGAAGGCGATCGGCTGGCGCCCTTGTGGCTGGCTGCGCGGGCCGCGGCTCCGTGATGTGGGGCGAGTGGTCATCGCGCGCTCGCATCGTCTTGCGGTGTCGCACTGGTCGGCGCGGTGCGAGTTTTGCGACGGGCAGGGGTATCAGCTTGGGTGGATCCGCGAGTGGCGGTGGCCGGCGGATGTGCGCGGGTGCCCGCCCGGGGCCGTGTTCGTCGGGTGGTTCTGGTTCTGCATCAAGTGCGGCGTCACCGAAGATGTCCATAAGCTCAAGGATGAAGATCGCGAAGCGTTGGCGCGACTCTTGGGGCCATGGGTAGCAAAGCCGCCGAGCAATATCGTCGACCTGGTAGCCGCAGTCGAGCGCGCCGGGCCCGACCACTGCGAGGCGCTACGCCGGGCTGCAGTCGATGAGGCAATCGCCCAGCAT
Organism: Salinibacterium sp.; assembly: GCA_004297555.1. Classification (GTDB taxonomy): domain Bacteria; phylum Actinomycetota; class Actinomycetes; order Actinomycetales; family Microbacteriaceae; genus Rhodoglobus. Next base: position 1,661 of record SCSV01000269.1, read on the forward strand.
GTCGTCGCGATCCAGGAGTTGCGGACTACGCTAGCAGGGCCTCTGCCGGCCTCCCCTTACCGGACCCAGGGCCCGGGTATACCGGGTATAGATGAAGCGCTTGTGGACGGTTCGGCAAGTGTCCTGTGCTGCGGCCGAAACCATGACGGCGAGTAAGGCGACCATTCTCGATCGGCTCGCGACCGCCAAGCGGTTGCGCAAGATCGCTCGCCTCCTCGCCGGGTGCTACCACGTCGGGACCTTCGACACGTCGGCCGAGGATTTCCTCCGGCGGGTGGCCGATGCGATTGCTCGCAAGGAAAAATTCGGAGGACAGTGATGAGCAAACACACGTTCCCGCCCCAGGCCCTAGTGATCCGCACCATCGCGATCGACCGCGAGCTCGGCAGTGGTTGCGGACTCGTGTGGGTGTACCAGGAGATCACCGGTGTCGGGCGCGGCAAGATCGAGCGCCGGTTGCTCTTCTTCGAACCCCTCCGCGCCGCGGACTTCAAGAAGATACCGCGGATGGTCAAGATCGAGCCGCTCACTGTGGCCGCGCGCGAGGCGATCGATGCGGCTCGGGTCGCCGGTAAGATGTCCAAGATCAACTGGAGGCACTGGTGGCTGTCGAACCCGGAGGTGCGGCCGTGATGTTCATGGCCCTGGTGCGGCTCGGGCCGGTGGCCGTCGACCGCGCCGAGCGCTGGCTCAAATCCGACCTGCCGGCGGCGGTCGACGCGGGAGCGCAGGACCGGTGACGAAACCTGGTCGGCCGCCCAAGGGCACGGAGCGTGACCCTATGAAGGTCCTCGGCGTGCGACTGCCCGAGTCCCTGATCGCGGAGATCGATCGCAGGGCCCAGGTCCTCCCCGCGAGCGTTACGGGGAGGAGATCGGCCATCGTACGCGAGGCGCTCGAGCAGGCGTTCTCCACCACACCAAAAAAAGAATTGTAAACGAAGTTGACAAAGTTAACAACATACCAAAAGCTGTGTTAAGAACCATAATTTTAGACTTTTCTCGTCGGACGGGGTAAATTGAGGTGATGACCCAAGAGAAGACCAAGGATCCCGTCGCCGCGTTCATCGACAGCCTCGCACCGACGAGCAAGCCGACCATGCGGGACGCCCTGGAGCTGATCGCGAAGCACTGGGGGGCGACCGCCGACACGTTCGCGTGGCACGAGGTCCGTTACGAGCAGTCGCAGGAGCTTCGGACCTTTCTCATGGGGAAGTACAAGTCGCGGACGACGAACAAGATCCTCGCCGCTTTTCGCGGCGTGCTCAAAGCGGCCTGGCGTCTCGATCTCATGTCGACCGACGACTACCACCACGCGAGGGACGTGAAGGTCGTTCGCATCTGCGAGCTGCCGGCGGGACGCCGACTCTCGATGGCAGAGCTGCGCAAACTCGTGACCACGGGCGACAAGAAGGACGTCTCGGCGATGTTCGCGCTCCTCTACGCGGCGGGGCTCAGGAAGTTCGAGCTCCAGAAGCTGCGTCGTTCCGACTACGACCAGGACAGCGGCATCCTCACGATCCGTGGGAAGGGGAACAAGGTGCGGCAAGTGAAGATCCACAAGGAGTGGAGACCGCCGGTCGATTCGTGGCTCGAGGTTTGCCCGTCGCGGTCCGGTGAGCCCTTGTTTCCGAGCTCCCGCAGAGCGGGCAAGCCGTGGAGCTTGACCGGCATCGTCGCCCTTATCGAGAAGCAGCGACTGCGCGCGGGCGTGGCGCCGTTCACGACCCACGACCCACGACGGACGCTGCTCACCAATCTGATCGATCTGGGGGTCGATCTCGTGGTGGTGAAACGCATCGCGGGGCACGAGCACGTCGAGACCACGGCGGCCTACGATCGTCGCGGTAGAGAGGCGGAGGATTCCGCGATCGACAAGTTGGAGGGTTTGTAGGATGTGCGGCTGCCCAGTGTGCCTTGCGGTGAGAACGGCTGTGGCGGCCCGTGCTCGCCCAGCCGAGACGCTCTCGGACGTTTTCCGGACGGTCCTCTACGCCACGATGGAGGAGGGCGCGTTCGACGCGCCGGTGAAGAAGGCCGACCTCCCGGCCGAGACGCTCTCGGACGTGCCGCCGAGCAACATCAACCGGCATCGGGACCTGGGATGGCCTTCATGCGGCTGCTCGGTATGCGCCGCAGCCGTCGGGATACTGGCCGTCCCCGTCGCGTCGCAGGCGGAGGACGCCTTCGCCTCCGAGCGGCGAGCGGGTGCTGCTCGACCGGCGGGC
>SCSV01000270.1 GCA_004297555.1 Salinibacterium sp.
AGGCCGTCAAGGCCGGCCGCGTTGAGTTCAAGATGGACAAGACCGCCAACATCGGCGTCGGCGTCGGCAAGCGCTCGTTCACCAACGCGCAGATTCTGGAAAACGTGCACGCGGTCATCGAGGCCGTCGGCAAGGCCAAGCCCGCGACCTTCAAGGGCGGCCAGTTCATCAAGTCCATTTCCGTCTCGTCGAGCATGAGCCCGGCCGTGCGCATCGCCGCCACCGAGTTCAGCAAATACTAAGGAGCCACGACCATGAGAGCTGAAAAAAATTATCTGATCACCGAAGTCGAGACGCACCTCAAGAAGTCCGACTATGTCATCCTCGCCAATTTCACCAAGGTCAGCGTGGCCGACGTGGCCGAGCTGCGGAAGCGCCTCGATGTTGAAAAGGCCGAGTTCCATGTGGTGAAGAACAGTTCGCTCCGCGTCGCGGCCAAGGCCCTCGGCCTGCCCGAATTCGAGAGCGCACTCACCGGCCCCACGGCCGTGGTGGTGGGCGGCAAGAATTCCGCCGGCGTCGCCAAGATCCTCAAGAAATTCTGCGAGGAAAAGCAGAAGCTCGAGGTGAAGATCGGCGTGCTGGAGAAGAAGCTCATCAGCGCCGCCGACCTGGCCAAGATCGCCGACCTGCCCTCCTTCGAGGCGCTGCGTTCGCAGCTGCTCGGCCTGTTCATGCAAAACGCCGCGGCCTTCGTCCGCGTGCTCGACGCCAAGGTCAAGAAGGAGCAGCCCGCTGCTCCGGCCGCCTAATCCGTTTCACTTTAACCAACCAGTAAATTTTCCGGCGCAAGCCGGGGAAGCCAAATCCCAGGAGGCCGGCTAGGGGATACGTCTCTTAAACGCGTTTCACTCCCGAAACCGCTAGTCCGCCCAAGGAAAGACAACATGAGCAACATCACCAAAGACCAAGTCATCGAGTGGCTGTCCAGCCAGTCGGTCATCGATCTCGCCGCCCTCGTCAAGGATCTCGAAGGCAAGTGGGGCGTTTCCGCCGCCGCCGCCGTCTCTGCCGCGCCGGCCGCCGCCGCCGCCGCCGCTCCCGCCGAGGAGAAGACCGAGTTCAACGTCGTCCTCCTCGAGGCCGGCGCGAACAAGATCGGCGTCATCAAGGAAGTCCGCGCCATCACCGGTCTGGGCCTCAAGGAAGCCAAGGATCTCGTCGAGGGTGCGCCCAAGTCCGTCAAGGACGGCGCTAACAAGGCCGAGGCCGAGGAAATCAAGAAGAAGCTCGAGGCCGCCGGGGCCAAGGTCGAGCTCAAGTAAGACCGCTTGGCGATTTCCTTCGCAAATCTTCCGAAATCTTCGGGACAGGCCGTGTATCCACGCGGCCTGTCCTTTGCCTTTTCTTTTAACCGTTCTTTTTTCGTTTCACGCACCGCGCTCTGAGCGCGTGCCTCCGTCCTCTTTCGTCTAAACCAACCGGGAAATCACATGGCCGACCGCACTCATACCGAACGCATCAACTTCGGCAAACTTCGCGAAGTCATTCAGCCGCCCAACCTGATTGAGATCCAGATCACCTCCTATCTGGATTTCCTGCAGAAGGGTGTGCCTGAAAAGCAGCGCAAGCCCCAGGGCCTCGAGGCGGTTTTCCGCGAGGTCTTTCCCATCGAGTCCTACGACGGCCGGCTGACGCTTGAATACGTCTCCTACACCCTCGGCGAGCCCAAGAGCGCCGAGATCGAGTGCCTGCGCGACGGCATCACCTACTCGGTGCCACTCTATGTGAAGCTCCGCCTCCGCGAAGAGGACTTCATCAAGGACGAGGAAATCTACATGGGTGAGATCCCGATGGTGA
>SCSV01000271.1 GCA_004297555.1 Salinibacterium sp.
CTTATAGAAGCGCAGCAGCGCGGCGACCGGCCCGCCCGACACGTTCATGAAGGTGTTCGGCTTCGCGAGCACCAGTTGCGGCCCGGCCGAAAAGCTGCGACCGCTCGCCACGGCGGCATTGGCCTTGTGATTCTTGAAGACGGCGGATGCCCGATCCGCGAGTTGCGCGAGCGCCATCTGCCCTACGTTGTGGCGATTTCCGGCGTAGCCGGGCCCGGGGTTACCGAGCCCGACTACCAGCCATTGATCGTCCACGAGGTGAGACGTTACTCGGCCTCTGCGGCAGGAGCCTCTTCGGCCGCGGGAGCCTCGGCAGCCTCAGCGGCGGCTTCCTCGGTCTCGGCAGTCTCGCCCAGATCCTGGGCACGCGGAATGACGATCGCGATGACGAGGGCATCCGGGTCGGAGATGAGCGTCGCACCGGTCGGCAGCGCGATGTCCTTGGCGAGAATGTGGGTGCCAGCCTCGGCGCCCTCAACATCGACCACGACGGTCTCGGGGATGTGCGTCGCCTCGACCTCGAGCAAGAGGGTCTTGGTGTCGAGTTCGATGATCGTGCCGGAGAACGACTCGCCCTCGACGTGCACGGGAACCTCGACCTGCACCTTCTCGCCCTTGCGGACGACGATCAGGTCGACGTGCTCGATGATCTGGCGCACGGGGTCTTTCTGCACATCCTTGACCAGTGCGAGCTGGATCTTGCCCTGGATGTCGAGCTCGAGCACCTGGTTCGCCTTGCGCAGAATGAGGCTCACCTCGTGACCGGGCAGGGTGACGTGCTGCGGCTGCGTGCCGTGACCGTAGACGACGGCCGGGATCTTGCCGGTGGCGCGAATGCGACGAGCCGCACCCTTGCCGAAGTTCTCGCGCACCTCGGTGACGAGGTGGTTTTCGTTGTCAGCCATGATTCTCCTTGCGGGCGATGCCCTTGGTGGGCCGTGCCCTTCGTGGGCGCTGTGCCCAGATTGTCTGTGTTCAACTCGAACGCCCGGCAGGTCAAAGATCTGCAGCGTGAGGAAAAGCCCGCGGACTCGCCCACTGCGTCGATTACGGAATCCAGGTGGATGCCCTCGCCGAAGTTCAGGGGCGAGTTTAGCGCACAACGCCGCAGGCTGCGGGGCCGGTCGAGCGCGGGCATCCGCGGACGGCGGCGGGCCAGCCCGAGCCGGGGCAGGCAGGGCCCCGGGCATCCACGATCCGCACTGGAAAAGGGCGACCTCCCAGGGACGATAACCTGTATTCGGCTTTTGACAGGTTCGCGAACGTAGGAGACATAGTGGCGCAGGCAAGTATCGGTGTAGTCGGACTAGCGGTAATGGGCTCGAATCTGGCCCGCAACCTCGCAAGTCGGGAAGGCAACACCGTCGCCATCTTCAACCGCACTTTCGAGAAGACCGAGTCGCTCGCCACTGCGCACCCCGAGGCCGAGTTTGTTACGACCGGCACGTACGAGGAGTTCGCGGCATCCCTCTCCAAGCCCCGCACCGCGATCATCATGGTGCAGGCCGGTAAGGGAACGGATGCCGTCATCGACGCGCTCACGGAGGTATTCGAGCCCGGCGACATCATCGTCGACGGCGGGAACGCCCTCTACACCGACACGATTCGTCGAGAGCGGGATGTGCGCGCGAAAGGCATCAACTTCGTTGGCGCCGGCATCTCCGGTGGCGAGGAGGGTGCACTGAACGGCCCCTCGATCATGCCCGGCGGCTCCGCCGAGGCGTGGGAGACGCTCGGCCCGATCCTCCGCTCTATCGCCGCGATCGCCGAGGGCGAGCCTTGCGTGACGCACGTCGGCACCGATGGCGCCGGTCACTTCGTGAAGATGATCCACAACGGCATCGAGTACGCCGACATGCAGCTCATCGCCGAGGCCTACGACCTGATCCGCCAGGGCACCGGCCTCACCCCGGCCGAGATCGCCGAGGTCTTCGTCGAGTGGAACACGGGCGAGCTCGAGAGCTACCTCATCGAGATCACCGCGGAGGTGCTCAAGCAGGTCGACGCCAAGACCGGCAAACCCCTCGTCGACGTGATTCTCGACCAGGCCGGCTCCAAGGGCACCGGCGTCTGGACTGTGCAGACCGCGCTCGATCTGGGCGTTCCGGTCTCCGGCATCGCCGAGGCGGTCTTCGCCCGCGCCGTGTCCTCGAAGCCCGCGCAGCGCGCCGCCGCAGCGAACCTGCCTGGACCGAGCACGCCATTCGTCGTTGCCGACAAAGAAGCCTTCATCGAAGACGTGCGCAAGGCGCTCTACGCCTCCAAGATCATTGCCTACTCGCAGGGCTTCGACGCGATCGTCGCCGGGGCTGAGCAGTATGGCTGGGACATCAAGAAGGGCGACATCGCCAAGATCTGGCGTGGCGGCTGCATCATCCGCGCCCGCTTCCTCAACCGCATCACTGAGGCCTACGCCGAGAACCCCGGCCTGGTCGCGCTCGTGACTGCGCCGTACTTCACCGACGCGATCGCGGGAACGCAGGATGCCTGGCGCCGCGTCGTTGCAAGTGCCGCACAGTCGGGCATCCCGACGCCGGCGTTCTCCTCGTCACTGGCGTACTACGACGGACTGCGCGCGCCGCGCCTGCCCGCCGCCGTGGTGCAGGGTCAGCGCGACTTCTTCGGTGCGCACACGTACAAGCGTGTTGACATGGATGGCACGTTCCACACGCTGTGGAGCGGCGACCGCACCGAGGTCAGCGCGGTCGACAGCCACTAGGGGCAGCTAGCGCCTCCGAACCCGAATAGAGGAGAACCAATGCCTGGACTTTCCATGTGGCACCTGGTCGTGTTGCTCGTGCTACTGGCGCTGGTCGTCGTCGCGATTTTCTTCATTGCACGGGCTGCTCGCGGCGGGTTCAACCGCAGAATTGAGCGGATCGTCGACGCGAAGCTCAACGAGCGCGACGCGAAGAAGTAGCGCTCAGCGCAAGGGCTACGCGGCGCCGTCGAACATCGACGTGACCGAGCCGTCATCGAAGACCTCGTGGATCGCCTGCGCGATGAGCGGGGCGATCGGCAGGATGGTCAGCGACTCGAAGCGCTTCTCCTCCGGCACCGGCAGAGTGTCCGTGACGACGACCGAGTCGATCGAGGCGCCCTTGAGCAACTCGACGGCGGGGTCGGAGAAGATCGCGTGCGTCGCCGCCACGACCACCTTCGTGGCACCAGCGGCCTTGAGCGCGTTGGCCGCTTGCACAATCGTGCGACCGGTGTCGATCATGTCGTCGACGATGAGGCACACGCGACCGTCGACCTCGCCGACGATCTCGTGCACAGACACGCGGTTCGGCACGAGCGGGTCGCG
>SCSV01000272.1 GCA_004297555.1 Salinibacterium sp.
CCAAAATTGAAGTCGTCCACGGAGAAAGAGTAACGGGCGAACCTATCCCATAGAAAGCCTCGTCGAGAGCCAATATTCTGGTGTTAACCAGACGTTCCCAGTGTTTTGGCGGTTTTTTTGCCGTTGTGTTCCCGAACTGGGGGGAGTAAATTTACTTGTAGCCGGAGACGTAAGACTCGAAGGCAAACCAGAAAGACCCTCGATCTCGAAAGAGAACCGGGGGCCTTTCGCTGTTAAGCCCGCAAGTAGGCCGTTTCCGACTGGAGATTCCCGTGGATGTTCCGCCATTGGAACGAAATTATGCGGTTGTGGACTTACCGCATGCCAAAAAGCTAGCAGTCGTGACGATTTCGCACAGTCGGCGCAAAAGGGGACATAACGGGGAGTCCCTTCTAGTCCCCTTTAGGAGGTCAGTACCCAGGATTTTGGGCTCGACCCCCTAGTCGCGAAGGTTGCGAAGGTAGGAATTCATGGCCGCCGAGAGCTCTGAATCAACCCCGACTGGCTTGTCATCCAGGGCACTAATGGGCACGGCAAGTCGCACACTCGAGACCAGCCACGCGGCATCCGCACTCTGCAGCGACTCGGGCGTGACCACCTCGTACGAGGTCGAGAGCCCCCTCTCTTCAGCGAAGCGGAACACATTCGCTTGGGTGGTGCCTTCCAGAATTCCCAGATCCACGTGCGGCGTCGCGAGGGTATTGCCGCGACGGAAGATCAGAGTGGAGGTCGGACCCTCGAGCACAATGCCGTCACTGCTCACGAAGATCACGTCCTCCGCGCCCCGCCGCTCGGCCTCGCGCACCACCGCGCGGTTCACCGCGTAGCTGATCGTCTTGGCTCCGGCGAGCAACCAGGGCGAGGTGTGCTGGATGTCGTGCCGGTAGCCGCGATCGAGCAGGACCACGCGGATGCCTTCGGTGCGTTCCCGGGTGAAGTCCGGCGAGTGCGAGCCGAAGGCCCAGCCGCTCGGGCGACCGTCACCCTCAATGCCACGGGTGAGCACGGCCTTGACGAAGCTCTCCTCGGCGTCATCGAGTGCATCGATCGTCGCCAGGATTGCTTCGCGCCAGACCTCAAGGTCGGGAGTCGGCAAATCGAGTCGCGCAGCAGATTGCGCGAACCGCGAAAGATGGTGGTCGAAGGCCTGAGCGCGACCGTTGCCCACCGAGATGGACTCGAAGATCCCGTCGCCGCGGGTGACCCCGAGGTCGAGCATGCTCAACTGCGGGGAGGCGACGTCGGCGAATCGAAACGGTGAGGCGCCGGGTTCGTGTGCGGGGGCATCCGCCGAGGGTTGATTGAGAATGGTGAGCACCTGGCTGGGCATCAGCGGGGTGACCTCACTGCAGCAGGAATTGCTTCGTGGTGGTTGACTTGACGTCACCGACGATCACGGCGAGGTGATAGCTCGCGCCGCCCGCAATCACGTGCGGGCGGGCGCCATCGCACGTGTTCTTCGAGGAGCGAGTGCGATCCCATGACAGAGAGGGGCCGGCCAGGGGAACGCCTGGCTGGAGCACCGTGGTCGCGGCTACTGCGTCGGTCTGGCAATCCTTCGAGGTCCAGATCAGCTCGTCGCCACTCGTGATGCGGAACTCCTGCACGTCGGACCCGGCCGAGAACCGACAGGGCACGGTCATCGTGCTCTTGAGCACGAACGACAGCACCGGTTCTACGCCGACCGCATAACTGTCCGAATCGGTGACCGCGTCGACCGTCACCCGGTTGGGATCGCACACCCGGGTCGACGCCGACGTTGCGCGCGCAGTCGGCGTGATCGTCGCGCTAGTGGAGGGGGATGGTTTGGATGCTCCAGGTCGCGCCACGATCAACACCACGATCACGATGATCGCCAGCAGTCCCAACCCGACGACGAGCCGGCGGCGCCAGTACACGCGGCTCGGCTGCGGCCCGACGGGCGTGCGGAACGTCGACATGAGGCAAGGCTATGCGCGGCCCGCGCGAATTCGCCGCGCCTAGCGGAGTGTCTTGAGCATTCGGGTGTTGCCCAAGGTGTTGGGCTTCACGCGCGACAGGTCGAGAAACTCGGCGATACCTTCGTCGGGCGAGAGCGCGAGTTGGGCGAACACGTCGGGTCCGACGATGTCCTCGCTGATCGGCTCGAAACCGTGTCTGCCGAAGAACTCGGTCTCGAACGTGAGGCAGAACAAGCGAGTGAGGCCCAGGCTGCGGGCATCCGCCTCGATTTGTTCGAGCAGGGCATGGCCGACACCCTGATGCAGCCAATCGGATGCGACGGCGAGCGTGCGCACCTCGCCGAGGTCTTGCCACATGACGTGTAGCGCACCGCAGCCGATGAGCTCGCCTTCCGAGTTCTCGGCCACCCTGAACTCCTGCACCGCCTCATAGAAGACGACGCGGTCCTTGCCAAGCAGGATGCGCTGCTGCACGAGCGGCTCAACGAGCGCCTGGATGTGCGGCACGTCGCTGGTGCGGGCGGTGCGCACGGTGAAACTCGAGGCTGACATATGACCGTTCCGGAGGATGACACGCCGCCAGCACTATCGTGGGAGTGCGCCTCAGCGGCGTGTCATCCTCCGGAACGGTCATATGTCAGCCTCGAGTTTCACCGTGCGCACCGCCCGCACCAGCGACGTGCCGCACATCCAGGCGC
>SCSV01000273.1 GCA_004297555.1 Salinibacterium sp.
CCGCGGTCGGAAAGGCGGAGGCATGCACGGTGGGTGGAACCGGCTCGGTGTCTTCGGTGCTGAGGAAGACGGATGCCCCGGCGGCAAGATAGCGCGCGACGGAATGCCTCGACTCGCGCAAGCCCCCGACGATGAGTACTCGCCGTCGGGTGAGGTCGAGATTCAGGTCCACGGCTATTGGCCGTCTTTCGGGCGCACCGGAATCGTCGGGCCGGAGAGCATCACCGCACGCTCCTCAGCGTTGGCAGGCCGCGGCTGATCGCGATCGATGACCTGGACGACCGCCGGGTCTGCGGTGCTCGGAGCGTTCACGAACGAGCGGAAGCGACGCAGGCGCTCGGGGTCTTTGAGCGTCGCCGCCCATTCGTCCTCGTAGTTGTCGACGTGTTCGAGCATGGCGCGCTCGAGTTCGTCGGCGATGCCGAGACTGTCGTTGCACACGACATCGCGAACGTGATCGATGCCGCCGTCGAGGTCTTCCTGCCAGCGGGCCGTGCGCTGCAAACGGTCGCCGGTGCGGATGTAGTACATGATGTAGCGGTCGATGTAGCGAATGAGCGTTTCGTCATCCAGGTCTTGCGCGAGCAGCTGGGCGTGCGCGGGCTGAAAGCCGCCGTTGCCACCGACGTAGAGGTTCCAGCCGGCATCCGTGGCGATCACGCCGATGTCCTTGCTGCGGGCCTCCGCGCATTCGCGCGCGCATCCCGAAACTGCGAGCTTGAACTTGTGCGGGGCGCGCAGGCCCCGGTAGCGCAGTTCGAGGTTGATCGCCATTGCGACCGAGTCCTGCACGCCGAAGCGGCACCAGGTCGAGCCGACGCAGGACTTGACCGTGCGCAGCGACTTTCCATAGGCCTGCCCCGACTCGAAGCCGGCCTCGACCAGGATCTTCCAGATCTCGGGCAACTGCTCGAGCCGGGCGCCGAACAAGTCGATGCGCTGGCCGCCGGTGATCTTCGTGTACAGGTTGAATTCGGCAGCGACCTCAGCGATCACCTTGAGTTTCTGCGGGGTGATCTCGCCACCCGGGATGCGCGGCACGACCGAGTAGGTGCCATCCTTCTGCATGTTCGCGAGGGCGCGGTCATTGGTGTCCTGCAGGGCGCCGCGACCCGAGTCGAGAATGTAGCTCGTGGTCTGCGTGGCGAGAATGGATGCGACCACGGGCTTGCAAATGTCGCAACCGAGACCGCGGCCGAAGCGCTCCATGATGTGCTCGAACGAGGTCAGTTGCAGGATGCGCACCGACTCGAAGAGCTCGCTGCGGCTCAGGTCGAAGTGCTCGCACAGCGCCTTGGAGACCTCGATGCCGGCCTTCGTGAGCTCGGTTTCGAGAATCTTCTTGACCAGCGGAACGCACGAGCCGCACTGGGTGCCGGCGCGGGTGCAGGTCTTGAGCGGGCCGAGTTCGGTGCAGGCCTCGGTGTGGTCGCCGCGAATGGCCGAGCGCACCGCGCCGACGGAGACGTTGTTGCACGAGCAGAGCTGGGCGTCGTCGGGGAGATCGGTGCTCGCGGGAGGCTCGGCACCGGCAGCGGAGAGGTAGGCACCCGGCTCCGACGGCAACTCGCGACCGAGCAGCGGGCGGAGCGCGGTGTAGGGGGATGCATCGCCGACGAAGATTCCGCCGAGCAGTGTCGTGGCATCGTCGGAGACGACGATCTTCTGGTAGATGCCGCGGGCCGGGTCGGCGTAGACAACCTCGAGCGCGTGCTCGGCTTTGGCGAGGGCATCCCCGAAGCTCGCGACCTCGACGCCGGACAGCTTGAGCTTGGTGGCATCGTCGATGCCGGGGAAGACAGCTTCGCCGCCGTGCAGCCGGTCGGCGACAACCTCGGCCATCGCGTTGGCGGGGGCGACGAGGCCGACGCAGACTCCGTCGACGCTCGCGACCTCACCGATCGCCCAAATGGCATCGATGGAGGTGGAGCAGTCCTCGCCGATGGTGATTCCACCGCGCGGGCCGAGCTCAAGGCCGGCAGCACGTGCGAGTTCGTCGCGCGGGGTGATGCCGATCGAGAAGACGACGAGGTCAGCGGGAACGTGCGATCCGTCGGTAAGGGTCACGCCCGTGACCTGGGTGGCAGAACCGTGCACTTCGCTCGGGCGGTTTCCGAGAGCGAGCTCGATCCCCTGGGCGCGAATCAGACGACCGAGCGCTTGACCGGCTCCCTCGTCGAGCTGCGCCGACATGAGCCAGCGACCCGAATGGACGATTGTTGACTCGCCGCCGAGCCGCTGCAGACCGCCTGCGGCCTCGAGGCCGAGCAATCCACCGCCAACGACGACAACGCGGGGCGCTCTGCCGAGTTCTTCCGCGAGCTCGGCGACTTTCGCGACCAGAAAATCGACGTCTTCGATTGTGCGGTAGACGTGGCCGAACTCGGCTCCCGTGATCGGCGGAACAGCGGCTGCCGAACCCGTGGCGAACACGAGCTCGTCGTAGTGCACCGACGAGTCGTCGGCGAGCGTGATCATGCGGGCCCCGGGGTTGATGGCCGTGACAGCGCTCCCGCCGCGATAGCGCAGCGTCGAGGAATCCCACATCGCGGCGTCGCCGAGCGTCAGGTCTTCGGTGTCGACTAGGCGGCGCGAGAGGGCGACACGGTCGTAGGGCAGGTGCGGTTCCTCGCCGATCACGGTGACGTGCGTGGGCTGGTCGGCCGGGGCATCCAGCTCTCGTGCCTGCATCGCTTCGGCGAAGCGATGGGCTGCCGGGCCGCCGCCGATGACGACGACGTGCCGGGGAACAGTTGCGCCAGACTCGGCGGTCGCGTGGGCCGCGAGATCCATAGACGCACCTTTCGACGGTTGTCTTCGGTCGCCAGACTATGTTTCGCGCATTTCTCTTCCGTTGCGCCCAAGTAACAATCTGTGACGCGTTTCTCACTCGTAAGGCCTCTCGCTGTGAGGTATTTGTTACCTGTTCGTCACGACCCGGGTTCACCCGCGAAATAGCGCCTCCGTAGCCTGACAGCATCCGCCCTAGGAGAAAGGCCCGGTGACTGCTGTGTCAGAGACCGTTCTCGCGGACGTCACGACCTGGGTGAGCGTGTGCTCGCTCGCATCGCTCGAGCCCCTGTGGGGCGAAGCTGCGCTGCACGAAGGGGAGCAGATCGCGCTCTTCCTGCTGCCCGACGGCAGTCTTTATGCCGTTTCCAACGTCGATCCAGCCACTGGTTCTTGCGTCATGTCGCGCGGAATCGTCGGATCGAGGGGCGATCGGCACACCATCGCCTCCCCCCTGCACAAGCAGGTATACGACCTCGAAACCGGCGAATGCTTCACGAATCCCGACCTCTCACTGCGCACCGTACCCGTGCGAGTGGTCGATGGAGACGTGCATGTTCTGTTCGGCACGGATGTGACAGAGGTGTAACGGCGACCTAACAGGGGCCCGATCGCGGTGTGACCACCTAGTGACCGAAAGGTAACGCCAGGAGTCGCTTCCGCGAAACACGAGCTAGTTAGCGTCGCCAACACAGACCCGCTTCACCACCCAACAAATGGAGAAAGCCATGACAAGCACCACCGAAGCCCCAACCCCGGTCGCGACAGCGCCGGGCCTGGTATTCAAGCCGGGCCGTCACATTGAGAACTGGAACCCTGAGGACACCAAGCAGTGGGAAGGCGGCGGCAAAGAAATCGCCGGCCGCAACCTCAAGTGGTCGATCTTCGCCGAGTTCCTCGGCTTCATCGTCTGGCAGCTGTGGAGCATTGTCGTCGTGC
>SCSV01000274.1 GCA_004297555.1 Salinibacterium sp.
CTATCGGAAACATAGAGTGCGTGCGAGCTGGTGAGCGTACTCGACCCGTCAGCGCTGTAGACGCGGGCGGAGAGAAACAACATGCCTTCATCGATGAGGGCGTGTGCGCCGACTGGAGCGGTGCATCCCGCCTCCAGCCTCGCCAGCACGTGGCGCTCCGCCTCGACGATCGTGCGGGTGGGGGAATGGTCGAGTGCACTCACGAGCTTCTCGTCACCCTTGCGCACCTCGACCGCGAGCGCACCCTGCCCGGGAGCGGTGGGCCAGGCGTCCAGTTCGAGCCATTCGGTGATGTCGTCGGTGCGATCCAAGCGACCGAGCCCAGCAGCGGCCAGGATCACCGCGTCGAGCTCGCCTTTGGCCACTTTCGACAGTCGCGTGTCGACGTTTCCGCGCACATCGACGACCTCCAGTCCGGGGCGGCGCGAGTGCAGTTGTGCCATGCGACGGGGCGAACCGGTTCCCACTCGAGAGCCCGGGGGCAGCGTGTCGACCGTCAGGCCGTCGCGCGCACAGAGCGCATCCCGGGCATCCGCGCGCTTCGGGATGGCCGCAATGACTAAGCCGGGCGTCGGCGCGGTGGGGAGGTCTTTGAGCGAATGCACTACGGCGTCACATTCGCCGGCAAGCAGTGCGTCGCGCAGGGCGCTCGCGAAGATTCCGGTGCCCCCGATCGTCGCGAGCGAGTCGAGCGAGCGGTCGCCGTGTGTGGCGATCACCACGAGCTCGGTTGCGATGCCGGTCTTCTTGGCAATCGCCTCAGCAATCGTGGTCGTCTGGGCGAGGGCAAGAGCGCTGCCCCTCGTGCCGATGCGCAGTGTCGTCGAGGTCATGGTGCGATTCCCGCCAGCGCCGGTTTGAAGCCGAGGCGCACATTCTCGCAACACCCCGGGCGGCACACGTCGTACCAGGGTCCGAGTTCGGTCAACGCTGCACGGTCGCTGTCGGCAACGCCGTTCACTCGCTCAAGCACGAGATCGACGAGTCCGGCCACGAAGGCCGGGTGAACGCCGGGCGTGGGCGTGCGCACTGCGTAAACGCCGAGTCGCTCGGCGGTCGCCATCGCTTCGGTGTCGAGGTCCCACACCACTTCCATGTGGTCGGAAACAAAACCGATCGGCACGATGATGACGGCACGGATGCCCTGCCCCGCGAGTTGCTCGATGGCTTCGTTGATGTCGGGCTCGAGCCATGACTGGGTGGGCGGGCCACTGCGGCTCTGGAAGACGAGGCTGAATTCGACATCGTCGGCCTCGGCGCGCTGCATCACCACACGCGATACCGCTTCATGTTGTGCGACGTAGGCACCGCCCTCGCCGAACTCGAGGTCGGTCGGACCACTGTGTTCGGCGTCAACGAGCGGAACCGAGTGGGTGCTGAATAAGACGTGAGTCTCGCCGCGGTCAATCCCGCGCGCTGACACCTGGACCAGCGCATCGCGAACTCCGTCGACGAACGGCTCGATGAACCCGGGGTGGTCGAAGAACTGCCGCACCTTGTCGATGTGCACGATGCCGTCCAGCTCAGTTTCGGTGAGCGCAGCGGCGTAGTCTTCCCGGTACTGTCGGCAGCTGGAGTACGAGCTGTAGGCGCTCGTGCCAAGCGCAAGAAGTCGATGCAGGCCGCGCTCATCGGCCTCGGTGAGGGCATCCCGCAAATAGGGCTTCCAGTTGCGATTGCCCCACAGAACTGGCAGATCCACGCCGCGGCGCTCAAGCTCGGTTTCGAGCGCGGCGCGCAGGGCACGGTTCTGCCCGTTGATCGGGCTCACCCCTCCGGATGCCCGATAGTGCGTCGCGACTTCTTCGAGCCGTTCTTCGGGGATGCCCCGGCCCCGCGTCACATTGCGCAGGAAGGGAATGACGTCCGCTTGCCCTTCCGGCCCGCCGAAGCTGGCGAGCAGGATGGCGTCGTAGGCCGCGGGGTTCAAGAGAGCACTTCGCCGATTTCTTCGATGCCGATTCGACGACCGGTGTAGAAGGGAATCTCTTCGCGCACGTGCAGTCGCGCCTCGGTCTTGCGCAGGTGACGCATCAGGTCGACGAGGTCGACCAACTCGGGGGCTTCGAGCGCAAGGATCCACTCGTAGTCGCCGAGCCCGAATGACGCGACCGTGTTGGGCAGCACTTGCGGAAACTCGGCGCCCTTGCGCCCGTGCGCGGCGAGCATCGCGCGGCGCTCGTCGTCGGGAAGCACGTACCAGTCGTAGGAACGCACGAACGGGTACACCGTCAGCCAGGCGGCTGGCTCTCGTCCGCGCATGAAAGAGGGGAGGTGGTTGTCGCTGAATTCGGCATCGCGGTGCACGCCGAGCACGTTCCAGGTCGGCAGCAGCGGGGCGAGCATCTCGCTGCGGCGCAGCTCGCGAAGCGCCCACTGCAGGGTCTCGGGTGCGGCGCCGTGCAACCAAATCATCAGATCGGCGTCGGCGCGCACGGACGACACGTCGTAGAAACCACGAATTGTCACGCCCTTCGCCTCAACCGCGGCGACGGCCGGGGCGAGGTCAACAATGGGTGCCGGGCGATCTGGGTTGCGGCGCAGAACCGCCCAGAGGGTGTACCCGAGATCTGCTGCACTGACGGCGCTGGATTCCATGGCTACTATCCTCGCGCTCGGAACCGGGCTTGGCGAATCCCGTGACGCTCTATTCCGAGAGCAATAGATCGGCTTGTGCGTTTGCGTGCGCCACGATTGCGGCGAGACCCGAGCCCGCAGCCGTTTCGCCGACCACAACCACGCCGTCCGGCGGCGTCACCTGGCTCGTCGGACGTGTCCATTCGACTCGCGCGAAGCCCTGCACTGCGGCCGCGGGCAGCGACACATCGAGCAATCGCTCAGCATCCTCTCGTGCGGCTTGTTCAAGGTTCTCCGGCTCCGAATCGTAGGAAAGCCGCAGCACGTGCCGCCCGGCTGCCCGCTCGCGAAGCCATTCCCACTTAGCTGTCGCATGCGTCAGAGCCCGAGCCCGGATGCCCTCAGCCCCCGCCGCGACCAGCACCCCGGTTCCCCGCGGCGAGGTGTCCAACTCGCCGGACTCCACCACCAAGGTCGCGAGCACCACCTTCCGTCCGTTCGCAGACGCGAGCACTCCGGGCGCGGCGACGATGACCGTTCCAGGTAGTCCGTCGATCGCCGTCACCCGCCGACCGAGCTGCACGTCGACCGCGCGAGTCGTGAGATCGGCCTCGAGCTCCTCGGCAAGGCGATGCATGCCCCCGCGGATGCCGGCGATCGCCGAACCCGCTGGTGCGGCGGCCCGAAGCGAGCGCACGGCCGCGGCGAGCGACCCTTGCATCCCGAGTGCGGCGCGAAGTCCGGGCGCTGCGCGGTCGAGCGGAATGTCATCCGGGTGTACGGAGTGCACGCCATACACGACTGGTGCCACGAGTTTCTCGAGCACCGCCCGCCCCATCCGGCGCCGAACCAGAGCGCCGAGAGTCGTCGCAGCGCCGGTGCCGAGATACGGAATGACGGCGTCGAGCTCGGCGCGCATCGCTGCGGGCATCCCGATCACTTTGATCACATCGGCAGCGAGCGGAGTACCCGGGATGCCGAGCAGGCCCGCGGCGGGCAACGGCACGGCGTGGCCAGTGGCGGGTTGCAGCCACGCGCCCGGCTCGGCGGGCTGCACGATGTCGGGCCCGAGACCGAGCTCTTGAGCGAGTGCAGCAACCGTGCCTGCGCGCGTCGCGAAACTCTCGGCACCGGCATCCAATTCGATGCCGGCAACCTCGTGCCCCGCGACGGTTCCACCCAGTCGATCGGATGCCTCGAGCAGCATGACCGACCGGCCCGCCTGGGCGAGGCGGCGCGCGGTGACCAGCCCGCCGATGCCGCCTCCGACGATGGTGAAATCAGTCGGCACCGTGCACCAGCGAGACGATGCGCGTGAGAACGTTGGGGTCAGTGTCTGGCGGAACACCGTGCCCGAGGTTGACGACGTGAGCGGGTGCCGCGAGGCCGCGCTGCAGCACATCCTGAACGTGCGCTTCGAGCACGTGCCAGGGAGCACCGAGCAGAGCCGGGTCGATGTTGCCCTGCAGAGGCACGCCGCCGCCGAGGCGTCGCTCCGCTTCATCTAGGGGGATGCGCCAGTCGACTCCGATCGCGTCGGCGCCCACGTCGTGCATGGCTTTCAATACTTCTCCGCTGCCCACCCCGAAATGCACTTTGGGCACATCGAGCCCGCGCAGCGCGGAAAGGGCACGCTTCGAGTGCGGGGCGACTCGACGCACATATTGCTGCTCCGACAGCGAGCCGACCCAGGAGTCGAAGAGCTGAGCTGCAGAGGCCCCGGCGAGCACTTGCACGCGCAGGAACTCGCCCGTGACGTCAGCGCACCAATTGAGAAGTGCCGCCCAGGTGTGCGGGTCGGAGTACATGAGCGTCCTGGCGCGCTGTTGGTCTTTGCTCGGCCCGCCTTCGACCAGGTAGGAGGCGAGGGTGAATGGCGCGCCGGCGAAGCCGATGAGTGGCGTCGAACCGAGTTCTGCGACGGTGTGCGCGACCGCTTCGGCGATCGGCGCCAGCGCCTCGGGTTCGAGCGGTCGTAACGCGGCGACATCTGCGGCGGTTCTGATCGGATGCTCGAGAACCGGGCCGCGCCCGGGCACAATGTCGACCGCAACCCCGGCGAGTTTCACCGGAATCACGATGTCGCTGAAGAAGATGGCGGCGTCGACACCGTGTCGGCGCACCGGCTGGAGCGTGATTTCGCTGGCTAATTCCGGGGTCAGGCAGGCATCGAGCATCCCCGTGCCGAGGCGAAGGTTCCGGTATTCCGGTAGCGAACGCCCCGCTTGGCGCATGAACCATACCGGCGTCGTGGCGGGCCGATCACCGCGATAGGCGCGGACAAGATTCGAGGATGCCGTCCGACCGTCGACGAGAGGGTGGTTCACTGGCAGGCTCATGAGGTTAAGGTTAACGGCGTGCTGCTCTGCCTCACCGCCAACCATCAAAACGCGAGCTTCGACTTTCTCGAGAAGCTCTCCCTTGGCGCACCGTCTGCTGCGGCGACTCTCGCCGACTCGAACGGCATCCTCAATGGCGCTGTCGTGCTCGCTACCTGTAATCGGTTCGAGGCTTACCTCGACATCGACGACGACGTCGCCGACCGCGCGCTCGATCACGCGATTGCTATTCTCGGGCAATCGAGCGGCGTCGGCGAGGGCGCGCTACGTGCCGGGGTCACTGTGCTCACCGACGATCAAGCCGTTAAGCACCTGTTCGCCGTCTCCAGCGGACTCGAATCTGTTGTCGTCGGTGAGGATGAGATTTCTGGCCAGGTTCGACGGGCACTCGAGGCGGCCCGCGTCGCAGGAACGACGTCGTCCGCGCTTGAACAGCTTTTTCAGAAGGCCACCCACACGAGCCGAGGCGTGAAATCGAAGACCACCCTGGGTGGTAACGGCCGGTCACTGGTGCGACTGGCGCTCGACCTCGCGTCGACTCGCATCACCGATTGGTCGAAGACTCGTGTGCTGATCGTGGGCACCGGACAATATGCTGCGGCCGTGGTGTCGGCTCTGCGTGACCGGGGCGTTGTCGCCCCGCGGGTGCACTCGCCTTCCGGCCGCGGTGCGGCGTTCGCCGCGCGGTACGCCCTCCACCTCGAGCCGGCTCTCGATGAGGGGATCGCGGCGAGCGATGTCGTGATCACCTGCACAACAAGCCTCGTGGTCGACGAAAGTGTGGTCCCGGCTAGCGGACGCCGCATCATTATCGACCTGGGACTCCCGCGCAACGTCGACCCTGGCGTCGCCGGTCTTGTGGGCGTCGAGTTGCTGGATCTCGAGACCATCAGTATTCACGCCCCGCTCGAAAACCTGGGCACGACTTCGGATGCCCGCGCCCTGGTCACCAGCGCCGCCGCTGACTTCGCGGCCGACCAAAGCGTCGAACCGGCGATTGTTGCCCTGCGCACTCACATCTTCGAGATCCTGGATGCCGAGATCGAACGAGCGAGCGCCCGCGGCGATTCGGATGGCTCGGCCGAGCGCGCGCTCCGCCATTTCGCCGGAGTACTGTTGCACACGCCGTCCGTTCGCGCTCGAGAACTCGCTCGCGAAGGTCACGCTGCGGACGTCGTTAAAGCACTGCAGGCGCTCTACGACATCGGGCCCGACGCACCCGAGGCGCTGGGTAAAGGGGATGTCGAGAGCGCCTGAGCGCCTCCCGTTTATCGGCTAGCTAGCTGCGAACCGCCGGAATGCGACGTAGCAACCGAGACCACCGAGGCCGAGTAGGCCAGCGATCAATGCCAGACCGAGCGGGTCGTTTCCACCTGTGAAGGCCAGTGTCTTGAGATCACAGCCTTCAGGGAAGGTGAAGTCCAACACCAAGGGGTTCGTCCAGTCGGGGTCCAGACCGTCGGCCTCGAGCGTGGGCTCGGCGACCAGGGTCAGTTCCTGCTCGGTCGAAACCGGGTAGGTGCCGGCGGCGGTGGGCACACCGTTCACTGTCCACGAGACTGTGCCTTCATCGAGGGCACCGATCGTGAACGATCCCGGTTCGTCACACGTGAGTTGCGTTGACGACTCGATCGGAGTCACGAGCGCACTGGTGGGCAAGCACTGTTCAGTATCTTGCACATCAAACGTCCAGGTTGACGGGTCCGGTTCGAGGATGAATCCGTCAGCAGCCGTTGCCTGCACGGTGTGCGAACCAGGAGTGACCTCCGTGTACTCGCTCGTCACGACGTTGCCATCGATCGTGTAGATCAGTCGCGGGTCAAGTGACACTCGGATCCAACTCGTGAATGGGCTGTCTTGATCGAAGCTCAAGCACGAGGAGGCGGTCGGGTCGGTGTCAATGAAGACCTCGCAGTCGGACTTGAAGGTCTGGTCTCCAAGGTCACCGCTGAACGTGACGACCTGGTCGCCAGCGAACTTGTACCCGTCAGCCGGAGTCGCCGTCACCGTGTAGGCACCGTAAAGTCCATTGCCCAAGGTGAGCTCGTAGACAACACCCGTCGTCGTCGGAAGGACGATCGATCCGTCCACGCCACAGTCACCAACCGGGGTAACGGTGGGAGCGACCGGCGTCACGACTGGGTAGCAATCCGACGCGAACGTCTGTGCTCCAAGGTCACCACTAAACGTGACGATCTGGTTGCCAGCGAACTTGTAACCATCGTCCGGAGTCGCCGTCACCGTGTAGGGACCGTACAGCCCGTTGCCGAAGGTGAGCTCGTACACAACACCCGTCGTCGTCGGGAGCACAACCGATCCGTCGACACCACACTCAGCGACCGGAGTGACCGTTGGAGCAACCGGAGTCACCAGGATCAAGCACGCTGAGTCTGGCGCAGGAACGGTGTAGCTCCAGGAGGTCGTGCCGTTCAGCACAATCCACGATGGGTCGCCTTCAGCCTTGACCTGAATCTGGGTTCCGACTGGGGCGCTGTAGGTTCCTGCAGCAGTCTCAACGTACGGGCCAGCTCCGTTGAGTCGCACCGAGTAGACAACACCATCCGTGCTGGGGATCGTGTAGCTGCCATCGGTGGTGTCACCGGAGTCGGTGCAGGTCGCCGGCTGGAACACCGGAGCGGTCGCTGTCTTGCCCGGTGAACAGTCGGAGGCGAGAATCTCGCTGCCCGTGAATCCGGAGAAGTCTGTTGTCAGATTCTTACCGGGATAGGTGAACGGGGTCCACACGCCATCGATCTGCTCCCAGTAGACAAAGCTCGGGATGATGTCCTTGTCGTGCTGGGTCTGGTGTTGGCTCGACAGAATCGCGCCGCTGCCATCGATGGTTTCACTCACCCAACCCTGCGCCGCGGTATCGGGGGGCGTGGCGTGACAGATCGTCACTGGATTGCGGTTGGGTACGCACGAGGGGAAGTCGTGGTCGGCCAAGGTCTTGGAGTCGCTGTTGGTTGCACCATCTGACCACTGACCCGACAAGGTCAACGTCTTGTTGGTCACACCAGGAAGCACCTCGGTGTAGGTCTTGGTCTGACCGGCTGTCAGCGTCTCCCCGACCGGAACGAGCGATGTGTCGCTCGAACTCGTGATCGTTTCGGTGAGGCCAGCGTTGTTCGCAACCGACCACGTGACTTGGTACTTGAAGTCGCTCGTACAGGAGACATCCGCACTAATGCTGAGCGACGTGTGGGTTGCATTGGCAGAGACGGCGCCGGTGAAGACCATGACGAGGGCCAGAGCGGCCGTCGCGACCGACGCGAGAATTTTCTTAAACATGTTGCGCTGCTTTCGGGTAGGGCAGAGCCATCGGGTGGGGAGAACGCTCGCCGGGGGGTCGACGCGCGAGATGACTCTACCCCCGAACAGGCGCCACACAAAAGGGGGGTGAGCAACTTTTTTTGAGGAATGCTGATTCATGATGCGCAGCTATCGGGTAGGCTCGCGCGCTCGGAAATCCGAGTGAATGGGGTACAAATCTGGCGCACCCCATAGTGCGGGGGGAGGGATTGGGGGATGGCGCAAGCGCGCGCCGACAATCACGTCGGGGGCCGCTGCAGCGCGCACTTGCGCAAGGGGGTTGGGCTAAAATCGCTGTTCGATCAGGAGCAGTGTGCTCAACTCAATCGGGTTATACGACTCGCATTTCTCACCTAAAAACTGCCACTCGTCTCGGGAGAAAGTACTTCATGTGCTCTCTTCGCGAGTGCACTGCCAATATACCACCTTCATCCGAATGGGGGACAACCACCATTTCTGGGGCAGACCACCCGGTCGCCTTGCGCGGCTAGTGCACATACTCCAGCAGATCAAATCCCACCGTGCGCATCGCATCCAGCACCCTCAGGCGAGCCGCCAAGCCGTCATCGTTGAACTGGATCGATACGGCATAGGACACCGCACGGTTCGCTCCCCGCAGCGCGCCGGCCTCCGCGCGAACGCCCGGAGCGGTGCCGGTCTTGTTGACGAGAAGCGTGTTGTGGTCGGCGCCGCGGTGTGAGAGCGGGTCGAGGCCGAAAGCGCTCGCGACGAGCGAGAGGTCGCTATTGAGTGAGAGCCACCCCATGACGCGCTGGCTGGTCAGGGCATCCACGATCTCGTTGCGGGCGAGTGAGCCGAAGAGCCAACTGAGCTCGGCAGTCGAACCCACGGAGAGTTGCGGTGCGTCATCGGGTCCGCGACTATCGCGCACTAGGTCAAGCAGCGCAGTGCGCGTGAGGCCCAGGGATTCGGTGCGATCGCGCACCGCACTTAAGCCAACTTGGCGAAGGAGCACGTTGGTCGCG
>SCSV01000023.1 GCA_004297555.1 Salinibacterium sp.
ACCGTGACCATGTGGCGCTCGACGTCCATGCGCACGCTGCCGGCTTCGAGGATGGCCGTGTCATCGGCATCCGTCTCGACTCGCCTGCGCAGCACGGCCCGGATGCGAGCGAGCAACTCGCGGGTCGAATACGGCTTGGTGACGTAATCGTCAGCACCGAGCTCGAGCCCGACGACGATATCGACCTCGCTGTCTTTCGCCGTGAGCATGATGATCGGAACGCTCGAGCGAGTGCGGATCTCGCGGCAGACCTCCGTGCCGGGAAGCCCGGGCAGCATAAGGTCGAGCAGGATCAGGTCGGCACCGTGCGAATCGAATTCGCTCACCGCGCTGAGCCCGTCGGCGGCGATGACCGTTTCGAAGCCTTCCCGCTCGAGCAGAAACGCGAGCGGGTCGCTCAGCGAGGACTCGTCTTCAACGATCAGGATGCGCGTCATTACTGCTCCGCCACGGTCGCGGCCGCAACGTGCGAGGCCTCCGGCAATCGGATGGTGAAGGTCGAACCGTGGCCGGGCTGCGACCACACCCTGACATCGCCGCCGTGGTTCTGCACCACATGCTTGACGATGCTCAGGCCGAGGCCCGAGCCGCCCGTGTTGCGGCTGCGCGCCGGGTCAGTGCGGAAGAAGCGTTCGAACACGCGGTCTTGTTCTTCTTCGGGGATGCCCACACCCTGGTCGGTCACGGCGATCTCGACCACTCCCTCTTTATGGCTCACGCCAACCCCCACCCGCGAACCCTTCGGCGAGTACTGGATCGCATTCGAGATGAGGTTGTGCAGGGCGACTGCCAGCAGGCCTTCATCGCCATACACCTCAGCGCCGGCATCTCCTCCGCTGACGAGTTGCACGTTGTGCGAGTCGGCCATCACGCGGTTCTGGTCAATGGCTTGGGCGACCACGGTATCGACCTCGACGAGGTCGGCTTTGCTGAGGGCATCCGTCGCCTGAAGTCTGGAGAGCTCGATGATCTCCTGCGTGATGCGCGCGAGCCGCTCGGACTCCTTGGTCAATCGCTTGGCGAAGCGGCGCACTTGCTCGGGCTTGTCGGCCGCTGTGGTGAGCGCCTCGGCGAGCAGGCCGACCGCGCCGATCGGGGTCTTCAGTTCGTGGCTGATGTTCGCCACGAAGTCGCGGCGCACCTCTTCGAGTCGGTACGACTCGGTGCGGTCCTCGGCGAGCAGCAGGATGTATCGCGCACCCAGGCGGGCGACCCGCACCGACAGAAAGATGGTCGCCTCGCCGAAGGGGCCGCGCGAGAGGTGCAGTTCGTCGTTCACGGCTTTGCCGGTTCGACGAACTCTATCGACAATCGTGACGAGCTCGGGATGCACGAGGCCCTGGTTCCACACTAGCCCGAGCGAGAGCGCGCCTGGCGATGCTTTCACGACGTTGTTGGAGGGGTCCAGCACCACGCCGGCTGACTCGAGCGCGTCGATCACCTGATCGACGCCATCCGGAACTGCGGAGTTGACCACGTCGACCGCGCGCTGTCCGCGCCTCGCCGCGAGGTAGATGACGGCCACTATTCCAGCCCCGAGGAGAACCCCGAAGGCCAAGGCAGCTGGCACCAGCCACGCGGAGTCCATAGCGACTAGATTAGTTATATCTGCCGAGTGGCCTCGTCGGAATTTGGTTTCTGACCGGTTACTTTTGCTGATGTTCAGGCGCGCAACACCCGCCGTTAACCTAATGCGGGAATTGTGGCCTGTATTGTGCGGGTGCCACATGCCCGTTGCGAAGGGGATCTAAGGTGCGCGAAGTATTCCAGCAGGAACTGCGACAGGTGCAGGAGCGCCTCGTCGAGATCTCGAGCCTGGTTGCGGTCTCGATCGAGAACGCGACGCGGGCGTTCAACGAGTCTGATGTGACCCTCGCTGAGACCGTCATCGCCGACGATGTCAAGATCGACACCGCCGCGAAAGAGCTCGACGAGCTTGCGATCAACATCCTCGCTCGCCAGCAGCCTGTCGCCCGCGATCTGCGCATCGTGGTCAGCGCCCTGCGCATCTCCGCCTCGCTCGAGCGCATGGGCGACATGGCCGAGCACATCGCGCAACTCGCGCGCTACCGCTTCCCGGACAAGGTCGTGCCGAAGAGCCTGCGCGGAACCTTCTCGGAGCTCGGTGCTCTCGACGTGGCGATCGCCAAGAAGCTCGTCGACCTGCTCACCAACGAAGACGTGCGCCTCGCCGAAGAGATTCGCAACGACGACGACAAGATCGATGCGCTGCACCTGAGCGTCTTCGACAAGGTGCTCGGCGAGACCTGGAAGGGCGGCGCGATCGACACAGTGGATGCCACGCTCGCCTCGCGCTACCACGAGCGTTTCGCAGACCACGCGGTGTCCATCGCCAAGAAGGTGCAGTACCTCGCAACCGGCGATTGGGTCGCGGCGAGCGCGTAGCTCGTTCACCCGAGCGCCCGCCTGCTCGGAGCGTTGCTACGCCTCGAGCAACCGCATTCCGGGAAGCTCAGCCGCACGCTGGTCGAACGTGACCGTGTAGTCACAGTCCGCATCGACCGCGAGGTGCGCGATGATCGCATCCGATAGGTCAGAGCCCGTGTCCTCGGCATCCCGCAGCGCCCGACGCACTACAGCAGAGGCCTGCACGACGATCTCCCTCGACGCCAACAAGCGACGCACGAACAGAGCGATGGCGGCTACCTCGAATTTGTATGCGCGACGAAGTGTCCAGGTCGTTTCCACCAGCGCGACCATGCTCACAAAACCGGGATCGTCTTCGCCAAGTCTGTCGAGGAATCGACTCGCGATTGGGGACTGAATGGGGTCGTCTTGCACGGCGTCGCGAATCAGCACGTTTACGTCGATGCCGATCATGACCTCAGGGTCTCCGCTGCGGCCGCGGCGATTGCGTCATCCATCTCTTCGAGGGTGACCGGCGGCCCAGACCAGGTAAACATCCCCCGGATGTCGCGAATCGAACCCGTGGCGGCAACGAACTCGTAGCTGCCGCCAGCACTCTCGATGAACTCAACTTTCGTACCCGGGTGAATCCCGAGCTTCTGGCGCACATCGATGGGGATGGTGACTTGGCCTTTGCTGGTGACGGTGGCAGTGGACATGTGGCTATCTTACTTTGAACCGGATTCCTTACTCAAGGTAAGTTTGCCAGAGTTTGCGGTCTTGCGGCTGTTCGTATCCGGAGGTTGACTGGATAGGTCTCGACTCCACCGCGACGACGAGGGAACCAACCATGAGCGACCCGCGCGACATCTTCGACCTCGACCCATTCGACAGCTTCGACGCGTTCGGCGACGATGCCGACGACGAACTGGACGATGCGGATGCCCTATCCGGCGAGGCCCAACTCGTCGCGGGCGCGCTCGAGCCCGACACTCTCGCCGGCGACGACGACTACGAGGCCGTCGAAGAACTGGTCGCGGAGGATCCGAAGGACCTGTAGCGGGTAGCGCCGAAGCGGGCTCGCCGGATGAGCTATCAGATCGGGCACCGTCCTGCTTCGAAGGTCAATTCCTCCACAAGTCTCAGTCGAGAGAGTTCTCCACCAAACTCCTGAGCACTGGGTTTCGGGCACACGCGTCTAGCGATCATGGCTCATGACTTTGGAGTCCTGGCGATGAGAACACCAAGAAGAGCTGGGGCGGCAGCTCTTTATGTATTACAATAACCGTGTCGGCGTTCACATCAGTGCTCTCAAGCACGGCGTCACTGCCGTCGATGTTCTTCATGCGGCGAACAACTATCTCGTCGCGGTCAATATCGACGACGGCAACCCGCACCGTGAACTCCGACTCGGATTCGACACTGCCGGACGACTCCTTGAAACCGTCGTGCTGGCCTTTGAGGATGGGAGGCAACTCATCATTCACGCAATGAAGGCCCGGCCGAGCTATCTCGGCCTGCTCCCCGAGGGCTGGCTATGACGGGCGCGACCGACGACGAGCAGCTCGACGAGCAGCAGATACTCGCCTGGGCGGAGGAGGCCGAGCGCGGTTACGACGTGCCGACCCTAAAACGTCGAGGGCGCCCACGGATGGGTGCAGCTGCCGCCCAAGTAACCACGCTGAGGCTTGAACCTGAACTGGACGCCGCTCTCACGGAACGAGCCGACAGAGACCACAGCACTCGCAGCGAGGTCATGCGAGACGCGCTGCGCGCGTGGCTGTAAAACGCCTAAGCGGACCTACTTCTTATTGCCCTGCGCTGCGACAGCAGCAGCACCGGCAGCGGCCGCCTCGGGGTCGAGGTAGACGCCGGGGCCGATTGGCATGAAGTTGTCGTCGAGTTCGTAGACGAGCGGGATGCCCGTAGGAATGTTCAGCTCGGTGACATCCTCGTCGGAAATGCCGTCGAGGTGCTTCACGAGCGCACGCAGGGAGTTGCCGTGCGCGACGACGAGGGGGGTGCGACCGGCCGCGAGCTCGGCCTTGATGTCGGACTCCCAGTAGGGAAGCATCCGGTCGATCACGAGCTTGAGGCTCTCCGTGCGCGGCACGTCGCCGTCGATGCCGACGTAGCGCTCCTCGTGCACCTGGCTGAACTTGGCGTCGTCGTCGAGGGGCGGCGGCGGCGAGTCGAAGCTGCGGCGCCACTCGAGAAACTTCTCGGGGCCGTACTCGGCGAGAGTCTGCGCCTTGTCCTTGCCCTGCAGCGCCCCGTAGTGGCGCTCGTTGAGCCGCCAGCTGCGCTGCACCGGAATCCACAGATGGTCAATGACCTCAAGGGCGATATTGGCGGTCTTCACGGCGCGCGTCAGCAGACTCGTGAACACCACCTGGGGCTTGAGCCCGGCCTCCGCCATCAATTCGCCCGCGCGCTTGGCCTCAGCCTCGCCCTTTTCGGTCAACGGAACATCCACCCAACCGGTGAAGAGGTTCTTCTCGTTCCAGTCGGAACTACCGTGGCGAAGCAGGATAAGCGTGTGAGTCATGGCGAATAGCCTAGCGATGGCGGCGGGTGCCCTTTGTTCACCCAGCACGGTCGGCGGGCGGCGCAGCCAGGCGGGCGCGGGATACTGGAGCATGCCCATCGGCCAGGTCACTCGCGGCACAACGGGCACTAATCGCCTGCGCCGCATCGACCGCTGGATCGCTCACCTGCCAGCCCTGCGCCGCGCAGCCGATCCGCTCGTCGTCGACCTCGGATTCGGCGCTTCGGCGACCACGACGCTAGAACTGCAGCAGCGACTTGCACGCGTGCGGCCCGACGTCGAGATCATCGGTCTCGAGATTGACCCGGAGCGCGTGCGCACCGCGCAAGCGAGTGCGCGACCGGGCGTGAGCTTTGCGTTGGGCGGGTTCGAGGTGCCGTTGCCGGCGGGGCGGCGAGCGACAGTCATCCGCGCGCTCAACGTTCTGCGCCAGTACGAGGAGGGCGAGGTCGTCGCGAACTGGCACCGCATGGTCGCGAGGCTTCAGCCGAACGGGGTGCTCGTTGAAGGTACCTGCAACGAAATCGGCCGCGTCGCCAGCTGGGTGGATGTCACGGCCGCCGGCCCGCAGAGCCTCACCATCGCGCTGCACCTCGCGAGTCTTGAGCGGCCATCGATCGTCGCGGAGCGGCTGCCCAAGGTGCTCATCCATCGCAACGTCGACGGCGAGCCCGTGCACCGCTTCCTCGACGAACTCGACCACCACTGGCGGGTGCATGCACCGCTGGGAATATATGGCGGCGCCCAGCGCTGGCTCGCAACGGCCGACTCGATGAAAGCCGGATGGCCGGTGCTGGGCGGCAGAAATCGCTGGCGCCTCGGCGAACTCACCGTCGCCTGGGACGCGATCGCCCCACGCGGTTTCGACTGGGATTAGGTCAGACCACCGGCAGCAGCGCACGCGCCTCGTCGACCGACATCCCGGTCGTCACGAGCAGGTCGACCACGAGTGGCCTGACCAGCACGACGATCATCGTTTCGCGCAACTCGGCGTCGGGCATGATCGTCTCCGGGTCGAGCTGCGCGGCCAGCCGCGCGAACCCGCTCTGCGAACCGCTGAGGCTGCGCCCCGTGATTTCGCGCCCGAGTAGATCGATGTCCGCCGCCAGCTCGCCCATGAGCGCCGCGAGCTCGGGATGCGGCCGGCCATCCGCGACCACCACGATTACCCGGCGCGCGATCACCCGCAGATGTCGCGAGGCGAGATCGGCACCCGCGAGCACGCGCTTGTGCTGGGCGAGCTCGGGCAGATACCGCCGCAGCCAGGGCGAAATGCGCGCGATCGCGATCGCGGAGTCGAGTGACACTGTCCAGTCGTCGAGGAGTGCCTGCGTGCGGCGCAGGCGCTCTAGCGCGAGTTCGGCCGCTGGATGGTTGCCGTTGGCGAGGGCATCCACGACCCCCTCAAGGGCTTCGCCGAATACCGAGAAGAGGGCTCGCGCATCCCGCGATTCTGCCCGCCGCGGGTCGCGCGGGACGAGGGCAGTCACGAGGAGTGCGACGGCGCCGGCAATGAGCGCGTCGACGCTTCGAGTGAACGGCCCACCAGCGGGATCCGGCAGGAGCAACACGATCATCGCTTGCACCGCCGCCGCGAGAGCGAACGCAGGGTTGGCCGAAACCGCCCGGGCAACGACGAGCGTGGCGAACAGCACGATCGCCATCTGGATGATTCCCCTGCCAAGCGCGAGCAGGATGAGCTCGCTCACGGCGATGCCGATCGTCACGCCGATCGCGATCTCGAGCACGCGGCGCGGGCGGGCGTCCCGAGCGATTCCGAGCGCAGCGATCGTCACCGTCACCGCGATGATCGGCACCTTGTGACCGAACAGAAAGTGGGCGATCGAGTAGGCGACCACAACGGCCACCACGATCTGCAATGCGGCTGGTAGCGATTCGACCGCTCGTCGGCCGGCCCGCGTCACGAGTGCGCGCACGTGCACGACGCGCGCGAGTTGCCGAAGCTTCGCGGACTCAGGCACGCTTCACCGCACCGAGGCGCGGGAGTTTCGGCACGTTCGCCTCCGCACCCGCATCCGTTGGCACGATCGTTTCCTGAGTCGCCGCGACCGCCAGACCGTCGACATCGACGACGAGCGTGGCCGCCGGGTCAACGTTGCGCTTTATCAGCGCGAGGGCGATCGGCCCGAGCTCGTAGTGCAGGGCGACCGAGGTGATCGCACCGACGACGTTCTCGTCGAGACGCACCTCGGCACCGCGCTCGGGCAGCACACCGTCCGAGCCGTCGAGGTGCAGCATCACCAGTCGGCGGGGCGGATGCCCGAGGTTGTGCACCTTCGCGACTGTCTCCTGCCCGCGGTAGCAGCCCTTGGCGAGGTGCACCGCCGAACGCAGCCAGTCGAACTCGTGCGGGATCGCCTTCACGTCGGCCTCGGTCGTCAGCCGCGGGCGCCAAGCGGCGATGCGCAGCGCCTCAAGAGCCAAGGTTCCCGCGGCTTCGAACGACGACAGATCGGCCTCGCGGTCGACGAGAACCTCGTGATACGTCCACTCGGTTCCGGGATGCGGCTCAGCCTGCGCGTACTGATGCCCTCCCGCGACCACGCTCCCCCACGGGTCGGCCCAGTCCAGCGGCACCCCATTGGGCGCCGCGGCGGAAACCGAAGCGCCGAGCGTGCCCACAGTCACGAAGTCCTCGGAGCGATCGGCCACCTCCACTCGCAGGGTGAAGCGCATCCGATCGAGCCAGGCGGCGAGGGGTTTTCGCTCGGTCGCGTCGACGAGCAGCCACGTGCTCACCCCGTCATCCACGAGTCGCATCGCATGCTCGATGTGACCGCTCGGGTCGAGCAGCAGGGTTTCCGCGGACTCGCCCGGGGCGAGCTTCGACACCGCTTGCGAGGTGAGCGAGTCAAGCCAGCTGAGCCGGTCCGGCCCAGTGACGGTCAACACGCCGCGGTCGGAGAGGTCGACGATCGCGCGCCCTGCGGCGAGCGCCTTCTGCTCTGCGAGCGGGTTGCCATAGTGCTGGGGTGGAACGCCCACGGCGCCGGGTCGGGACGCGAAACTACTCGACACGAGCGAGCCGTCCGGATGCGTGAGTCTTGAGTTCTTGGCCGAGCGCGGCGATATCCCAGGCCCAGAGCAAGTGACCCTCGACCAGACCGTAGATGCGCGTCGCCGCCGCATACTCTTTGGCTGTGCCCGTGCGAAGCACGGCATCCGTCGCCAGATCGATGCGGGGGCCTTTCACCTGCCCGATGTAGAGCTCGTTGACCCCGCCCGGATGCACGATCGACACCTCGATATCGAACGCGTCGTCGGCATTGCGCAGCGCCTCCACCGATTCGGCGGTGCGGTAGGGCGCTTCGCCGACGCCCTTCAACATGCCGGGCCCGGGGTCACCCTCAGCGGCCGGCCGGCTCAACCGCCAGTAGCCGGTCTCCGTGACGTGCGGGGTCTGGTTCTCGTCGAGCAGCCAGGTATACGAGCTGTAGTTGAGGTGCGGAAGTCCGTCGTGGGTGAAGCTCAGGCGCTGCCCGAACTCGAGGCGGTGCATCTCGTCGCCCACCTCGTAGCTGACCACACCGGTGCCCTCCCAGAGACCGATGAGCCACGAGAGCGGGGCGAGTTCGGCTGGGATGCTCGCGTCAAGTTCGATCACGACCGCCGCGAGCCCCTTAGCGCTGGCCGCGGAACAAGTTGTAGAGCACCACGAACGAGACGTAGGCGATGGCGAGTGTCGCGAGGCCGAGCAGGCCGACGAAGAAGACCTCGAGCGCGAAAAGCATGACTCAATCCTAACCGGCGCCGTTGGCCGTCGCGCTTCAGTGCACGAGGGCGAGAATGCCCGTGGCCGCCGCGAGAATCAGCACCGAGCCGCCGATACTCGCCATTGCCCTGAGCACAAGCCCTTCCTTGCGCTGAATCGCGAGTTGGATGAAGAAGGTGAGTGTCACTGTGCCAGCAAAGGCAATTGGAATCCAAGACCCCTCTTTGCTCGCCGGAGCAGCTAGACCAATGCCGATGGCGGCGGAAAGAGCGATCACCCACACGGGCAGAACGCTCCACCATTGCCACGACATACTGTGATCCTAGAGTGAGGACTCCACAAATCCAGGGCTCGTCGCCAACCCGGGCGATCCGGCCCCAGAAACATGCGCACCGAAGCGCAAGAGCGCGCTATATAGACTGGCCCCACGCAATTTGGGAGGACTTTTGGCGCAGCTGTTGATTCTGACCTCTGCGGTCGACACTGAGGTCTTCCCCGCCCTGGGGCTATTGAGCCACACGACGAAGCAGATTCCTGCCTCGCCCGCCTCCCTCATTTCCGCGCCCACGTGCGACCTCATTTTCGTGGACGCACGCCAAGACCTCGCAAGCGCGAAGTCCCTCTGCAAGATCCTCACCACCACGGGCGTGACCGTCCCGCTCATCCTCATCCTCACCGAGGGTGGCCTCACTGCGGTGAGTGCCGACTGGGGCGTCGACGACGTCATCCTGGAGAGCGCCGGACCAGCAGAGGCGGATGCCCGCATCCGGCTCGCCCTCGGCCGCCAAGCTCAAGAGTCCTCAAGCACCAAGATTCAGGCATCCGGAGTCATCATCGACGAGGCGAGCTACTCGGCGAAGGTGCACGGCCGCCCCCTCGATCTCACGTTCAAGGAGTTCGAGTTGCTGCGCTTTCTCGCCACCCACCCCTCCCGCGTGTTCACTCGCGAGCAACTGCTGAGCGAGGTCTGGGGCTACGACTACTTCGGCGGCACCCGCACCGTCGACGTGCACGTGCGGCGACTGCGGGCCAAGCTCGGCGACCTCGAATCCCTGATCGGAACGGTGCGCAACGTGGGCTACCGGTTCAACGTGTACGACGACGACAACGAGCGGCTCACCGCAGGAGTAACAACATGATCGAGTTCGACCCCCAACTCGCGGACCTCATCTCACGGGCCCGCGCCGTGGACGGCACACCACCGTTCTCCGATGGCGCGCTCGCCGAATACGCAAGCGGTGCCCGCCAACTGGTCTGGGAGAAGGACGAAACTGGTCGCCGGGTGGGAGCCGCACTCGATTCCCCGAGCCGTGCCGAGTTCGTGATCGATCCGGATGCCCGACACCAGGGCCACGGATCTCGCATGCTCGACATGCTCACGCACCCTGCCCGTGGTGGAACCGGCACGGCGAAACTGTTCTGGGCGCACGGCAACCACGAGGCCGCCCGCGCGCTCGCCACGAATCACGGTCTGGAAACAGTCCGCGTTCTGCTGCAACTCGTCGCGACGGTTCCCGAGCAGGGCCACGTGCGCTCCATCGACGGCGTCACCGTGCGCGGCTTCACGCCGACCGACGCGGATGCCTGGTTTGCTCTGCACAGCACGGCTTTCGTCGGGCATCCCGAACGCGGCGACATCACCCGCGACCAGTTCGACGCGATGTGTGCCGAGGACTGGTTCGATGCCGACGACCTCGTGCTGATCCACGAAGGAGACGCTCTCGTCGGCTACTGCTGGTTGCGCGTCATGCCCGCCATCGCCGATGAGGAGCCGGATGCGGAAGTCTTCGTCGCGGGCGTGCATCCAGAGCGCCAAGGCGCAGGTCTCGGCCACCTGCTCGTTGAAGCCGGGCTCGCGCGATTGCGCGATCAGGGCATCCGCAAGACGCATCTCTTCGTCGAGAGCGACAACGAGCCCGCGTTGCGGCTGTGCAAGGAATTCGGCTTCGCCGAGCG
This sequence comes from Salinibacterium sp., assembly GCA_004297555.1. Taxonomy (GTDB): domain Bacteria; phylum Actinomycetota; class Actinomycetes; order Actinomycetales; family Microbacteriaceae; genus Rhodoglobus. Next base: position 10,605 of record SCSV01000023.1, read on the forward strand.
CTCGATCGACGTGCAGTACCACTACTCGCGCTGACCAGTTGATCCGCGTTCACCCGACAGTGACAGGATTGTCGGATGGAGAGCACCGAGAGCCTGGCCGACGCGCCCGTCGCCACTGACTCGCTCGACGAGTACGACTTCGACGAGTCGTCGAGCGTCGATGACGGCTCCCTGCCCGCCGACCGCTACCTCGATCGCGAGCTGAGCTGGCTCGCGTTCAACCAACGCGTGCTCGAGCTCGCCGAAGACCCGAGCCTGCCCCTTCTTGAGCGCGCCAACTTTCTGGCGATCTTCGCGAGCAACCTCGACGAGTTCTTCATGGTGCGCGTCGCCGGACTGAAGCGGCGCATCGTGACGGGCCTCGCTGTGCCGACCAATGTAGGGAGAGCGCCAGCCGAGGTCCTCGCTGACGTCAGCGTGAAGGCTCACGAGCAACAGGAACGCCACGCACTCGCTTTTCGCAACGGCGTCAAGCCAGAGCTCGACGATGCGGGCATCCACATCGAAACCTGGGCCGACCTTGGCGATGCCGACCGAGAGCGCATCGATCAGATCTTTTCGACCCAGATCTTTCCCGTGCTCATGCCCCTCGCGGTCGACCCGGCGCATCCCTTCCCCTACATCTCAGGCCTCTCACTCAACCTGTCGATCAGGGTGCGCAACCCCAAAACTGCCAAGGAGGAATTCGCGCGATTGAAGGTGCCGCCGAACCTGCCGCGGTTCGTGCAGCTGCCGGATGACGCGAGCGGCCGCCTGCGGTTCATCCCGCTCGAAGATCTCATCTCCAACCACCTCGAAGAGCTGTTTCCGGGAATGGAGATTCTCGAGCACCACGAGTTCCGGGTCACCCGAAATGAAGACCTCGACGTGTCAGAAGACGAGTCGGAGAACCTCATTCAGGCGCTTGAGAAGCAGTTGCTCAGCCGACGGTTCGGTCCACCGGTTCGGCTCGAAATCACCGACGATATGGATGCCGTGACTCTCGATCTGCTCGTGCGCGAGCTCGACATCACCGAGCAGGAGGTATACCGACTGCCGGCCCCCCTCGACTTGGGTGGTCTATTCCAACTCAGCCGCCTCGATCGCCCGGCGCTCAAGTTCGCCCGACACGTGCCGACGACGAGCGCGAGCCTCTTGCCGGTCGAAGTCAATGTTCCCGCCGACATCTTCGCGTCGATCTCCCGAGGCGATGTGCTCGTGCACCACCCCTATGAGTCGTTCGCGACGAGTGTGCAGAGTTTTCTCGAGCAGGCCGCGATCGACCCGAACGTGCTGGCAATCAAGATGACCCTCTACCGCACGAGCGGTGACAGCCCGATCGTGGAGGCCCTCATCGCCGCCGCCGAATCGGGCAAGGCGGTGCTGGCGCTTGTGGAAATCAAGGCCCGCTTCGACGAGACAGCGAACATCAACTGGGCGCGCAAACTCGAGAAGGCCGGGGTGCACGTCGTGTACGGCCTGGTCGGTTTGAAGACACACTGCAAGCTGGCCCTCGTCGTGCGACAAGAGGGCAAAGCATTGCGCCACTACAGCCACATCGGCACCGGCAACTACAACCCGATGACCAGCCGCCTCTATGAAGACCTCGGTCTCTTGACCGCGAGCGATGAGGTCGGCAAAGACCTCACCCGGCTCTTCAACGAACTCTCCGGCTACGCGATCGAGAAGAAGTTCAAGCGCTTGCTCGTCGCCCCAATGCACCTGCGTAAAGGACTCCTCAAGCGCATTCGCACTGAAGCCGCGAACGCGCGCAAAGGCTTGCCCAGCGGCATCCGCATCAAAGTGAATTCCATCGTCGACGAGGCAGTCATCGACGCCCTCTACCTGGCGAGCAATGCGGGCGTGCCGATCGATCTGATGGTGCGCGGCATTTGCGCGGTGAAGCCCGGCGAACCGGGGCTGAGCGAGGGCATCCGTGTGCGCTCGGTGCTCGGCCGCTATCTGGAGCACAGTCGCGTCTTCGCCTTCGTCAACAACGGCGATCCGCAGGTCTTCATCGGCAGCTCCGACCTCATGCACCGCAACCTCGACCGGCGAGTGGAAGTGCTCGTGCGCATCACGAGGCCAGAGCACATCAGCGAACTCGACGACTTGTTCGAGACAGCCATGTCGGATGACACGGCCTCGTGGTGGCTCGCGAGTGACAGTACCTGGACTAGGCATCACCTCGCCGTCGATTCAAGCCCGTTGAACGATTTGCAGGATGTTCGAATGAAGCAAATCGCCCAGCGCGGGCGCGGGGGCCCTCGATGAAGTCCTCGTTGCCCCCGGTCGTCGCCGCGGGAGCGCTCTGCTGGCGGCTCATCGATGGAGCGCCCTGGATTCTGGTGGTGCACCGCGGGCGTCGCAACGACATCTCCTTGCCGAAGGGCAAAGTCGACGCGGGCGAGACTCTGCCTCAGACCGCGGTACGGGAGATCGTAGAGGAAACCGGACTCGCCGTGACCCTCGGCGCCCCGATCGGTGTTGTTCAGTACCAACTGCCTGCCGGGCGCCGCAAGATTGTGCACTACTGGTGCGCGGAGGTGACCGACGAGGCCGTCGCCGCATCCACCTTCGCGCCGCACGAGGAGATCGCCGCGGTTGAATGGCTGAGACCCGCGGATGCCCGCAAAAAACTCAGTTACGACCACGACCGCGACATCATCGATCACTTCGTCGATCGGTTCGCGGCCGGCCGAGCACGCACCTTCGCGATCATCGCCGTGCGGCATGGCAAGGCCGTCCCTCCCGGTGACTGGGATGGCCCGGATTCGACCCGGCCCCTCATGCACCGCGGGCTTGATCAGGCCGAGTCGATCGCTGCAGGCATTGCCGCCTTCTCGCCCAAGAAGATCCTCAGCAGCACGGCCTCGCGCTGCCTCGCGACGGTGCAGCCGCTCTCTGAACTCATCCAGGTGCCCATCAAGGCCAAAGAGGGCATCAGTCAGGATGCCTTCGAGCGCGGCACCGACACGATTGCCAAGACCGTCGCGAATCGCCTGGCCAAGCAAGTGAACGTCGTTCTCTGCAGCCATGGTCCGGTGCTGCCGCAAATCATCGATGCCCTAGCTGGTCTCACCGGTTCACCGAAGAACGCGACCCTCAGGCACGCTTCGGTTCTGGGTACCGGGGAGTTCACTGTGCTGCACGTTTCGAGGGAGAAGGTGGCGTCTGGCATTGTCGCCATCGAAACCCATGAGCCGGTCGCGGCGTACTGATCCCCAGGTTTGTTCACCCTCCGTTCACCTCGGGGCACCAATCTGGTCAATCGGCGTACTTAGCCTTCACGTGGGTCGCACCGGCCCACCTCCTGTAATACACAAACTCCCCGAAGGGAAAACTGTGAATCTCACGCGTTTTGGCACCGTTGGTGCCATTGCAATGGCTGGGGCCATCCTTCTGTCGTCTTGCGCAGCAAACGAGACGGCCGGTTCCGGCAACGCTTCCGGAACGCTCAACGGCGCCGGATCGTCCGCTCAGGGCTCGGCACAGGAAGCGTGGCGTGCCGCGTTCCAGACCGCCAACTCCAAGGCCACCATCAACTACGACCCCTCGGGTTCGGGTGCAGGCCGCGAGCAGTTCATCGCCGGTGGCGTTGACTTCGCTGGATCGGACTCGGCCCTCAAGCCGGAAGAGATCGCCGGCGGCTTCGCCGGTTGTGTCGACGGCAGCGGCTACGTCCAGGTTCCCGTCTACATCTCGCCGATCGCCGTGATTTTCAACGTCAAGGGCGTAGACGCGCTAAACCTCGACGCGACCACCCTCGCGGGCATCTTCAAGGGCACCATCACCAAGTGGGATGACCCGGCCATCGTCGCGCTGAACCCGGACGCCACGCTTCCCTCGGCATCGATCACGGCAGTGCACCGCTCGGACGACTCGGGTACGACCAAGAACTTCACGGACTACCTGAACAAGGTTGCTCCGGCGGTTTGGGACGCTCCCGCTGCTGACCCGTTCCCGTACAAGGTCGGCGAGGGCGCCAATGGCACCTCCGGCGTTGTCGACGCAGTTACCAATGGCACGAACACCATCGGTTACGCAGACGCATCCAAGGCTGGAAGCCTGACCATTGCCGCTATCAAGGTCGGCGACAAGTTCGTCGCTCCGAGCGCAGAGGGTGCTGCAAAGGTCGTTGCTGAGTCGCCTGCTGGCGCCACCGCATCTGACGCCGACCTGTCGGTTGCTCTCGACCGCACCACGACCGACCCGAGCCACTACCCGCTCGTTCTCGTCAGCTACATCGACGCGTGCCTCGAGTACAAGGACGCCAAGGTTGGCTCGCTGGTCAAGGAATACGTGAGCTACATCGCCAGCGAGAAGGGTCAGGCCGATGCAGCAGCAGCAGCTGGTTCTTCCCCGCTGACGAGCGAGCTGTCGGCCAAGGTGCTGGCAGTTGTTGGCAACATCAAGTAATACGGCAAGATAACTGTCGGGCTGCGGCTCGCGTGCGTTGCACGCTGAGTCGCAGCCCGACAGACTTGGTTTACCGCCCCAACCCGCTTCTCGCAGGAAGACAGGAATGACGACACGCCCCGCGTCGCCGAAAGCACCTCTTCGACCTGCTGACCGCATCTTCGCCGGAAGCACGATCATCGCCGGTGGCATCATCCTCGCCGCGCTCGCTGCCGTCGCGATCTTCCTCGTTGCTCAGAGCATCCCGGCCTTCGTCGCGGATCCCGCTGAAATCAAGGGGTCGCCCTCCAGCTTCCTGGAGTACGTCGGGCCGCTGGTCTTCGGCACCATCTGGGCGGCATTCCTCGCACTTCTGATGGCGCTGCCGCTCTCGCTCGGGATTGCGCTTTTCATCTCGCACTATGCGCCACGCCCGGTCGCACAAGGCCTCGGCTACATCATTGATCTGCTCGCAGCAGTGCCCTCGGTCGTCTTCGGACTGTGGGGCATCAAGGTACTCGCCCCGACACTCGTGCCGTCGTATAACTGGCTCGTCGACAACCTGGGCTGGTTTCCGCTCTTCACTCCCCCGGTTTCCGGCACCGGGCGAACTGTGCTCACGGTCGCCATCGTGCTCGCCGTCATGGTGATCCCAATCATCACATCGCTGTGCCGCGAGGTCTTTCTGCAAACTCCGGTATTGCACCAAGAAGCGGCGCTAGCGTTGGGCGCCACCCGCTGGGAGATGATCCAGGTCGCGGTTCTCCCGTTTGGTCGCCCGGGTATCGTCTCTGCCACCATGCTCGGCCTGGGTCGCGCACTCGGTGAAACGATGGTGGTCGCCATGGTGCTGTCTCCTGCCGACGTCATCAGCTTCGTGCTCACTGGTTCACAAAACCCGCAGACGATCGCCGGCAACATCGCCAACAACTTCCCTGAGGCGCACGGTGTCGGCGTGAACGTGCTGATTGCGACGGGCCTGATTCTGTTCGTTGTCACTCTGATCATTAACTCGGTTGCACGCGCGGTCGTGAATCGTCGCCGAGCCTTCTCCGGAGCCAACTGATGACGACTTCGGATGCCACGGGCATCGTGAACTCCCTCACAGCCGGTCGCTTGCCGCGTTGGGCACCATGGACGATCCTGACCGGCAGCTGGCTCGTGATGGGCGTGATCCTGGCTCTCATCGCAGCGGGCACTGGCGGGGAATTCAGTCTCGTCGGAGCCATCTTCTTCGGCACGATTCTCTTCGACGTTCTGCTCTTCGTGCTCACCTATCTCGTTGAGGGGCTGCGGCAGGCCAAAGACCGCCTAGTCACCTCGCTCGTCACCACGGCATTCGTGATTGCAGTGCTGCCTTTGGTCTCGCTGCTCGGCACGGTAATCACCTATGGAGCGGCGCGCTTCGACGTACTGTTTTTCTCCTCCTCGATGCGCAACGTCGTGGGCGCTGGCGGTGGTGCCCTTCATGCGATCACCGGCACCCTGTTGATCACCGGCATGGCCGCCTTGATTTCCGTGCCCGTCGGCCTGCTCACCGCGATCTATCTCGTGGAGTACGGTCGCGGACCACTGGCCCAAGCGATCACGTTCTTCGTCGATGTGATGACCGGCATCCCCTCGATCGTCGCCGGATTATTCGCGATCGCGTTCTTCGCACTGATACTGGGCGATCCGGGCATCCGGTTCGGATTCGGCGGGGCTGTGGCGCTCTCACTGCTCATGATTCCCGTGGTGGTGCGCTCGAGCGAGGAAATGCTGAAGATTGTGCCGAATGAGTTGCGCGAGGCGTCCTACGCGCTCGGAGTGCCGAAATGGCTCACCATCACGAGAATCGTGATCCCTACAGCGCTCGCGGGGATCGCGACCGGCGTGACGCTCGCAATCGCGCGAGTGATCGGGGAGACAGCACCGTTGCTGATCATCGCCGGATTCACCGACAGCATGAACTACGACCTTCTCCACGACCGGATGATGTCGCTCCCGATGTTCATCTACAACCAGTACGCGAATCCCGGTTCAGACGTGCAGCCCTACCTCGACCGTGCCTGGACGGGAGCGCTCACGCTCATCCTCATCGTGATGGCGCTCAACCTCATCGCCCGTCTCATCGCCCGGATCTTCTCCCCCAAGCTCGGCCGCTAGGCAGAATAGGAATCACGATGTCGAAGCGC
>SCSV01000024.1 GCA_004297555.1 Salinibacterium sp.
CGGGGCTGGCTGAGACGTGGTCCCAGAAGGGCGGCGCCGCCCGTGAGGCGGCCATGGTGGGCCAACTCGATGACGTGAACGTCCAAATCACCGCCCTCGACAACGCACGGATGGCGTCGCCAGAGGTGACTGGCCTGTGTTCGGGCACCGTGTGGGGCTGGTGAGTCTTACCAGCCCTCGCTCTTGCGATCCTGCACGGCGATCGGCGCCGCGATCGTCGGCCCGCGCTCAGGCGTGGTGATCCAGAAGGCCTGCTGAGCAGGCTCCGGCCGGAACCGCTTGCCGTAGGCGAACTCGTCGTAGCCCTTGAGCGAGCCGCCCATCACGAGGCCCTGCGACGGCGGCTGGTACTGGTGGAAGTGCCCAACAACCATGTAGTCGAGCGGGTGGTCAGTGGCCATCTGTCGGACGGTCGTCCGGTGCTGGCCCAGCGCCAGCGGCGCTCGAGCGCCCTGGATGCCGGAGCCGCCCTTGAACTCATCGCCGTGGGTGATGAGGTAGTTCGTGTCGTAGATGCGGACCGTGAGGTCCATGCCGTCGCCGATCTGGAACGTCACGCGCGTGTCCTGGGCGAACTCGCGGGCGATCATCTTCCAGAGCAGCCATTCGATGTTTGACTGGGCGCGGAGCTTGTAACGCGGCTTCTTGGTGTCACGGCCATGGTTGCCGACCACCGCGCCGATGTGAACCCGGCCAAACTCATCGGCCAGCAGGTGGATCGCGGCCGATAGCTGCTCGATCCAGTGAACGACGGATCCGTAGAGCGTGTCGGCGTTCGTCTCCTTGAGCTCCTCGTGAATGTCGCCCGAGAAGATGTCGCCGGTCGCCAACACAAAGACGCCCTCCAGCTCGACGCCGGCCACGTAGTCGCGGGCGAGCACGATCGCCTTCTCGACCCAGCGCCGGAGCCTGAGCTCGGCGATGTGGCGGTCGTAGGCGTTGATGTACTCGACCTGCTCGGGCCTGACCACTTCGTCGAAGTGGGTGTCGGAGAGCTGGAGGGTGACGATGCCCTTCTTGCCGATCTTGCGGTGCGAGGAGCGCGCCCACTTGGGCGGCTCCAGGCGCGACTGCTCGATGCGCTCGACGAGGCCGACGAGGCCTCGCAAGCGCTCAAGCTCGGCTTGGGCGTCGGTGAGTTGCTTGTTCAGCGCACGGTTCTGGCGCTGAGTCTTGGAGTCGCCGACCGAGACCTGGGCAACGTCTGCCGCTAGTGACATGCCGGGCACTCCCCGTTGCGGTGCTTCCGCAGCGTGTCGTCGCTGACCTTCAGCGACTGCTTGGCCAATCCCGTGGCGATCGCGTGTAGCGCAACGCCGTGGTCGGTGATGAGCACGTCGAGTTCGGCCCGATCGTCGGGCGAGAGCTGCGACCGTATTCGTTGATATAGGCAGGGGGTGGAGGGCTTGGCCGCGAGCACGTCGTCGCGCAGGCCCATTTAGGCCGGAGTGACCTTGCTGCGGTTGTAGTAGGTCGTCGCGGCCTCGATGACGCCGTAGATCGCCGCGGCCTGCTCGGGCGCCAGGTGCAGGAACAGCAGGACGCCAACGACAAGGACGGCGCGGATGATGCCGAGCACGAACGTCGGCTCACCGTTCCACAGGTCATTCAGGAATTGCTTCAACGGATGTCTCCCTTTTACGGAAAGAAGTGGCCGGGCCAGCGCGTCGGCAAGTACCGCGGCTGGGGAGGCGCCGGCGGGTCGGGCGGGCCGAGCACCAGCGTTCGTAGGTCTTCGGTGGACATGGTTGGCGGCGGGGTGTAGCGCCGTGGCGGTTGTGGGCTGGGGACTGGGCTCTGGACGAAGCGGGCGGTGCAAACGAAGCACATGGCCGTGTCGCCGACGTCCGTCGTGAAACAGCGCCTGAACTCGCCGCAGTCGCTGCAACGGCGCAGGCTCGACTCGCGGGCCGCGCAATGACAGCACTGATCGGACAGGTGCACCGGGTCGTGGTTGTCCGCGCAGCGGCTCCAGTGGGCGTGTGTCAGGCTGGGACCGCGGCTCGGGCAGTCCTCGTCCCAGAAGCTCATGGCAGGTGAAACAG
>SCSV01000275.1 GCA_004297555.1 Salinibacterium sp.
CCATTAGCAAGCTTCCCGCAGCCAGCTCGCGAGCGGCGGTCGCCTAAGCTTGGGCACGTGTTTAAGTGGTTCCGGCGTGCATCGAAGCGCATCGAGGTACCCAAACTGCGCTCGCGGTCCGAGGATGCCGCGACCACCAAGGTCGATCTGGACGAGTTCACGCCGCCGTCGCTCGAGTTTCTGGGCCGAGCGGCCTACGTGCAGCTCACCTTGTTCGAAAACCTCTCGCGCATTGTTTCCACGGCTCCGACGACCGGCGCGAAGACTGCTCTGAGCCGCAACGCAGAACTGTCGATAGCCAAGCATCGCGCCCTCGCCGAGGAGATCACCCGGGCCGGTGCGGATCCCGCGGCGACGATGGAGCCCTACACGGCCGAGATCGATCAATTCGAACGAGTGACGCGCGGGGCGGACTGGTTCGAGAACCTCTTGACCTGCTACATCACCACTGGGTTCCTCGACGACTTCTTCGCACTGCTGGCCCCCGGCCTGCCCGGCGGCGTGGCCAAGCGGGTGGCCGAGATCTACGGCTCCGATTCGGGCGAGGCACTACTCGTGCAGCAGCTGGAGGCGGCGATCACCGACAACTCACGGCTGGCGTCCCGCCTGGCGATGTGGGGCCGGCGGCTCGTCGGGGATACCCTGCTCGTGGCGCGCTCTGCGCTCGTCTACTCCGCCAACCTCGAGTCGGCCGAGGAGCGCATCGAGCCCGCGTTCACCGAGCTCATTGCGGCGCACACGAGACGAATGGATGCGCTCGGCCTCACCGCGTGACGCCGGGCGCGAGCCGTGTCAGGCTCGCGAAAGCTCGTCGAGCAGGCGGGTATCCGCCTCGCGTCGTTTGCGGGGCAGAATGATGCCGACCGCTGCTGCCGCCAGGACGCTGGCTGCAAGGCTGACTACCCAGATCCAGGTGCCGTCGAACTTCCAGCCGAGGTAGACCAGCGCGACCCAGACAAGCGCAGTCGCTGAGGCGGCGACGGCTGGCAGCAGCAGCAAGCCGAAGGCGCCGCGGCCAGGGAGAAACGACCGGATCAACGCCCCGAGACCGGCTCCGATGACGGTGACGAACAGCAGTTCCATCGTGATTAGGCGACGAAGCCGACGCGTCGCGATTCTTCCGACCCGACCTCGACGAAGGAGAGGGATGCGGTTGGCACGATGTAGGTGGTGCCCTTGTCGTCCTTAAGAGTCAGAAACTTGGACTCGGATTCGAGGGCTGCTGAGACGAGCTGCTCGATCTGGCTCGCAGACTGGTCGGACTCGAAACTGATCTCGCGGGGGCTGTTGGCAATGCCTATTCGAATTTCCACGTGCCCAGAGTACGACAGAATGCGGCGGGCGCTTCGCCGGTTCTCTGTCGGCGGACGCCGCTACCGTTGAGCGCGTGAGCATCACGGGTTTCGAACGGGCGGCCTCGCGACTCAGCGCCCGCGCCATGCCCGATCTCGATGATTCGCAACGCCGCGTGATCGAACTCGCCGACGACGCCAGCGCGGCCGTGATCGGGGCGCCCGGCACCGGCAAGTCCACGACCCTGGTCGAGGTCGTCGCGGATCGGATTCTTTCTCGTGGCTGGCGACCTGAGCAGGTACTCGCGCTCACCCTTTCGCGCACGACCGCGGCCAGTCTTCGGGATTCCATCGCGCTGCGACTCGAAGTACCTACCGCCGGGCCGATGGCGCGTACCGTCAACTCGCTCGCGTTCGAGGTCGTGCGGGATGCCGCACGGGCCAATGACGCTCACGCTCCGCGCCTGGTAACCGGGGCGGAACAAGACGCCGATATCGCCGCGCTGCTGCAGGGCCACATTGAGGAAGGCACCGGCCCCTCGTGGCCCGGGGCTCTTGGGACCGAGGTGCGGGGGTTGCGGCACTTCCGCACGGAATTGCGCGAACTGATGATGCGCGCAACGGAATACGACATCTCCACCGAAAGATTGCGCCAACTCGGTCGGGCGAACGACCGCCCCGAATGGGTTGCCGCGGGGGACTTCATCGACGAGTATCTGGCCGTCGTGAGCACGACGCGCGAAACCCAGCTCGACTCGGCCGAGCTCGCGCGCTTCGCCGTCGCCGCGATCGAGAGTGAGAACCCTGGTGAGACGGTGGCCGCGCTCCGACTCGTCGTCGTCGACGACCTGCAAGAGGCGACCGAATCGACGATCGCGATCCTTCGCGCTCTTGCGAAACGCGGGGTCGCCCTGATCGCCTTCGGCGACCCGGATGTCGCGGTCAACGCCTTCCGAGGCGGCGAGCCCGACTCGCTCGGCCGGCTTGCCACTGAACTCGGCGTGCCCTGCCAAACTCTGGTGCTCTCCACTGCGCACCGTCAGGGACCGGCCCTGCGCGCGCTCACTCTCGCGGTGACTTCTCGCATCGGTGCCTCTGCTGCGGGCCGGCAGCGCGAGGCAGCAGCGGGCGCCGAGGACGCCGGGCATCCGATCTCCTCGATTGCCTCGACCACTCCGGCGCGCGAATGGGCCGCGATTGCCCGCGAGTTGCGCGAGCAGCACCTGCGGCGCGGAACCGCCTGGCGCGACATGGCCGTGGTGGTGCGCAGCGGCGCGCAGATCCCGGTACTCGCTCGATCGCTGGCTCACGCCGAGGTGCC
>SCSV01000276.1 GCA_004297555.1 Salinibacterium sp.
CCGGAATGGTCAAACCGGTCTCGGGCATCTGCTGACTGCCGTCCGGACGCCGGTTGTGGTGGATGATGATGACTTCGTCGAAAAGTTCTGCGCCGAGGCGAGTTGAGAGTCCGGTGCGGCGGGCGAGCTCCCTCGTCCAGCGCATTGCGCGGGCCCGAACATCGAGCGTGTCGAGATAGACGTTGGACAGTTTGAGCAATGCCGGGCCGAGCATATAGCGGTTGCTGTTGGGCTCATGGGCCACTAATCCGTGCGATTCCAAGGACTTTACAATGCCGTGGACGGTGGATGGTGGGAGGTCGAGAGCAGAGGCTAATTCGGTTATGCCTAGATGGCGGGCACCCTGAAGAGAAGACAGCACCTTCGCTGCTCGATCGATTGATTGGATCAACGCTGTTCCTCTTCGTGCATTTCTCCCATTATGGGGGCCACGGTGGACGAATCGTTCGGGTTTCGACTTGACAGCGCACCGATCCACGCACCATATTCGACATTATCGAATGACCTTCCGAGATACTTCGGGAGGTTAGCGGCGCACGCCGCATTCGAGAAACACACCCGTTCAAAGGAGAACACATGGATGAGAATAAGACGTGGCAGAAGCTCGCAGCTGAGGTTCTGGGTACCGCGTTCCTAGTATTCATCGGCGCTGGATCCGTCCCCGCAACCCTCGCGCTCAACGGAACGGCTACGCCGTTCGGTATGGACTCGCTGGTTGACATTTCGTGGGCGTTCGCGTTGATCGTTGTTGTGACGGTCTACGTATTCGGTTACATCGGTGGAAACCACATCAACCCGGCCGTTACCGTTGGTCTGGCCGTACGTGGCTTCTTCCCCTGGAAGGACGTCCCCGGTTACCTGGCAGCTCAGGTTGTTGGTGCCATCCTGGGTGCCTTCGCCATCATCGGCGTTCTCGGCGACAGCGCAATCGGCAAGGGCATCACGAGCTACGGCGCGACCACGCCTGTACTTCAGGCTGGCTTCGCTGAGTTCCTCGGTACCTTCATGCTGGTATTCACCGTCTTCGGTGTTATCCACCGCAAGGCAGCTGGCGGCTGGTTCGGTCTCGTCATCGGTTTCGTTGTCTTCGCGATCATTCTCGTTGTTGGCCCGACCACCGGTGCAGCGATCAACCCGGCTCGTTACCTCGGCCCGATCGTCGTTGCAGGCGTTCTCGGCCACGGTGACGCGGTACAGCCCTCGCAGATCGCTGTTTACATCATTGCTGACATTCTCGGTGGTGTCGTTGGTGCTTGGCTCCACGGCGTTATCGCGAAGACCGACGCAGATGCAAAGGCGGCGTAACTCATGAAGAAACTGATTAACGGTGCAGAGGATGTTCTGAAGGACGCGCTCGACGGCATTGCCGCCGCGCACTCCGACCTGAACGTCGACAAGAAGAACCGCATCATCTACCGTGCAACTCCCAAAAAGGGCAAGGTTGCGCTGATCTCCGGTGGTGGATCGGGCCACGAGCCGCTTCACGGCGGATTCGTCGGCTTCGGTATGCTCGACGCAGCTTGCTGTGGCGAGGTATTCACCTCCCCGACGCCTGACCAGATGCAGGAGGCGACCAAGGTCGTCGACAGCGGCGCAGGCGTTCTGCACATCGTGAAGAACTACACGGGTGACGTGATGAACTTCGAGATGGCAGGCGAACTGGCCTCTGCTGAGGCTGGCGTCAAGGTTGCGACCATCGTGACCAACGACGACGTCGCGGTGGAGGACTCCACCTGGACCGCTGGTCGCCGTGGCGTTGGTGTCACGGTTCTGCTCGAGAAGATCGTGGGCGCTGCAGCCGAGGAAGGTCGCGACCTCGCGGCCATCACGGCTCTGGCAAACAAGGTCAACGACGGTGGACGCTCCATGGGTGTTGCTCTCACGAGCTGCACCGTTCCTGCTGCTGGCAAGCCGACTTTCGACCTGCCAGAAGACATGATGGAGGTCGGCGTCGGCATCCACGGCGAGCCCGGACGCACCCGCGTGCCGCTCGCTAGCGCCGCCGAGATCGCCAAGCAGCTCGTTGACCCGATCCTCGCGGACCTTGATTTCACCAAGGGCCCGGCGATTGTTATGCTCAACGGACTGGGCGGTTCTCCGCTCATCGAGCTCTACGTCATGTACGCAGAGGTGTCCAAGTTGCTCGAAAAGGCTGGCGTGAAGATTGCGCGCAACCTCGTCGGCAGCTACATCACTTCGCTCGACATGGCTGGCTGCTCGGTAACCGTGCTCAAGGCAGATGACGAAACGCTCAAACTGTGGGATGCACCGGTTAACACCGGTGGTCTCCGCTGGGGAGTCTAGGAAAAAAAATGACAACAGGTACCGTTTCACTCGACCAGATCGTGAGTTGGCTCTCACGTTTTCGTGACCTCGTAACCGAGCAACGCAGTTATTTGACTGAGCTCGATTCAGCGATCGGAGACGCGGACCACGGTGCGAACATGTACCGCGGGATGACCGCCGTGATGGAGAAAATCGGTACCGCACCCGCTGGCGCCGCCGACGAACTACTGAAGACCGTGGGCATGACCCTCGTGACTTCTGTCGGCGGCGCTAGTGGGCCCCTCTACGGAACCTTCTTCCTCCGCATGGGTATGACGGCCGGAGGCGCGACCACGTTCACGCCGACCGAGCTCGCCGCGGCCCTTCGCGCAGGTCTTGATGGCATCGTGTCCAGAGGCAAGGCAGAGGCCGGCGACAAGACTATGTTCGACGCCATGTCGCCCGCGCTCAGCGCACTGGACGCAAGCCTCGCTGGTGGCAGCAGCCTTCACGAAGCCGCTCTGGCCGCCTTTGCGGCCGCTGAGCGCGGTCGTGACGCCACGCTGCCGCTGGTTGCCCGCAAGGGCCGCGCAAGCTACCTTGGCGAGCGCAGCGCGGGTCACCTCGACCCCGGTGCCACGTCAACGGCTCTGCTGTTCCAGTCGCTCGCTGATACCTTCCCCGAAGGTTAATCGTGATCGGGATAGTTGTGGTCTCCCACAGCCCCCGTCTCGCTGAAGCTGCTGTCGATCTTGCAATGATCATGGTGGGCGAAAACCCACCACCTGTTGCGATCGCTGCTGGCGCGGGCGAAGGGGTCATCGGCACAGACGCCGTGGCTGTGGCAGCGGCAATCGAAAAGGTTGCCTCTCCAGATGGTGTTCTGGTGTTCATGGATCTGGGTTCAGCAGTGCTGAGCGCCACCATGGCCCTTGAATTCCTGTCAACCGACATCGAGGTTCGCCTCAGCGACGCTCCGTTCGTCGAGGGGATCACCGCGGGCGTTGTGCTCGCCGCCGCTGGCGCCAGCCTCGACGAGGTCGACCGCGAAACTCGCGACGCGCTCAACGCGAAAATCGGCCAGCTCGACCGGCCGACCGACGCACCGGCTGCAGCTTCTGCAGCAGTGGCCGGCGAAAGCGCCGCAGAAGAGAAACTGATCAACCCAGACGGGCTGCACTCCCGTCCGGCGGCAACCATCGTCAAGCTGGTTGCCGGTTATGACGCGAAGGTGTCGATCACCGACCTCACCACGGGCAAAGGACCGGTGTCGGCGAAGAGCCTCATCGGCATCATGTCGCTCGGGGCTAAAGAGGGCGATGTGATTCGCATCTCGGCGTCAGGTGCACAAGCCGCTGAAGCGGTCGAGGCTATCCGTGAGATGGCTGCCGACGGCTTCGGTGAGGTACCGGCAAAGCGCTAGCGCTGCCTGTACCGTAGGCCCCATGTGGGATTCGGTGGCGGGAGAGGTCGTTCAATTGAACCGGCCTCCCCGCCATCGCCATTTGTGCGGGGCCACCCCACTCCGATGAACCGCCGAATAACCGCCCTCTTCGCGGCATCCGAGGCACTGGCGATCGCCGCCATCGGAATCGCTATCCCCCTGGTCGTGCTCACGGTGCTGTGGGGCGCCCAGTTCGGG
>SCSV01000277.1 GCA_004297555.1 Salinibacterium sp.
CGAGTCCGGACTCACCGACCGGGACTACCAACTCCTCTTCACCCACTACTTTCCCGGACTCACCGGACACGACCTGACCAACTTGCCCTACGACTGGTGGGTAACGGGCAAGGCGTTCATCGATGCGTGGATGAAGCGGGGTGAATAGTGTCCCGCGACCTGAAGCTGTCGATCGGCGGCGCATCCGGCGAAGCCCAGAAGGCCCTCGAAGAGGCCGCCGCCGCGTCTGAGCTGGCGGCGAAGGCCGCCGACCATCTGGCCGACGAGTTCAAGAAGGCCAAGCGCGAGGCCGAGTCCCTCGACCGGCAACTGGCCGAGACCACGATTGCGGCCAGCGCGCTCGCGAAGGAATTTGCGAAGACCAACGACACCGGGATCAAGAAGCAACTCGACGCGCAGCGCAAGGCCGCCGGCGAACTGAAGAAGCTTCGTTCCGACGTCATCGGCGACACCGAAAAGGATGCCAAGGCCGCCGCCGTGTTCGCGGAGAAGGCCGCGAAGGCGCTGAAGGACGCGGGGAAAGCGGCCGAAGACACGATCACCAAGGTCGGCGACCTCGGCGAGGGGTTCAAGGGCCTGTCCAGCCTGACCGAGGCGCTGCCGGCGATCGGCGCTGGAGCAGCGATCCCGGGCCTGGCGCTGCTCGGCGGGGCGCTCGGTGCTGGTGCTGGTGTAGGAGCGGTAGGAGCCGGGATTGGCGGCGCGATCGCCGGAAACCCGGACGCGTTCAAGGCTGCGTGGGGCTCGGCGATCAACCAGATCAAGGTCGAATGGATCGACGCCTCGAAGCCATTTATCGGCCCGACGCTCGACGCGATCAAGTCGGTCGGCCCGATCGTCGCCGGGTGGAACCTGAGTGAAACCCTCGGCAAGGCCGCCTCCTACGAGCGTCCGCTGGTCGCCGGGATCACCGCGTTCGTGTCCGGCGTCGAGCACGGCGTCGCGCAGCTGATCGAGCACGCCGGGCCCGAGGTGCAAGCCCTATCCGCTGGCCTTGGTCGTCTCGGCGACGCGGCCGACTCCGCATTCACCGACATTGCCCAGGGTGCTCACGGTGGCGCACTGGCCTTGCACGACGCGATCACGGCGACGTCGTTGCTCGTCGAGGGCTTCGGGAAGGTCACCCTTGCTGCCGAGGACGCGTACGCGTACGTCCACGATCACCCGATCCAGGCGGCGATCGTGACGGGTGGCGCCTCGGCCGGAGCGTCCATCTTGTCGAACCTCTTCGGCAACGACGACATGACCAGCAAGCTGACCGACGTGTCCGCCGCCGCCCAGGCCGCCGCCGGATCGTTCGGCACCCTCGACCAGCAGTCCGCGCGGGCGGCATCCGAGCTGGAGCGGATGAACCAGGCGTTCGACAGGACGCTCTCCGACGCGCTCGGCCTGTCCGAGGCGAACGTCCAGGTGGCGCAAGGTTTTGCCGACCTCACCACGGAGTTCGAGAAGGGCGCCGGCGCCCTGGACCTCAACAACCAAAAGGGCCGCGACAACATCACGGTCATCGACGGAATCGTCAGCAACCTGCAGCGGCAGCGCGACGAACAGATCGCGGCCGCGGGCGGCACGCAGGCCGCGACCGACGCCGCGAACAGGGCGTACGACAGCCAGCTCTCTCGCCTCGGCGACATGCTGACGAAGCTCACCGGCAACAAGTCCGCCGTCGACAAACTGCTCGATGCGTTCCGGGACA
>SCSV01000278.1 GCA_004297555.1 Salinibacterium sp.
CCTGGACGAGATCTGCACCGCGACCTGGGAGGTGCACGACCGCCTGATCGAACCCTTCGAGGGCGGCTATGCCGCGTACATTCTGCAGCGGGTGGAGCGCGACAAGATGTCGGCGGCATCCGAATCGAAGCGGCAGAACCTCATGCGCAAGGAGCTTGCCTGGTTGCGGCGCGGTGCCCCGGCGAGAAGCACGAAACCAAAGTTCCGCGTCGAGGCCGCGAACGCCCTCATTGCGAACGAGCCGCCGGTGCGAGATAGTGTCTCGCTCGCGAGCATGGCAATGCAGCGCCTCGGCAAGGATGTCGTCGACCTCGAGAACGTCTCGGTCAGCTATGACCAGAAGAACGTCCTCCGCGATGTGACGTGGCGCATCGCCCCGGGCGAGCGCACGGGCATCCTCGGGGTGAATGGCGCGGGCAAGAGCACGCTGCTCAACCTCGTCGCCGGCACGCTGAAACCGACGAGCGGAACGGTCAAGCGCGGCAAGACCATCAAGGTCGCGACCCTCACGCAGCAGCTCTTCGAGCTCGAGGACATCTGGAACGACCGGGTCAGCGAGGTCATTGGCCGGCAGCGCAGCACCTACATCGCCGGGGGCAAGGAGATGACTCCCGGCCAGTTGCTCGAACGCGTCGGCTTCGCAAGTGCCCAGTTGGCGACTCCGGTGAAAGACCTCTCGGGTGGCCAGAAGCGGCGCCTGCAACTGCTGCTGATTCTGTTGAGCGAGCCGAATGTTCTGATTCTGGATGAGCCCACCAACGACCTCGACACCGACATGCTCGCCGCAATCGAGGACCTGCTCGACTCGTTCCCCGGCACCCTCATCGTCGTCTCGCACGACCGCTACCTCATCGAGCGAGTGACCGATCAGCAATACGCGATTCTCGGCGGGCAGCTGCGGCACTTGCCGCGGGGCGTCGACCAGTACCTCGAGCTGCGGGCATCCCAGCAGAAGGCCACGCTCGTCGCCACCGCTACTGAACCCGCAGCAGCACCCAAGTTGGGCGGCGCCGAGCTACGCAACGCGCAGAAGGAGCATGCCGCCGCAGCCCGCAAGATCGAGAAGGTCAACGGCCAGATCGCCGACTTGCATGAGCGGATGGCCGGGCATGACCAGAGCGACTACGCCGGTCTGGCCGCGCTCGCCGAGCAATTCCGCGCCCTCGAAGCCGACCTCGACGCTGTCGAGCACCGCTGGCTGGAGCTCGAAGAACTGCTGTCGTAATAGCGATCAGGGGGTGATGACAACACTGCCCCTCTTGTGTCCCGTTTCGACGTGGCGATGCGCTTCTGGAGTCTCCTCAAGGGAATACCGGCGGTCGATTACGGGGAGGAGTGCCCTCGACGCGGCGAGCTCGGAGATCGTCGCGAGGTCCTGAACGCGGGCATCAGTCGAACGCAGTCCGGTGAATGCAATCGCGGCGCGCGTGCCTTTACTTCGTGAGGAGGTCAATGTGCGGAGCAGGATTCCCGTCGAGGGGACCGTCGTCAGGTAGATGCCATTGCGCGTGAGCGCCTTCTTGCTGGCGCCGAATGAGCTTGCGTTCACGGTGTCGAAGATCACGTCATATGGTCCCGTTCGAGTGAAGTCCTCCATTGTGTAGTCGACGACTGATTCGGCACCGAGGGACCTCACGAGATCGGAATTGCGCCCACTGCAGACGGCGGTGACATGCGCCCCGATATGTGTAGCGAGCTGCACAGCGGCCGTACCAGTAGCACCGGATGCGCCGATCACCAGCACCCGTTGGCCGGCCTGGAGATTCGCGGCCTCGCGCAAAAAGGGGAGCGCGGTCATTGCCCCGTCATGGATCGCGACAGCGCTCTCATCGCTGATGCTCTCGGGTATCCGGCCGATCGCGGCGTCCTCGCCCACTCGGATGTACTCGGCATGCGCTCCGAAACGGGTTGTGTGGCCGATCACCCGGTCGCCGACGGCCCAGCCGTTCGCGGTCTTGCCGACCTCGACAACCTCCCCGGCGAAGAGCGAACCGAGTATGGTCATCCGCGGTCGCCGCAGCCCGAAGTAGAGGCGGGCGAAAGCGGGCTTGCCCGAGCGGGCTGCGCAGTCAGGTGGCGTGACAACTGCCGCGCGGACCCGGACGAGCACGTCGCCAGCCCTGGGCGGCGGAACACTCTCAAGAGCCAGCACATCCGGTGTGCCATAGCGGCTGTTCACAATCGCCTTCATGGCATTTCTCCTCCCACGGTCGCGTAGCCGAACACCTCGTCGAGGGACACCCCGAAAACACGCGCAATCTGGAATGCCATTTCGAGAGACGGGGAGTAGCGCCCTTGTTCGATCGCGATCACGGTCTGGCGAGTTACTCCGATCCGATCGGCGAGTTCGGCCTGCGTCATTTCGTCATGCGCAAAGCGGAGTCGCCGGATGTCATTGGTCACCCTTGTCGCCTTACCCACGGTCAGAGTCCCCGGCGGTAAGCGACGAGCTTGACGGTGGTCCCGACGACAGCCCCAAGCACGAAGGCTAGGTAGATCGCGTGGGCGATCCAGAAATGAGGAGCACCGGCAAGGGTCAGGCTGAACGGGCCCAGCATTGCGAAACCGACCACCAACCCAGTCACATACTCGCCCCGGCGACGTATCTCGCGGTCCCTCGCATCGGACTTGCGCGTTCCTTTGGGGGAAAAGATCCCGATCAGGATGCTCATCACGATCGCCAAGACGATCGCCGTACCGATGACCAGGAGTAACGGCACTTGGTAGGCGATGTGGTCTACCGGCACTCTCATGAGCTGCCCCATCATGAAAGTGAAGTAGACCGTTGGAAGCGCCAGGACAAGTACGCCATAGATCCAGACGTTCTTCTCGTCGTACGACATTCGTCCTCCTGTGTAAAAGATTCTTGACAGCGCTAATGTATGCCAGAACGGACACAGTGTCAATAATCTTTTACATGGCGCCAGCGCGCTCAGTCGAAGTCGAGACTCAACTTGCGCAGCAATCCGCTGAGCCGCTCTTGCTCGGCCGCCGACAGTTTGTCGAGCAACTCGGACTCGGCGTGCAGCAGGGTGGCGATCGCTGCATCCACTCGTTCCCGGCCATCCGCCGTCATCATCACGAGGATGCCCCGGCCGTCGTTCGGGTCGGTGCGGCGTTCGACGAGCCCTCGCGCGACGAGCCCGTCAATGCGGTTCGTCATCGTGCCGCTGGAGACCAGGGTCTGCTGCAGCAGCGCCTTCGGGCTCAATTGGTAGGGGGAGCCGGCTCGTCGAAGGGCTGCGAGCACGTCGAATTCCCAGAGCTCCAGATCGGATGCCGCGAACGCTGTGCGCCTCGCCCGCTCGAGGTGGCGCGCGAGACGGGCAACCCGGCTCAGCACCTGCAGGGGCGAGAAGTCCAGGTCGCTGCGCTCACGGGACCAGGCGGTGACGATGCGGTCGACTTCGTCACTTGCGGGCATTCCCCCATTATCGCGGTCGCGAGTAGTGAGCCGCCGGCGACCGCAGCCAGGCGGGGCCTTGGTCGGCGACTCGGCTGGCAATGCGAACGGGCGGCGAAAGCGCTCGCCCGAGGTTCTGGCAGACTTGTAAGGCGCCCGGTGCGCGGTCCGCCTTGGTGTAACGGCAGCACGACAGCCTTTGGAGCTGTTAGGTCTAGGTTCGAATCCTGGAGGCGGAGCAGTCGCGACACCGCTCCAACACGCCCGCTCGGCTGGCCCGCCCTGCGAGAATGGTCGCATGACTGACCTGAACCTCGCCGTCATCGTTCTCGCCGCAGGTCAGGGCACGCGCATGAAGTCCTCGCGCGCGAAGGTGCTGCACACTCTCGCCGGCCGCTCGCTCGTCGGTCATGTGCTCGCCGCCGCCAAGGAGCTCGCTCCGAGCAAGCTGATCGTCGTGGTGCGCCACGAGCGCGACAGTGT
>SCSV01000279.1 GCA_004297555.1 Salinibacterium sp.
ACCGCGGGCGATTTGCCACCGAACTCTATCACCGGCGAGGTCCCGGTCGGGCCGTGTCCGAGCTGCGGGGCGATCTTGCTCGTGGCGCAGATAGTGGACCCTCGCAGCGGACTGCCAGCGCGGGCACTCGCCCACCCGATGCCGTTTTGCCACTACTACGGCGCCACCACACCCGAGCAGATCGAGGCCGACATGTTGGCCGGCAAGGAAGTGCACTGATGGCGGACGAGGAAGGGTCCGAGACGTTCTCTCAGTTCAATCGTGCCGCGCTCGCCGCGCTGCAGGCGCGCAACCTGCCCCGCGTCCGGGGAACAACCTACTTCAGCGTCGGCGCCGAGCTTGTCACCCCCGAGGAGATTGCGACCGCCGAGCAATGCCTGGTCGACTGGGACGCCTACCTCGCGGGGTTCGCGGCGATTACCGATGCGCTGTGTATCTGCTGCGGCAAGAGCCTGGCCGCGTTCGCGCTGGATGCGCTGTCGCTCACGATCGGCGGTGGCTTCGAGTGGGGCATGGTGCACGGCGAGGGCTACTGCCGCTACTGCAAGTACCCGATGCGCGGCCATCACCGCGTCAAAGACCTCGGCGCCATCCACAACCTGTTTCTGCCCTACCACCCCAGCGTACTGTCGTTTGACGCACAGGAAGGATTCATTGCCCATGCCCATGGATGACGACGACCAGGCCCGCGTCGAGGTGATCGACGGCCAGCTCGTGCTGATCGACCCGGTCGCCGCAGCCGTCGCGAAGGCCGTGGACGACCACAACAAGAAGGCGGGGCTGGCGTGGTGCCGCGAGCTCTACACCCAGAACGCTGAGCGGATCGCGCATTTTGCGGGGAGGGCGAAGGTGCTTGGCCGCGGCGGCGGCGACATCGTGATCGTCATCCTCGTCGTCGACGACCGGTTCGGTGGCCCGCTGGCGTCGCAGCTGATGCCCGGTCACGACTGGCAGGCCTACCGGGATCGCGGCGAGGCGCCGATCGCCCGCGGCCTAGCCGAACGCGGCGGGATCGAGGATGCACTCGGCATGATCAACGCGGATGCGCGACATCGGTTGCTGAGCATGACCGAGCTCGCGGTGGTCGTGGTCGCCGGCGAGACCGCCGACGTGTTTGCGGCGGTGCCATGATCCAGGTCGTCATCTACAACCGGCCGTCGGACTACCCCGACGGCTACCTCGTCAAGACCTACATCGTCGAGCGCGGCAACATCGCGCCGGGCAAGATCCTGGGGCACAGCTTGCCCAGCCTCGAGGCCGCGCGCGAGCTCGTGCCCGATGGCATGTGGCGGATCGAACGCTTGCCCGGCGACGACCCGGTGATCGTCGAGGTCTGGGTGTGACGGAGGAGCCAGAGTCGGAGGCGCCGCTCGAGCGGCAACGCGAGCGCCTGGTCGAGCTCATCAAGGTGCGCCGCCTGTGCTACCGCGTCCGGGCCTTGATGCTGTGGCTGCTCGCGCTCGGCTGCTGGCTCGTACCGTGGTACCTCGCGCTACCGATGGTGTTCTGCGCGGCGCTGCACGTCGGCGCCGTGTGGTTCGATCTGCG
>SCSV01000280.1 GCA_004297555.1 Salinibacterium sp.
GATGGTCGCGTTCGTGTTGGACACGTCCCGCTATCCCGATGACCACCCGATCGTCAAGGCTCGCCGCGATCTGCTCGCGTGGTTTGACACCGCCACCCCACCGGGACCGCATAGCCGACCCCATCCGTTTCAGTACGCCTTCGGCGCTGGGCCGGACTCGTTCTGCGTGACCTGCAACCGGAAGCGGGCCGACGCGCCCCATACCGACCGCCCGCCATCCCGAGAGGCCGAGGGCCGGGAGGATGAGCGATGAGGGTCCTCGCGATCGATCCCGGGCCGGAGCAGTCGGCCTGGCTGATCCTCGACACGCCGGGCGGTCTCGCCGCGGGCCGCGTCGTCGACTTCGGCCTGTGGGAGACCGAGGAGGTTCGCGAGCTCTGCCGCGTCATCGGCTCGACCCACGTCGGCCACGCGCCGAACGATGCCGAGCCTGCCGCGATCGACGTCGCTGCGATCGAGTGGGTCGAGGGCTACGGGATGATCGTCGGTCGCGAGGTGTTCGAGACCGTCCACTGGGCCGGCCGCATGACCGAGGCGATCGCCGTCCAGGGCATCCCGGTAGCACAGGTCTCACGGCGCTCGGTCAAAGTCGCGATCTGCGGCGACACGAAGGCCAAGGACACCAACATCCGCCAGGCGCTGATCGATCGCTTCGGCGGCGCCAAGGCGATCGGCACGAAGGCCGCCCCGGGCCCGCTGTACGGCATCACCAAGGACGTCTGGTCGGCGCTCGCGATCGCCGTCACGAAGGCCGAGCACCGATGAGCCGATACGCCGAGGGCACGACCGTCACCGTCCAGCCAGAGCCGCGGCGACATCACGGGAATCCTCGCCAAGCACGGCGTCGAGACGATGGCCTGGGGCTCGAATCCGAAGGGCGACTACCTCGCCTTCGAGCTCGGCGGCCACTCGTTCCGGCTCGACATCGTCAAGCCGACACAGGACGACATCTTCCGGCTGTTCCCGAACCACCGCGACACGGACGCCAAGCTGCAGGCGGAGTGGCGCCGCCGCTGGCGAGCGACCGTCCTGCTGCTGAAGGCGAAGCTCGAGTTTGCCGACGGCGAGACGTCGACGATCGACCAGGAGCTGATGCCGTACCTCCTGCTGCGGGACGGCACGACGCTCGGCCAGGCGGTGCTGGGCGACAAGATCCCGCTGATGCTGACGGCGGGCCAGAAGTGACCCGCCTCGCCGCGGCCGCGCTGCTGCTCCTGGCCGGCTTCGTCGCCGGCGCAATCGCCATGCTCGAGCTGCTCGATCGCCTCTTCGGAGGCAGCGGGATCCGGGTCTCCATCGACGATGACGAGCCCGGCGGGGGCTTCGGGCTGTGAGCCCACGGCACGGCTCGCCGGCGCGGCGCAAGTCGTACTCGGCCCGCGCCCACGACACCCACGCTCGACGTCGCCTCACCTTCGGCGTGGACGGCCCGCCGGCGGGCAAGGGCGAGCGGCTCGTCCTGTGCGCCTGGAACACGACGTGCGGCCACGTGGTCGTCATCGCGAAGGGCGACAGCTGGGAGGACGGCTTCCCGGTGGGCCTCGTGGTCGGCCTGCTCGCGCCGGCGGAGGTTCGCGCTCGTAGCGTCCGCTGCCTGGCCTGCACGCCACCCGAGCAGGCGGAGCTCGCGCTGTGATCGAGCGGTTCACCCGCCTCCGCGCCCCGCTGCCGCGGCCGTTGCGGCCGACCGAGCGCCTCCGCCTTCGTGGCTTCGAGCTCGCTTGGACCACGGCGTGGGCGATCGCCGGCGCGAGCTTCATCGGCTCGCTCGGCCCGTTCGTCTGCGGCCTGCTGTGCATGTGGGGCCTCTTCGAGGTCGAGCGCTGGGTCGAGGCCGGCCGTGGCTGAGCGGATCCTCGTCGATGTCGAGGGCGCGGCCGAGCTGCTCAGCATGCCGCCGCGCCTGGTCCACGAACTGACGGCTGCCGGCGTGCTGCCGTCAGTCGACCTCGGCCGGCCATCTGACCGACGGTACGCTGTCGAGGCTCTGCGGGCATGGGCGATCGAGCGGTCGGTGACACGGCGCGAGGAGGAGAGCGATGGCAAGGCGAGCGGCGCCCGGCGAGGGCCGGCCGTACCAGCGGCGAAGCGACGGACGCTGGGTCGTGGTCGTCCGCGATCAGGAGGGACGGCGCCGGTACCTCTACGCCTCCACGCTGGTGGGCGCGGTCGTGAAGCGTGACGAG
>SCSV01000281.1 GCA_004297555.1 Salinibacterium sp.
CCTTCGACGGCGCGCTCTCGGATCGCGTCACGACCTCGGCCCTGGGGGTCGGGACGCAGGTCAAGATCGACACCGCGACGATCGGCGCCACCGCCGACGCCGATGTCATGGACGTCGAGTTCAGCTACAAGAACGGCTGGAAGTACCTCGACACGCTCAACAACACAGCGGTCGCGCAGGAGATCCTCCGGACCGAGCCCAAGAGCTGGGAGCTCGCGCTCACCCGCTACTACCGCAACGACACCGAGCTCGACGCGATGATCGCCAAGACGGTCCGCAAGATCCGCGTCGAGACCGTCGGCCCGACGCTCGGCGGCTCGAACTACCGGGTCCGGCTCGACCTGTACGGCGTGTACGACGGCGACCGGTACGAGAAGGCCGAGGTCGATGGCATCGGCGTCGAGAAGTTCGTGCTCGTCGGCCAGTACGACACGACGGCCACCACCGACTTCAGCCTCGAGGTCGTCAACGCCACTGCCGCGCTGACGTAGGCCATGCCGCTCCAGCCGGGCGTCCGGGTCGAGGGCATGGATCTCGCCCTCAACCTGCTGGCCAAGTACGGGCCGAAGGAGATCCAGACGGACGCGCGGCGCGCCTCGATGGCCGCCGCGCGCGTCGCTGCGGGGCTCATCAGGGCCGAGACCCCCGTCGGCAAGACCAAGCACCTCCGCCGCAGCGTCCGCGCCCGGGCGGGCAAGGAAGGTTTCGCAGCTGCCGTCGCAGGACCGGTCCACCGGTTCGGCGGCGCGCATCGGCACCTGGTCATCCGGGGCCACCGGATCGTCACGCGATCCGGCATCGACACCGGACGCATGTCCCGCGCCAACCCCTTCGTCAACCGTGCGACGGACGCCGGCAAGTTCGTGATCGTGGAGGCGTACAAGCGTGAGCTCTTCCGAAAGTAGCCCGGCCGGGCGCCGGGTCGACCTGCCCGACGGCCGGTGGGTCTCTCTCCGCCCGCTGCGCGGCGCCGACCTCGTGGCCATGAGCCGCGACATCGGCGAGATCATGGAGCGCCTGGCGCTCGCGGTCGTGGACATGAGCTGGGAGGGCGACATCCTCGAGGAGGAGTTCGACGTCCTGCGGGTGGTCCTCAAGGGCTGGCGCGTGAGCTCGGAGGAAGCCGCGGTCCCCCCGGCACCAGGCGAGAGCTCGCCCTAGCTCTCGCCACCCACTCGCTCACGCCGGACGCGAAGGTCAGCGTCCCGCTCGATTACGCGCTCGAGCGCCTGGCCAGGCGCTGGGGCGTCGCCCCGTGGGTCCTCGAGACCGACGACCCGCTGATCTCCGCGTGGATCCACCGCGGCCTCCTGTACTCGCGCCTCGAGGCCGAGGCGACGCCCAAGAAGCGGAAGGGGTAGCTCGGTGGCCGATCGACACGCTCCCCAGCCGCTGACGTGCGCCGACTGTGGAGCCGGCTTCATGCGACGGTCGCGATCGGGACCACTGCCCACGAGGTGCCGCGATTGCCGGCGCTGGCAGAGTAGCCAGGCGGCGCAGGCGCGAACGAAGGTCTATCGAGCCCGATCGCGGGATGCTCGGATGGCCGCTCCGGTGCGTTGCGAGGACTGCGGCGTCGAGTTCGCGCGACCCAACGGCAAAGGGCCGATCCCGCAGCGGTGTCCGGCCTGCTTGGTCGCCTTCAACAAGGCGTGGCTAGCCGAGCGTATGCGACGTGTAATCGCGGATCCTGGCCATCCGAGCCACGCCGGCTACCATGACCGACGGCGCCAGCGGAAGCTCCGCGTGTACGGGCTCACCGATGCTGGTTACGACCAGCTGCTTGCCGCGCAGGGCGGCGTCTGCGCCATCTGTCGCAAGGCTGAGACGGCTCGCAATCGACAGGGCCGGATCCGGCCGCTGGCGGTAGATCACGACCACGACACCGGCGACGTGCGTGGGCTGCTCTGCGCCAACTGCAATGTCGGCATCGGGTATTTCGACGACGAGCCCGAACGACTCCAGGCTGGCGCGACTTACCTCCGAAACGTTGCTCGTCGACGTCTCCGGATCGTCGGCGGGGAGGGCTAGGCGCGATGCCCGATCCCCGGATTTTGTTCATTTTGGATGCCCGGAATCTGGCGAGCAAGGAAGCTGCCAAGCTCAAGAAGGACTTCCAGGGCGTCGATGCCGAGGCCCGAAGAGCAGGCGGCGGGATCGGTTCCTGGACCTCCGCCCTGGGCGGCTCGCGGCTGGTTGCTATCGGTGCCGCCGCGGCGGTTGGCGGCGTCATCCTCGGCCTCAAGGGCGCGGCCGAGGCGGCAATCGCCGAAGAGAAGAACATCGCGAAGCTCGACGCCGCCCTCAAGGCGAACATCCCCGGCTGGGACGGCAACCGAGACGCGATCGACCGACGCATCGAGGCCGGGGAACGTCTCGCCTTCTCCGATGACGAGCAGCGGGCCTCGCTGGCGCTGCTCGTCGGCGCCACGAAGGACGTATCCAAGGCGCAGGCCCTCCAGGCGACGGCGATGGATCTCGCCCGCCTCAAGGGCATCGGGCTCGAGGAAGCATCGACCGCGCTCATCAAGGTCGAGGGCGGCCAGTACCGGGCGCTCAAGGCCCTCGGCATCCAGCTCCGCGACGGGGCAACCGCGACCGAGGCGCTGGCCGCGGTGCAGAAGGTCGCGCGCGGTCAGGCCGAGGCCTACGCCGACACGACCGCCGGTGCGATGGAGAGCCTCGGGCTCGTCATCGACGACCTGCAGGAGGACATCGGCGCCGCGCTGCTGCCGGTCATCAAGGAGCTGGCGCTGTGGCTGCGGGACGAGGTGCTCCCCACGCTCCGCGGTGTCGGCGACACGATCGGCCCCGTCATCGCAGGCATGGGCGGCCTCGGCAACGTCATCACCGGGGTCGTGCTGCCGGCCCTCACCGCCCTCAAGCTCGGACTCGGACCGCTTGGGCTGGCGCTGATCGC
>SCSV01000282.1 GCA_004297555.1 Salinibacterium sp.
CCCGCGCACTCGGCACCACCTCGACGCCCTCAAGGCGCAACCGCCGAAGACCCCCGCCAACCTTGAGCGCCTCGAGGCCTTCACGACACGCACCGCCAAGACCAGCGCGAGCAAGGCGATCGCGAGCGCGGAGGAAATGCTGCGCGCACAGCGATACCGAACCCAGGTATTCGGCGACTCGGTCAGCGCCGAGCGCGGTTATTTGCGCGAAACCGGCAACCTGGTTTTCCACTCTGCTCTGATCGGGATGCTCGTGGCCGTCGGCCTCGGCAGCGGCTTCGGCTACACCGGTCAGCGTGTGGTCGTCGAGGGTTACGCCTTCAACAATTCGCTCGCGAGCTACGACTCGTTCAACCCGGGTCGGTTCTTCGACGCCTCGAGCCTCGCGCCGTACTCGATCGCGCTCGATCGCTTCGACGCCACCTACGAGGAGAACAACCTCAAGGCCTACGGGCAAGCGACCGACTACACCGCGACCGTGACCTCCACGCTTCGCGGGCAGCAGCCCCAGCAGCAGACGATCAAGGTCAATTCGCCGCTGGAGATTGCTGGCGACCAGGTCTACCTCCTCGGCAACGGCTACGCCCCGGTGATCACCGTCCGCGATCCGGACGGCCACACCGTCTACTCACAGCCCGTGCCATTCCTGCCGCAAGACGCCAACTTGTTCAGCCTTGGCATCATCAAGGTTCCGGATGGGCTTTCGAAGCAGATCGGGATGCGCGGGCTCCTCTATCCCACCGCCCTGCGGCTCGACTCGGGCACCTTCGCATCCAGCCATCCGGCGTTGCGCGACCCGTTGCTGACGCTCGAGGTGTTCACCGGCGACCTCGGTCTCGACAATGGCAAGGGCACGAACGCCTACGCCTTGAATACTGATTCGCTCACCGAGATCGCCGGCCGAAAGGCGAAGTCCCCCACCATTGCGCTTCGTCCTGGTGACCGGGTCGACCTGCCGAACGGGTTGGGCAGTGTCGAACTGACCGCGATTCCCCGGTTCGTGTCTCTCGATGTGCACCACGATCCGGCGCAGGGTTGGGCCCTGGTCTTCGCGATCCTCATCGTCAGCGGTCTGCTAACGAGCCTGTTCGTGCCCCGCAGGCGCATGTGGGTGCGCGCGGTCAGGAGCGGCCGCGGCACGGTGATCCTGGAATACGCGGCACTGGCTCGCGGAGACGACCCTGGGCTTGACGCCGCCGTGCAAGATTTCGCCGAACGGCGCAGCAGTCAACTCGGGCTTAAGGTTGGTTCGTGACTGACACCCTTTCGTCGTACTCCCTTCTAGCGATCTACTCGGCGATGGCCGTCTACGCGATCGCGTTCGTGCTGTTTACACTCGACCTCGCTCGGCGTTCCTCTCCCGCGCCCGCCGTTGCCGCAAGCGAGACTGTGACAAGCGCTCGCGGCGGCACGAAACTGCTTGAGCGCTTGGCGACGGATGCCCCCGCCGACGCCCAACCGAAGGGCCCGCGCTACCTCCGCGCAGCCATGGCGCTCACCTTGCTCGGATGGGTGTTGCACGTGGCAGGCGTCGCGCTTCGCGGAGCGGCCGCCGGCCGCGTGCCCTGGGCCAACATGTTCGAGTTCTCCATTACCGCGGGTGCCGTCATCATCGGGGTGTTTCTGGCCGCGCAGTTCTGGCAGGACCTGCGTTTCCTCGGCGCGTTCATCACCGGCTTCGTGCTCATCGTTCTGGGTATCGCAACGCTCAACTTCTATGTCGATGTCGTGCCACTTCCGCCACCCCTGCAATCGGCCTGGCTTGTGATCCACGTGTTTGTCGCAATTCTGGGTACGTCGTTTTTCGCGCTCGGTGCCGGACTTTCGGCAGTGCAATTGCTGCAAGGGCGGCGCGAGGATGGGCTCACGACCCGCCCGCGCTTCCTAGAAACGTTGCCTGCCGCGGACCGGCTCGAGAACCTCGCGTACCGCGTGATCGTCGTCGGCTTCGTGTTCTGGACCTTCACCCTCATCGCCGGCGCCATCTGGGCGGAGCATGCCTGGGGTCGCTATTGGGGCTTCGACACCAAAGAGGTCTGGACCTTCATCATCTGGACCATCTTTGCCGGTTACATTCACGCCCGGGCGACGCTCGGCTGGCGGGGATCGCGCTCAGCCTGGCTCGCGATCATCGGGTTCAGCGCGGTGCTGTTCAACTTCGGCATCGTGAACGTCTTCTTCAAGGGACTGCACGCCTACTCAGGGCTGTAACCACCCGAGAGTCGCGCGTGGCAGCGGGCCAAGCGATCGAGCCACCAGGCGGTGCGGTCCGCATCCGCCGCATGACGGTCGAGGAGGTGGGCCGTCGGGGTGATGCGGCGCACCTCGAGTTGACCGTCGAAGGGCATGAGCGGCCGATCGGTGACATCCGCCGCGAGCAGCGCGGCAGTGCCAAGACCGCAGTCGAACTCCAGATTCGGCAGGGCTGCAGCGAGGTGCAGTCCCATCGAAATGCCGACCGAGGATTCGAGAGCGCTCGAGACGACGACCGGCAGCTCGGTCTCGCTCGCGAGATGCAGGGCCGCGGTGATGCCGCCGAGCGGCTGGGCCTTGATGACCAGGATGTCAGCGGCGCGCATCCGGGCAACCTCGAGCGGGTCGCTCGCCCGACGCACGCTTTCGTCGGCCGCGATCGGAATGCCCATGTACTTCACGCGACTGCGAAGCTGGGCGAGCTCGTCGACGGTCGCGCAGGGTTGCTCGACGTACTCGAGGTCGAATTCGGCGAAAGCGTGCACGGCGTGCTCGGCTTCGTCCACGTTCCAGGCGCCGTTCGCGTCGACCCGAATGCGGCCCGCGGGCCCCAGGTACTCGCGGGTCGCTCGGACGCGAGCAGTGTCGTCCGTGAGGGACTGCCCGGGTTCGGCGACCTTGACCTTGACGGTGCGACATCCGGCAAATCGATCGAGTGCGGCAGTGACTTCGGCGACCGGCACGGCAGGGAGGGTGGCGTTGACGTGCACGGCGTCGCGTAGGGCGGGATGCTCTGGCCCCCAGCCAAAATCGATCGCCCCGGCGAGCCACGCGGCGGCCTCCGCATCACCGTACCCCTCGAAGGGCGAGAACTCGGTGAAGCCGTTCGGCCCCTCGAATAGCACGGCTTCTCGCACGGTGATGCCGCGAAAACGGGAGACCAGCGGGAGGGAGACGACTCGCGCGCTGCCGAGCAGGTCATCGAGCGCGGGGAGCATGGCACCAGTCTGGCAACTTCACCCTGCTCGCGGTGAAACGATTTGCCCGTGCTTGTCGCAGGGCCTGGCGGGCATCCGCGGAACTAGGCTGATGCCATGACAGCGCCGGTCTCCGAGCTCTTCGACGCCACCGTTTGGCGCGAGGTCGAGGGCTTCGAACCCGCCGACATCACCTACCACCACGATTCGACCGGCCGCGTCGCGCGCATCGCCTTCAACCGGCCCGAAGTGCGCAACGCCTTCCGCCCGCAAACAGTCGACGAGCTCTACCGCGCCCTCGACGATGCGCGGCAGAACCCCGCGATCGGTGTGGTGCTTCTGACCGGCAACGGGCCGAGCGCGAAAGACGGCGGGTGGGCCTTCTGCTCCGGCGGCGACCAGCGCATCCGCGGCCGCAACGGCTACGAGTACGGCGACCAGGGCGGCGTGGGCCGGCTGCACATTCTCGAAGTGCAGCGCCTCATCCGCTTCATGCCCAAGGTCGTCATCGCCGTGCTCCCAGGCTGGGCCGCGGGCGGTGGCCACTCCCTGCACGTCGTGTGCGATCTCTCGATCGCGAGCACGAACGCCCGATTCAAACAGACGGATGCCGATGTCGGCTCCTTCGACGCCGGGTACGGCAGCGCCTACTTCGCCCGCCAGGTCGGCCAGAAGTTCGCTCGCGAGGTGTTCTTCCTGGCTCGCGAATATGACGCCGAGCGCGCGCTCGCGGCCGGAGCGGTTAACGCCGTGGTGCCGCACGGATCGCTTGAGGCCGTCGCGTACGAATGGGCGAACGAGATTCTCGCTAAGTCGCCGACCTCGATCCGCATGCTCAAGTTCGCCTTCAACGCGGTGGACGACGGGCTGGTAGGACAGCAGGTCTTCGCTGGCGAAGCGACCCGATTGGCGTATGGAACCGATGAAGCAGTCGAAGGCCGGGATGCCTTCCTCGAGAAGCGGGCACCCAACTGGGGCCCCTACCCCTGGCAGTACTGAATGACTAGAACACTCGAGGTTGTCGACGCCCGCGATCCGGGTGCGGTACTCGACGGCCTTCGCCGTGCTCTGAGCGGTGATGGCCCTGCGATCCTGCCGCACGTCGGCGCGCCCACCGGACTGCCCGAAACGGTAGAACAGCGCGTGGCGGTCGTCGTCGAAACGAGCGGCTCGACTGGTCGTCCCAAGCGCGTCACACTGAGCGCCGATGCCCTACTGGCGAGCGCCGCGGCATCCGATGTGCAGCTCGGCGGTCCAGGCCAATGGATGCTCGCAGTGCCCACCGAATACATCGCCGGCGTCAACGTGCTCGTGCGCTCGATCGCCGCGGAAACCGAGCCCGTGGTGATGAACCCGGAAGGGTTCACCGCCGAGCGATTCGTCGAGGCGGCGAGCGCTCTCACCGGGGAGCGCCGATTCACCTCCCTCGTGCCCACGCAGCTCGCGCGCATCATCGAGGCGGACTCGGCCCTGGAGACGCTGCGCAGCTTCGACCGCATCCTGATCGGCGGCCAGTCGGTGCCGGTGGACCTCATCGCCCGCGCGCTCGAGCTCGGGCTCAACATCACGCGCACCTATGGCTCGACCGAGACTTCGGGTGGCTGTGTCTACGACGGCGTTCCGATCGGCAACACGAAGCTGCGAATCGTCGACGACCTGATCGAGATCGCCGGGAGCGTGCTTGCCGAGGGCTACCTCAACGACCTGCGCCGCACCGCTTTCTCGTTCCGCGATCGCGAGGGGGAGCGCTGGTACCGCAGCGACGACATGGGCGAGCTGCACGACGGGGTGCTGACCGTCACCGGCCGAGTCGGCGATGTGATCATCTCGGGCGGGGTCAAGGTGTCGCTATCCGAAGTCGAGGCCGCTGTGCGCTCGCTGCCCGGACTTCAGGAAGCCGTTGTCATCGCCGCCCCGAGCCCCGAATGGGGCGAAGTTCCGGTCGTCGCGAGCGTGGTCGGGATGCCGCTCGACACGCTTCGGGATGCCGTCGCCGCCCAGCTCGGACGACCCGCCGCCCCCGACCGCATCATGCACCTCGACGCGATGCCGATGCTCGATTCGGGCAAACCCGACCGCGTCGCGCTCGCCGCGCTGGCGCTTAAGTAGACTCCTGGGGTGGCAACCACCAAGACGCGCAAGAAGAGCGGCAGACCCGGCGGTCGCCCGGGAGCTGTGGAGATCAAGAAAGCCACGCTCGGCGATTGGATCCGCGCCGCTCGCCCGCAGACACTGCCGCTCTCGATCGCCCCCGTTGCCCTCGGCGCAGCAGCCGCCTACCTGATGCCGCACCTCGAAGTCGGGCCCGCTTGGCACTGGCTGCGCGCGGCACTCTGTCTCGCCGTGGCTCTCGGGCTGCAGATCGGCGTCAACTTCGCCAACGACTATTCGGATGGCGTGCGGGGCACGGATAAGCACCGCGTCGGCCCGGCCCGGCTCACGGCATCCGGAGCTGCCAAACCCCGCACGGTGCTCGCCGTCGCTCACGTGTTCTTCGCGCTCGCGGGAGCCGCTGGTCTCGTCATCGCGATTCGCACCGAATACTGGTGGTTGATCGCGGTCGGTGCAGTCTGCATTGCCGCGGCCTACTTCTATACCGGCGGCAAGCGCCCCTACGGCTATTACGCGCTCGGCGAGGTCTTCGCCTTCGTCTTCTTCGGGATCGTCGCCACTGCGGGCACCACCTTCGTGCTCGCTGGCACCGTGAACATCGAAAGCTGGTTGGCGGGTGCTGCCGCCGGCTCGTTTGCGAGCGCAGCGCTGCTCGTCAACAACATCCGGGATCGGCAGCCTGACACTGCGGCCGGCAAGCGCACTCTCGCGGTGCTGCTCGGCGACCGCATCTCGCGCATTCTCTTCGTGGTGCTGATTCTCGCGCCGTTCGGCATCCTGGTGTTCTTCGCGCTGTTCTACGAGAAGGCCTACCTCGTCTACTTCGCCCTACTCGCTGCGCTTCCCGCCGCGGGCATCACGGTGAGCGCGAAGACCGCTCCCGAACTCGTGCTGGCACTCAAGCTCACGGCACTGACCGCGCTCGCATTCGGCCTCGGCCTCGGCGCCGCGATCGCCTTCTAGAGCCGGTCTTCCGCTTCCGCGTCAGCGTCGACTGTGGCCCCGCGCGACCTGCGCTGGGCGACATCGAGAGCAACGGCATCCCGAAGTCGTGAGAAAAAGATGTACGAAATGCAGAACGAAATGATCGCGGCGAGTACCGCGGCGAGTATCAACTGCGCTCCCAAGTACGCGAACAGCGCGAACAGGGCTGCGAAGAGGCCAAGACGAACAAGCGAGTAGGCGATCCACGGTTTCACCTTGACAGTGTAGGCACGCGGCTGATGCTCGGGTCACGAGCCTAGAATTGCGTTGTGTCTAGGGTTCTCGTCGGTCTCGCGTTTGTGGTGCTGGCGCTGTGGGTTTTCGCCATCATCGATCTGATCCTCATTGAGGAGAGGCGCATCCGCGGGCTCAACAAGGTGCTGTGGCTGTTCGTGATTCTGCTACTGCCCGCCATCGGCGCGATTCTCTGGTTCACGATCGGTCGGGGCAGCGCCAGCGAAGAGGCCCGGCGCACGATCGGGCCGGATGACGACCCGACGTTCTTGCGCAATCTGCGTCGTGACGAGGAACTCGACAAGCGCATCCGACGCCTCGAGCAAGAACTCGCTGACCTCGACGATGACCCGCCCAAGGACTGATTCGCCCGCGACCGATTTCGCAGTCGCCCTCCTCGACGAATTCGTGCGTCTCGGCGTGCGCGATATCGTGCTCAGCCCCGGCTCACGCTCTCAGGCGCTCGCCCTCGCCGCCGCCGAATTCGAGCGGGTCGGCCTCGTGCGACTGCGCGTGCGGGTGGATGAACGGGTAGCCGCATTTCTCGCGCTCGGCATCGCCGCGGAGTCCGACCGCCCGGCGATCGTGATCACCACATCGGGAACGGCCGTCGCCAACCTGCACCCCGCCGTGCTCGAAGCACACCACGCGGGCGTTCCCCTCATCGTGATCAGCGCCGACCGGCCCGAGTCACTGCGCGGCATCGGCTCGAACCAGACCACCGAGCAACCCGGAATCTTCGGAGGTGCGGTGCAACACAGTTGGGATGTTGGGGCACCAACCGGCGATACGGGGGAGACGGATGCCGCGGCCCAGCTTGCTCGGGATGCCGTCGCCGCCGCCCACGGCCCTGTGCACCTAAACCTCGCTTTCGCCGAGCCGCTGTCGGCGGCGTTCGCGCTCGAGCCGCCGATCGAGGAACCGGCTTCGACGCTGCCTGAGCCCGGCCCAAGCGCCGACCCCTTGCGCCTGCAACCCGAGGAGGGAACCGTTGTGGTCGCGGGAGCCGAGGCCGGCGAGCGCGCCGAGGAAGTCGCGCGCGAACTCGGCGCGCCGCTCTTCGCCGAGGTGGTCAGCGGAGCCCACTTCGGGCCGAACCTCGTCGTCGCCTATCGCGAACTGCTTCGAACCGAGGGCTTCGGCGACCGCGTGCGGCGGGTGATCGTGTTTGGGCATCCGACGCTCAGCCGCGAAGTGCCGGCCCTGATCGAGCGAGCGGACGTCGAGACGATCGTGGTGCGCAGCGAGGGCGCCGAGGACTACAACCCCGGTCACCGAGCGGCCTTCGCTGACGCCGTGATCGTCGAAGGGTCGGAGTTGGCGTCGCGAGCGTGGTTCGGGCCCTGGGTGAGCGCATCCCGGGCCCTCATCGCCCCGATCGATACGGCACCGGATGTCACCGCGGATGCCGGAGCGCACGTCAAGTCCGAGCTCGCCGCGGTTCGCGCCCTGGTCACGCGCCGGGCGCTCGTCGAAGCGGTGTGGCGTGCGACCTGGCCACACGATCGGCTTGTGCTCGGGGCATCCCGTCTTATTCGCGAAGCCGACCGGGTGGTGACTGGCAAGCGGGTGCGCGTGCACGCGAACCGCGGTCTCGCCGGAATCGATGGCACCGTCTCGACGGGTATCGGCATCGCGCTCGCGAGCCAGAGCGACGCGTCGGGAACGACTCGCGTGTTGCTCGGCGATCTGGCTCTGTTCCACGACGTAGGCGCGCTGCTGTTTGGGCTCGGCGAGGTGCGCCCGCGCATTCAGGTGATCGTCGGCAACGACAACGGGGGCACGATCTTCGATTCGCTCGAAGTCGCCTCCGCGGCGAACGATGCATTCGATCGGGTGTTGCTGACCCCGCAGCAGGCGTCGATCGAACAGTTGGCAACCGCGTACGGCTGGGACTACGTACGAGTGGACACCCGGGGCGCGCTGGACCAGGCATTCACTGCCTGCGCCGGACCGACGATCGTCGAAGTGCCGCTCTCGCGCCTCTAGGCGAATGCCTCGACGATCGGGCGGAACTTAAGTTCAGTCTCGGCGAGCTCGCGCTCGGGTTCTGAGCCGGCCACGACACCTGCGCCCGCGAAGGCGCGCGCCTGGTTTCCGGAAACTTGGGCGCAGCGCAGGGCGACCGCCCATTCGCCGTCACCATCGGCGCCCACCCAGCCGACCGGGCCGGCATAGCGCCCGCGATCGAAGGGCTCGAGTTCCTCGATGAGCGCCAGGGCGGCCTCGGTCGGCGATCCCGCGACTGCGGCGGTCGGGTGCAGGGCGGCGATCAGATCGAGGGCGCTCGAACCGTCGGCCAGAGTGCCTGTCACATCGCTCGCCAGGTGCCACAGGTTCGGCAGGCCGAGTGGAAACGGTTCCGCGCTCGCGGAGAGTCCGGAGCTGTGCGGTTTGAGTGCCCGCAGAACGCTGCGCAACGCGAACCCGTGCTCGTCAAGGTCTTTCGGCGAGCGGGCAAGGGTCGCGGCGACGAGTTCGTCGGCTCGGGCATCCGCCCCTCGCCCGACGCTGCCGGCCAGCACGCGAGCGCTGACGACACCGCCCTCGGCCCGCACGAGGGTTTCGGGGCTTGAGCCGATGAGGCCGTCGACCGCGTACGTGACGATTTCGGGATACGCGTTCGCGAGTCGCGCGATTGGGGCTCTCAAGTCGGCGTCGGGCGGCAGTTCGGCAACGAGGTCCCGTGCGACGACGACCTTGCGCACTGCGCCGCGGTCGATCTGTTCGAGCGCCGCGCGCACGGCGGCGAGAAATGCGGTGGGGCTCATCTCCCCGCCCA
>SCSV01000283.1 GCA_004297555.1 Salinibacterium sp.
GGCCGAGGAGTCGGGCCACTTCGGCACGCTGCAGAAGCTGCCGAGGATGTGCTGTACCTCCTGCATGACCTCGGGGCTCTTGGTGGCTGCGGTGGCCTCCAGGGCGCGGACGTTCAGCTCGTGGGCCCGCATGTCCGCGAGATCGAATGCCTCGCGGGCGCGCACCTTGAACTGCTCGGCGTCCTTGCCCTCGAAATGCACCTCCAGCTGCTCGTTCATCGCCATACCCTTCGTGATGACGCCGCGCATGCTCAGAGACCTCCTCCAGAGATGGACATGATGGGTGGGGGGGAGTTCAGGGCCTCGGCCCCGACGTCGCGCTGGTACCCGCCGAGGCCCACCACGCGGTACCGCTCCACGCCTTCGGCGGCGTAGAGCCGACTCAGGCGCGACTCCTGCTCCATGAGCGTGCGCCCCACGGGCTCCTCCACGGTGTACGTGCCCCGCGGGAAGCGCGCGTCCCCGATGACGTGGTCGTAGTGGAGCGTGACGGTCATGCGCGGATCGGGGGGCGGGAT
This sequence comes from Salinibacterium sp., assembly GCA_004297555.1. GTDB lineage: Bacteria > Actinomycetota > Actinomycetes > Actinomycetales > Microbacteriaceae > Rhodoglobus. The sequence goes on from SCSV01000283.1 coordinate 519, forward strand.
CAGCGCCTGGGCGAACAGGCCCATCGACTCCGCGATGGCGTGCCGGAGCGCACTGTCGGCCGCCGCGCGGCGGCTCAGCTCGGCCTGGCTCTCGCGCACGGCCGGCGAGGCATGCCCGGTGCCCTCGAGCTCGTTGAGCCGGCGGCGGGCCTGCACCAGCGCCAGCGGCTGCCCGGTGCGCTTGCTCGTGGTCGGCCGCTCGTAGAGCGTCTTGCGCCCGCGACGCGCCAGCTTCGGGCGCGGCTTGCGGGGGCGCGGCGACACGTCGAAGGGCTCGGGCGCCGGGACCTGCGGGACGGCTTCGTCCATCGTGACTCCTCTGCCCGGTGGAGCCCGAAGGCCCCACCGGGCGTGGCTAAGCGGCCTGCCTTACGCCGGCAGGTTCGCGGAGAACGTGCTGCCGGTCTCGATGCGACACCCGAAATTCGCGTCGAGGATGAAGGACTTCCACGCGATCTTGGCGCCGGCCTTGCGACCCTGCGCCAGCGGGTTGCTGTACGACGCCGAGTCCGGGGTCAGGTAGCTCTGCAGCGACATGCCGCTGAGCTCGACCTCGCCCCAGCAGTTGCGGCCGAACAGGAAGGCGTTGAAGGTCTCCACCGCGCCGGTCGGGTTCGGCGCCACCGGCATCGTGGCCTCGGTCCCGGCGGGGACGGCGGTGATGGTGCTCGTGGTCGCGGTCTGGTTGGACTTCACGAGGAACAGCGAGCCCGCGCCACCCGACGCCGTCATGTACACGTCGTACACGTAGTTGGTCAGGTTGGTGGCCGACACGGTGACGGTGAAGCTCTCGTTGTCACCCGTCGCGGCAGACGCGATGTTGGCCGAGGGGCCCGAGACCCACCGCTCGATGCCGGTGGTCTTGTCCTTGAACACGATGCCGAACTTGAAGTTGGCCGCGGACCCGATGGTGCCGCCGCCATCGACGGCGGTGATGGTGCCCTTGAACGTGGTGGCGTCCACCGCACCGGCCACGATGGGCACCGCGGCGCCCTTGTAGGTCGGCAGGTAGTTGGACCGGAACCACTTGGCGCCGATCCACTCCCCGATCTCCGCGTACTCCAGCTTGCGCACGCGCGAGAAGTTGGAGGCGTTCTGGAACATGGTGTCGCTGAGGATCACGTCGTTCTGCTGCTGCGGGGTCATGAAGCCGTAGAACAGGCCGTCCTCGAACGGCTTGGCGCCGAGCTGCTGCAGGGCTGACAGGGCCTTGCCGATGACGGTGCTCGTCATCTTGTCGGTCGCGGCCAGGCCGCTGCGTGCGGTCACGGCCGAGGGGTAGTACACCTGCGTGAGCCCGGCCATCAGCATGTTGGCCCGCTCGCGCTCCAGCACTTCCTCCATCGCCAGCGACGTCACCTCGATGGCCTGGGCCAGCGCGGGGTGCGACGTGGTGATCGCCGCGATGTCGGTCAGCAGGACGACGATGCCCCACTGCTCGACGGTGACTTCCTTGGTGCCGACCGACAGCGCCACCGCGTCGGGCGGGGTGCCCTCCGTCAGCGTCGAGGTCGGCAGGTTCAGCCGGTTGTAGCGCACCACGCGCAGCGTCTTCGACATGCGCTGCGGCAGGGTGTACTTCTTGGACGCCTGCGACAGCACGATCTGCCTGTCCGCGCGCTCCAGCAGCTCGCGCGTGATGTAGGCGCTGATGTAGTCGCCCGAGAGGGCGGCGAAGTTTGTCGGTGCGTCGGCCACGGTGCTCTCCTAAAGGGGCCCGCTAGAAGCTGACCCCGTCG
>SCSV01000284.1 GCA_004297555.1 Salinibacterium sp.
GGTGATCGCCTCGGTGCGCGCGCCCATCGCGGAGAGCAATGGCTTCGCCTGGTTCTCGCTCGCCCACAACCGGCCGGGCGACCCCGAGCCCGAGCAAGCGGATGCCGCCGCGAGCGCGGTGCTTAGTTGGCTCGACACCCTCGGATACACAAGCGTCAGCCTGCTCGGATTCTCGCAGGGCGCGGTGACGGCGCTGCAGCTAATGCGACATGCGCCGCGCCGGTTCGCGGCGACCGTTGCGCTGTCCGGATTCGTGGCCCGCGGGGACCACCCCGGGGACGCCGAGCTTGCCACTGCGCAACCGGCGGTGTTCTGGGGGCGCGGCACTGCCGACAGTGTGATCCCCGCCGATTCCGTCGCGCGCACTCAAGAGTGGCTGCCGAAGCATGCGGATGCGACCATCCGCATCTACGAGGACCTCGGCCACTCGATCTCCACCCAAGAGCTCAGCGACTTCACCGGGTTTCTGAGCCAGCACGGCTGACCCGGGCTGACCAGGGCGTCGGCTAACGGCATCCGGATCGTCAATTCGGCCGCGCCGCAACCCGAACGTCGTTACCCCGCAGCCATTTCGGAGGATGACACGCCGCACAGTGGCTCCAGTGAGTGGCGGGCAGCGGCGTGTCGTCCTCCGGAATGGTCGGACTGCGAGGCGGCGCCCGCGCGGGAGCGCGCGCCACGGCTGACAGCGGTTCGCGCGAAGATGGACGGATGAGCAACGTGCTTGACCGATTCTCCGCAGCAACGCGGGAGTGGTTCTGCGGCGCCTTCGCCGAGCCGACACCGGCGCAACTTGGCGCGTGGGAGGCCGTTGCATCCGGTTCGCACGCTCTGGTCGTCGCTCCCACCGGCTCGGGCAAGACGCTCGCCTCGTTCCTCTGGGCGATCAACCGGCTCATCTCAGGGCCAACCCCCGAGAACCCGAAGGCGCGCACGCGCGTGCTCTACATCTCGCCGCTCAAAGCGCTCGGGGTCGACGTCGAGCGCAACCTTCGCGCGCCGCTCGTCGGCGTCACCCAGACCGCGAAGCGACTCGACCTGCCCGCGCCAGACGTGACGGTCGGCGTGAGGTCGGGCGACACCACCACCCAAGACCGGCGGATGCTCGCGCGCACGCCCCCCGACATTCTGATCACCACGCCGGAGTCGCTGTATCTCATGCTCACCTCGGCCGCCCGCGAGACCCTCGCGGGGGTCGAAACGGTCATCGTGGACGAGGTGCACGCCGTTGCCGCCACCAAACGCGGGGCACACCTCGCGCTCTCGTTGGAACGCCTCGATTCGCTGCTCGCCAAACCGGCGCAGCGCATCGGGCTTTCTGCCACGGTTCGACCGCTCGAGGAGGTCGCACGTTTTCTCGGCGGGCGGGCGCCGGTCACCATCGTGGCTCCGCCGGCGGCGAAGACCTTCGAGCTGAGCGTCGTCGTGCCGGTCGAGGACATGACCGAGCCCGGCACGGTGCAGCCGCGGCCTGGGGCGGAACCGGCGGGCGTCTCGGCCGAGGCCACCGGGTCGATCTGGCCGCACGTCGAAGAGGCGATCGTCGACCAGATTCTCGACCACCATTCCACGATCGTCTTCGCGAACTCCCGACGGTTGGCCGAGCGGCTGACCTCGCGGCTGAATGAGATCTATGCAGACCGTGTGACACAAGGGCAACCCTCCCTCGCAGGCTCGGTCAGCGCTGGGGTCGCGGGATCGCAGGGCGATCCTTTTAGCTCCACCGCGCTCGCCCGCGCCCACCACGGCTCGGTCAGCAAGGAGCAGCGCGCCGGCATCGAAGACGACCTCAAGAGCGGCCGGCTGCGCTGCGTCGTCGCCACCTCGTCACTCGAACTCGGCATCGACATGGGGGCGGTCGACCTCGTGGTGCAGGTCGAGTCGCCACCATCCGTCGCATCCGGTCTGCAGCGCATCGGGCGGGCCGGGCACCAGGTCGGAGAGATCTCGAAAGGCATACTGTTTCCGAAGCATCGCACTGATCTGATCCACACGACAGTCGCGGTCGAGCGGATGCTGTCGGGCCAGATCGAGGCGATCGCGATCCCGACGAACCCGCTCGATGTTCTCGCCCAGCAGACGGTCGCGGCGACGGCGTTGGACTCGATCGACGTCGAGGACTGGTTCGACACCGTGCGCCGCAGTGCCCCATTCGCGACGCTGCCGCGCAGTGCCTACGACGCGACACTCGATCTGGTGAGCGGCCTCTACCCGAGCGACGAGTTCGCCGAACTGCGTCCCCGGGTCGTATGGGATCGCGTCGCCGGAACCCTCACCGGTCGCCCCGGTTCGCAGCGGCTCGCCGTGACCTCGGGCGGCACGATTCCCGACCGCGGACTCTTCGGGGTGTTCATGGTCGGCGGCGAGCCGGGCGGGCCCGGGCGGCGGGTCGGGGAGCTCGACGAGGAGATGGTCTACGAGTCGCGAGTTGGCGACGTCTTCGCCCTGGGCACGACGAGCTGGCGCATCGAAGACATCACGCACGACCAGGTGCTCGTCTCCCCCGCGTTCGGCGTGCCGGGCAAGGCCCCGTTCTGGAAGGGTGACGGCCTGGGACGGCCGGCCGAACTCGGGGCGGCGATCGGCGCGTTCACGAGCGCACTCGAAACCGGCGAGCGCCGGGGCAATGGCGATTCGCCCGCGCGGTTCACCGCTGAGCTGGAGAGGCGCCTCACGACGCTCGGCCTCGACCCGCTCGCGATTCGCAACATGGCCGCGCTAATGCGCGAGCAGAAACGCGCAACCGGCCAAGTGCCGACCGACTCGACTCTCGTCGCCGAGCGGTTTCGCGACGAGCTCGGCGATTGGCGCGTCGTGCTTCATTCGCCATACGGGATGCCCGTGCACGCGCCCTGGGCCCTCGCCGTCACGGCGCGGATTCGCGACCGGCTCGGCGTGGACGGTTCGGCGATGGCCGGGGACGACGGCATCGTCGTGCGCATCCCCGACACCGATGCCGAGCCTCCCGGAGCCGAGCTGTTCGTCTTCGAACCGGGCGAGCTCGAAGAGATCGTCACCGAGGAGGTGGGCGGCTCGGCGCTGTTCGCGGCGAGGTTCCGCGAGTGCGCGGCACGCGCGCTACTGCTCCCGCGGCGCGACCCGGGCCGGCGCTCTCCGTTGTGGCAACAGCGGCAACGGGCATCCCAATTGCTGGATGTCGCGCGCAAGTACCCGAGCTTTCCGATCGTGCTGGAGACGGTGCGCGAGGTTCTCCAAGACGTGTACGACCTGGCCGCGCTCATGGAGCTGACGAACAACATCGCCAGCCGCAAGGTGCGCCTCGTCGAGACCGAGACGGATGTTCCCTCGCCGTTCGCGCGCAGCCTGCTGTTTGGGTACATGGCCGCGTTCATGTACGAGGGCGACTCGCCGCTCGCCGAGCGCCGGGCCGCCGCCCTCTCGCTCGACCCCGCGCTGCTCGCCGAACTGCTCGGCCGCACCGAATTGCGGGAGCTGCTGGACCCCGCTGTGATCGAGCAGACCGAGCGCGAACTGCAGCGACTGACTCCGGAGCGCCGAGCACGCGGTACGGAGGGCGTCGTCGATTTGTTGCGGATGCTCGGGCCGCTCTCCGAGGACGAGCTCGCCGACCGCTGTGAATCGCCGCCGGGCCCACTGCTCGGCGAACTGGCCAAGGCCAACCGCATTCTGCGCGTGACCATCGCCGGCACCGCCTGTTGGGCCGCGATCGAAGACGCCGCGCGCCTGCGCGATGCGCTCGGGGTGCCGCTGCCGATCGGCGTGCCGGCGGCGTTCATCGACCCAGTTGATGACCCGGTCGGCGATTTGGTGAGCCGTTACGCCCGGACGCACGGCCCGTTCACGGTGCAGGATGTGGCCTCCCGGTTCGGACTCGGAACCGCGGTCGTGCTCGACACGCTACGTCGGCTTGCCGCCGACCGAAGGGTCGTGGAGGGCGAATTCCGCCCCGGTGCTACGGGCACCGAATGGTGCTCAGTCGAGGTTCTGCGGCGCCTGCGCAGTCGATCGCTCGCAGCCCTCCGCCAGGAGGTCGAGCCGGTCGATGGCCCGACACTGGGCCGCTTTCTCGTGCAGTGGCAGCACGTCCCTGGGATTTTGCGCGGGGTCGACGGGCTCGCGCAAGCGATCGAGCAGCTTGCTGGGGTCTCGCTGCCGGCGTCCGCGTGGGAGAGTCTCGTGCTCCCCGCACGCGTGAAGGACTACACGCCGGTCTGGCTCGACGAGCTCACACTCTCGGGCGAGGTGATCTGGTCGGGCAACGGTTCGATCGCTGGAGGCGACGGCTGGGTCAGCTTGCATCCCGCCGAGTCCGCCCCGCTCACGCTGCCGGAGCCGAGTGGGGCCGAAACCACCGAACTGGGGCGCGAGATTCTCGCCGCACTCGCGGGCGGTGGCGCCTACTTCTTCCGGCAGCTCGGTGCCGCGATCCACAGCACGGATGACGCAGCGCTCGTCAGCACGCTCTGGGACCTCGTGTGGGCCGGGCTCGTGACGAACGACACTTTCGCGCCTCTGCGCGCGCACCTCGGCGGGCCCGCGCGGCCCTCGCGCACGCGCTCCTACCGCGGCCGTTCCCTTGCTGTCGCGCAGGCCGGGCCACCGACCGGAGGCGGTCGGTGGTCCCTGCTCCCGCTTGCGGAAGGGGACACCACGGTGCGCGCCAAGGCGATGGCCGAGTTGCTGCTCGAGCGGCACGGAGTCATCACCCGCGGCGCGGTCGTGAGCGAGGGCATCCGCGGGGGCTTCGCGCTTGCCTACCGGGTGCTCAGTGGTTTCGAGGAGACCGGCAGGGCCAGGCGCGGGTACTTTGTCGAGGGCCTCGGCGCCGCGCAATTCGCAACGGGCGCGACCGTCGACCGGTTGAGGAGCTTCGTCGCCGAGCCCGAAGAGCTGCCCGGTATTGCTGTGACTCTCGCCGCAACCGACCCGGCCAACCCCTATGGCGCCGCGCTGCCCTGGCCCAAGGTCGATGGCGAGGAGAAGCGCGGGCACCGCCCAGGTCGCAAGGCGGGCGCCCTCGTGGTGCTCGTCGATGGTGAGCTGGTGCTGTACGTCGAACGCGGCGGCAAGACCGTGCTCACCTTCGGCACGAGCGAGTCGCGCCTCCGCGCCGCCGCCGAATCGCTCACCAAGACCGTGCGGGAACGCCTTGGCCGGCTGCGCATCGAACGAGTCGATGGCGAGTTCTCGATCGGAACGCCGTTGGGCACTGCGCTCGCCGAGTGCGGTTTCGTGCCGACGCCGCAGGGCTTGCGGCTGCGCGGGTAGACATCCGCCGACCGCTCACGCTCGGCTTCCGTGCACGGTAATCGTGGCCCGGAATGAAGGAGTGAAACTGGCATCGCCCGCCCACGAAGGTCGGAGGTTCTGCGCAAACGTCACCCCCCTGAGCAGATCTGCATAGGAGATATCGGACTCAAGGTTGAGAACATCATCGACTTGATCGCCCCAGCTGCAGGTCGCATCCCGGTTGACTCCCTGGTACAAGCCTTCGGTTACCACGCGGGCGTACACAGATAGGTGAACCACTCGCTCTTGAGGAACCGTGCCCGATGCTTGGCCGGTGGTCGACAACTCGTCGCGTGTAAAGCAGGTGTCTGCTGGGAATCGTGCGTGGACCTCGTTGGCACCGGCGCCGCCCATGGTGACATCAGCCCCGAACGTCCCCCAAGGTTGGCGGTCGGTGGAGATGCTCGACAGTTGGACAGTCACGGTGTAGTTGATTTCATTCTGCGGTACCCGAAAACTGGCGCTCCGCCACTGCCTGGGGCTTGGCTCTCGATAGCTGTAGATCGCGCGATGCCTCGCCGAATCGGTCAGTTCTACCGACACGAAATAGGTTGCGCCTGGGCAGAGTCCGCTGATATGCACGTTGGCGCCTTGGCCGCCTGAGGCGAGGTTGACGGTCGCGCCAGTTGCTGGTGCCGGGGCATTCCCAATGAAGCAGTCCCCTTCGATCGATGCTCGGAAGCTCGCGTGGCGATCAGTGCGAATCGGGATGTCCACAGCGCCCACAAATCCGTCGGACGAGAGCGACGGTGTGATTGCCTGGTTTGTGTCCAGTTGCGGGTAATCCGGAGCGATCGCGACGGGAACCTGATAAGCGGGCACCCCGACCTGCCACTCGCGCTGGCCATTCGTCGAACCCTGCTCCCAGGTCACCGTCAAGGTCGCTGTTCCAAGGGCCACCTCACTAGTCGGCGGGGTGCATGATTCGCCGAAACTTGAGCCGCACATTCCCCGGCCAACGGTCACATTGGGCAACAGCACTTGGAACGTCAGCGTGGGCGGGGCGGGACAACTGCCGAGGCATCCGTACCGCCCGAGAGGGAGCACCGTCGAATTGGTCACGACAGAATCGCCCTGGCCGATTCGACTGGTGACGACAATGTTGCCCCCGCTGCCAAGTGGTGCATAGAGCACGCTGTCGCTGCGACCCGGCGCGCAAAGCAAGGTGTTCACGGTGAGGGGCGTGCTGGGCGCAGCATCAGCCTCTGGGAGGTATGCACCTTGGCCACACTCCACGCCGAACTGAGTGCTGGCGGAAAGGCTGATCGAACGGGCATCCGCTGCTCGGACCAGCGAAAGCCCCGTGACGGTCACGACCGGCGAGTACAAATCTGGACTGACCACGGAGGCGCTTACCTGGTCGCGAGGGAGATCACGACTCCACGATGGTCCAGTCGAGTCATACCAACGAGCGCAGAACACGATGGTTGAGCCTTCCGGCACCGAGAAGACATCAACGACCCGACGGTCATAGGCGGGCTGATAGTTGGCGGCGGCAATCGATGAAGCGCTGACCTCAACGACGTGCTCGTCTTGGACCCTCCGAACGGCAGTGCTCGAGTCGAATGACGAGCAGTCTGCCCGATGGCCCTCGGGCACAACCCACCCGCGCAGCCAGGGGAGATCACCCATTCTCGTGGTCGGTACAGCGACATATACCACGCTCGACGTCAGCGGGATGATCTGCATCGGGGGCCGAGTCGGCGCGCCTCGAGAATCAAACTCGAGTGGCACCTCACTCGAAACGCGGAGCAGCGTGTCGACGGCTGCCGATGACGACTCGTAAACAGTATTCGCCCGTAAGCCGGCGAGCGTGGTGCAGTGCTGGAACATGTCGGAATGCTCGGGGTATACGCCGGAGCGCGCGACCTCGGCATTCCACGCCGCTTCCGCCGCGGGGTCCCCAGGAATTGTGACGGTCCGCTCAGCGGCCGGGTCGTTCGCAGGCCAGTAGCGCAGGGTCACCGTCGAGGGCGTGGTCGTTGCCACGCCGAAGGTGAGGGAGCCCGCAGGCAGAGCTCGAGTTGGGCACGCGACGACCCCGCCCGACCCCTGGATACCGCTCGGTGGGTCTGCTCGCGGGAACACTCGCAGAGGCTCAGGCGCGGTGTCGGCGAAGATCGCGCTGTGCAGACCCTCGGGGCAGTCTTCCGGTGACGAACCGTCCTCCGGCGCACAGGGATCGGCTGGCGTGGAACCCTCAGGCGAATCAGCGACTGCCTGGCGTGCAGAGGCCGGATCGCCGTCGCTCGCGTCTAGGGCCGCGATGCGCGCCTGCGCTGCGGCCCCAATATCGCCCGCATTGCCTGCCCCAGGCGTGACGATCTCGGTCGTGCCGTTGCTGAAGCTCGTATCGAGTGTGGCCGGATCGCCGTCGGTAATGGGCTTTCCGTCGGCACCGAGGCTAACGGGTTCGAGCACCAGCACGGACTGGGTCTGGGCGGAAGGTGCCGGTGCGAACTGCATGCCGATGAGAGTCGCGGCAACGGCGACGGCGAGCGCTGCGACGGTAGAGATGAGAGGCACAAACCAGCGGGGAGTTGTCATGATCTCTATCCGAAGTAATTGTGGCTCGTGACCACGTTGACTGGGGCGCTCTTGTTGCCGGCAGCATCCGCAGCGCGCAGGGTGAAAGTCACGGTTCCGAAGGACGCCGCCGTTGTCGAGAACTGGTAATGCCATTCCGAACCAACCTTGGTCATGGTTCCCGAACCGCTCACCGCGCCGCTCCAACTGATGTGAACGGATGTGACCGCCACGTTGTCTACGGCCGTTGCCTTGATCGTGATCGTCTGGTCGTTGTAGAACGGGTTCGGGCTGCCGCTCGCGCTGGTGATCGTCGGCACCGAAGTGTCCCCGGGAGTTGATGGCTTCGCGGTCGGCTTGGGCGCCGCGGGCGCGTGAGTTTCCTTGATGAGCGTGGGCTCAGGGCATCCGCCGATCGGAAGAGAGTTGAGGTCGGCTTGGCCCGGGTCAATGACGACGACCGCGGTCGGCAACCACACGGTGCGCGAGAGATCAAGAGGGTCGCGCACGGCGAGCCACTCAGAGTCGTCACTTCGTTGCATCGCCAACACCCGCTGCCCGGGTTCGAGCGCGACAACCGGTGATCCGCCGGGGCAGCCGAGCGCGCTCACCCCGGTGTTGATGGAGCCGGCCGCAAAACTCGATTGCGCGTCATGGCCACCGAGCACACCGCTCGCGCCAAGCGCGCCGCCCGCTACCCCCGCCACGACCAGGAGGCCTAGCCACGGAAGCCAGGGCAGCACACCACCCGAGCCGAAACCACTCGATTGGGCCGGCGTGCCGATGTCGCCTGCGTCCACCCGCGCTCGAATGGCGTCCGCGACACCGGCAGGGTCACCAGGTTGCGCAACGCGCTTGAGCGATGAACTCATGAGTTCGTCGAACTCAGTCATGGTGATCCTCCTTCCTCAAGCGAGCGGCAAGGGTTTTTCGCGCTCGATGCAACTGCGTCTTCACGGTGCCCGGTGAGACCGCCAGGCCCTCTGCGATGGTCTCCACCGATTGGTCCATCAGGTAGTGCAGAGCGCAGACCTGGCGCTGTTGCAGCGGAAGCTGTTTCAGGGCGTTCATCACGTCGACATCGAGCAACTCGATTGCGTCGTTAGCTTCGTCCTTTGGTGGGCCCAGTTTCGCGAGCGCCCGATCCCGAGCCCCCTGGCTGCGGTAGCCGTCTCGCACGCGGTTGCTGGCAACGACCGTGAACCACGCCGCAAGATTCGTCACGGGATGCGACGGCGGTTTCGCGAGAAACCCCACGATCGCGTCTTGTACGGCGTCAGCGGCATCCTGCCGATTGCCCGTGATCAGCCCGACCGCCGCCACCACTTGCGGGTAATCCTGCGCGACGAAGATATCCAGGTCGATCTGGATTCTCTCGGCCACGGCTGTGCTCACATCTCTTCGACGCAGGAAGGCGGCCGTTAGGTTGACACGCTTCCGCGAATCCAGCATGCCGTCTTTTCGCGATTTGGTGTGGCTCAGTTTTCAAATCGATAGAGTGGCCGCAATCACTAACGAAAGGGGCTCCGTGTCGAACGCGCTCGAGCCCGACGCGAAATAACGTGGCGACCGGCGGCACGGCGGGCTACTCGGGTACACCCCAACTCAAGAAGCTTGGGATCGTTCCGGGCATCCGGCTCTCCATTGTTGGCGCACCTTCGGGGTGGGTTTTCGAGCGAGAGCCGGATGCCGTCGAGCTAGTGCCCGAGGACGCTCCCGCCGACGTCGTGCTCGCCTTCTTTCACAACGCAGAGCAACTGGATGCCCGGATTGAGGCCCTCGGCGAGCGCATCCGCCCGGCGGGGTCGCTCTGGATCGCCTGGCCCCGCAGAGCGGGCGGCCACATGAGCGACATCACCGACAATTACATTCGCGAAGTCGTGCTGCCGCGCGGGCTCGTCGACGTGAAAGTCGCGGCGATCGACAACGACTGGTCAGGACTCAAGGTCGTGTGGCGGCTGGTGAATCGCTGAGGCCATCGATCCAGTCGAAGACGAACTCGGCGACCTCCTCCCAGCCGTCTTGGTTGCAGATGAAGTGCGAGCGGTTTGCGAACTTCGCGAAGTCGACCGGTTGGGCATAGCGGTTCGCGTTGGCCTCGACCATGCGCGCGGGAGTGAGGTGATCGGTGTCGCCGGCGATCATCAGCAGCGGCACGTGCGGCTTGCCGAAATCCACGTGCGCTTGTTTGGTGAGCGTGCTGCGCGGCACGTTGCGGCTCTCGGGCACGACGTAGCTCTCGAAGGCAGCGTCGCTCGCTTCGCGACTCATCACGTTGCAAAACGTGAAGTGAAAGCGCTCGGGCGTCATGAGCACAGGCTTGCTGCCGGCAAGCGGGTTGACGTGCGGGAAGTTGGCTTTGAGAAAGACCGGTTCGAACGAGGTCACGCCCTGCGGGGGCGCCGAGCTGATTGAAACGCCCGCGCTCGCGTAACCGTCGTTGACGAGTTTCTGCACCACGAGGCCGCCGATCGAGTGCCCGATCAGAACCGGCCGCTCGCTCAAGCCGTCGATGATGCGCTTGAAGTGAGTGACGACATCCCCGAAGGTCAGGGCGCCGAGGCCGGCCGGAACATTCGCGCGCAGATCGGCTGGCTCGCCATCGTGAAAGGGCCAGGATGGCGCCGCACTCACGAATCCTCGTGTCGCCGCGGCTTTCGTCCACGGCTCCCAACTCACGCCATTCATGTACATACCGTGGATGAAGAGCAAAGCAGGGTGCACCATGGGGTCACTCTAGCCGCCCGTTGTCAACCTGCCTGCGGCAGTTGTGCGTTGTGACTACATGAGCATCTCACCTCGCACGGCCGCGATCGCGGCATCCGTCTCAGCGCTAGCCTTGGTCATCGGGTTCGTCAGCCCGGCATCCGCCGCACTTCCCGTTCCGTCGTCGAACCTCACTTGCACCAAGCTCGCGGCGGCAACCAACCCAACGGCGGCCTTCCCAGAGCCGGTTGGCCGACAGGATTTGGCGGTGGAAGAGATTGCCCTCTACAACGCCATCCCGGACGCGGAAATCATAAGGCAGGCTGGAGGACTGGTTTGCGAGTGGAGCAACGGCCTGCCAATCTACGACGACTCAGCGAGGAGCGAGGGATCCGTCGGGGTAAGTGTGGAGTACCTGCCATTCGCCGCGTCCGGTTACTGGCGTTGGGTGGTCGGGGACCCGGCCCTTGATCCTCCCGAGACCTTCAATTGCTTGCCCGACAGCTGCATTCTCGCGAGTTCGATCGGCGGCGACTACCTCATGGTGACAATTGAGGGCGCCATCAGCGATGCTGTCGCCGAGAGGCTCGCGCACGAGATACGCGTCGCGCTGCAGCTCGGCCAAAAGACCCCTTTCGTCCCTCCCCACTACGCGGCTGAGTTGGACCACACGTGCGACCAGATCGTGCGCCCCGTGGTGTGGCGCGCTGCAGTCCAAACCTCAACGACGCTGACGACATGGCCCGTCGACGGCTGGGAGTGGCGGCTCACCGCTAGTGCGAGGGCCGCCGTTCGCGCTCCTGGCTGCGAATACTCAGATCTGTTCGACAGGTACGGCGCAGGCGCACTGTTCACATTGCCGGGTGGTAGATGGGCATTCCGTCACCTCCGTCCGTTGTTGACCTCGCCGGGCGCGTTGACACCGATCACGGTGCCCGGAATGCAGGCCGGCGACACCGCCTACACGCGATGCGACAGCTCACACACTTCCTGCATCCTCGATGCGCTCATCGCAACGCACTGGGTGCAGGTGCACTTGCCGGGGCCGAGGCGAGAAGACGGCGGGGATCTCATCCGCAGAGATCGGCTAGCGGCGATGTCGCCGATTCTCTCGGAGATCGTGCTGCAGATCTACTCGCCCTGAGGCGGTGGGCAACTGGCTTTGACCCTACCCACCAGGACAGGGAGGATCAATCCATGACCATGCCAAGCATTCGCCTCAACGAGAACCTTTCGATTCCGGCGATCGGATTCGGCGTGTACCAGACCCCGCCCGAGGAGACCATTGCCGCGGTGATGGTGGCCCTCGAGACCGGCTATCGGCACATTGACACCGCTGCTGCCTATGAGAACGAGCGCGAGGTCGGGGAAGCGATCCGGCGCTCCGGCATTCCGCGCGAGGAGGTGATCGTCGAGTCGAAGGTGTGGATCACCGACTACGGGTATGACGCGACGCTTCACGCGTTCGAGAAGTCGACCGCCAAGCTCGGATTCGAGACAATCGACATCCTGATCCTGCACCTACCGCTGCCATCTCGATTCGACCTGACTCGGGATGCTTTCCGCGCGCTCGAGACGATGCTTGCGGATGGCAAAGTGCGCGCGATCGGCGTCAGCAACTTCTCGGCGGCCGAGCTCGATCTCCTCCTGGAGACCGCGACCGTCGTGCCCGCGCTCAACCAGATCGAGGTTCATCCGTACTTCCAGGAGCGCGAGGTACAGCTCGCGAATGCGGCGCACGGCATCCACACTCAGGCGTGGTCGCCTATCGGCGGAGTCACCATCTACCGGGGTGGCGGTTCAAGCTCTTTCGAAGACCCGGTGATCGGCTCGATCGCGCGAGCCCATGGCCAGACACCCGCCCAGGTAATGCTGCGCTGGCACATTCAGCAGGGCCGCTCGGCCATCCCCAAGTCGGTGACTCCTGCGCGCATCCGGGAGAACTTCGATGTCTTCGACTTCGAGTTGTCCGCGGAGGAACTCAGCCACATCGACGCGCTCGAGACCGGCAACCGGGGAGGCAGCGACCCCGACAGCATCACACTGGAAACCTTCGACTGGGACATCCCGGAGGCCTGATGAGCGCGTTGGAACAGCCCAGCCATTAGGAAAGGCCGTCCGGGATGTCCTGAGACATCACATTGGCGGTGTCACTGACACGCAGTTGGAACAATACAGCGTGGGAGCGGGTGGCGAAGCTGCTGGAGGAACTGGACTAAGATCTGTCCGGTCGCCCATCCGACCGCGCCAATATTTGGGTATTCATTCCCCCCGTGATTCAGGGGATAAGTGGCTGCTTCGGGAGCCGACTATTGCTGCTTTCAGCAATCCCACCTGGACAGACAACACAGGAGTGGCACCTGGGTTTGTTGCCCAAATGCCACTCCTGTAATTGTCTGCTAGTTCTTACTTATTCTCGGCGCGCTGATGCCGCCGACGACGAACGATCCACACAATCGCAACAACTGCGACCAGCACAATGATCAGTTGCACTGCTACGCCAGCATTCCACCAAAATACGTTCATTTTCGAGCCTGATTCTCTCTCTTAGTTCCAGCTCTCGGTAGCGACAGCCAAGCTGAGCGCATGGTCACCAAGGCAGGAGGCGCACCGAAATGGCATCTGCCGTGTGCGTGCCGCCGGTCCGCTCTCCCCGTGGATACCAAAGGCGCCATGCCACTGCATCCATCTCTCCGCGACTATTGAGGTCAAAGAACTCCTCGGCCGCACCATCCAGAATTGCTTCGACTACTTCGGTGATCGTCTGATCATCAGAGGGCACATCGCTTCCGACGTTGACGCGAATGCCAAAGCCGGCCCGGATTCTGGCAATGTCGCCGTCGAGCGTCACGGTTATCGGTGAGCGGCCATTCGCAGACGTCAACAGGAAATTCGTATCGTCGCTGGATGCGTGCAACTCACCGCGGCCGTGGACAAGCGAATTCAGATCGTTCTTCATGTCGATTTCCCAAACTTCCCTGGTCAGATCACCCTCGTGAGGAGCAGTAGCACTGTGAAGTCGGCCAGAAAGTGCACAACGATCACAGGAAGCA
>SCSV01000285.1 GCA_004297555.1 Salinibacterium sp.
CGGCCGAGCTCCTGCAGAAGCGCTGGACGCAGGCCGTCGGCGGCTACCAGAACGCCGGCAAGATCGCCATCCTCGGCAGCAAGACGACGTTCCAGGCGATCGAGCTCTCGCGCAAGGACCAGGAGTGGCTCGCCACCCGCCTGAACCGGGTCGAGATCATCGCCGGCGCGTGGGGGATGCCGCTGCCCCTCATCAGGATGCAGGACGCCACGTTCAGCAACGTCGCCGGTGCCCGCTCCGAGCTGTGGGAAGGCACCCTCCAGCCCCGCCTGAACCGGATCGCCCGGATGCTCACCCTCCGGGTCCTGCCGCTCATCACGACGGAACAACTCGTGGCGCGGTACGACTACACCCAGGTCGAGGCCCTCAGCGAGAACGACCTCGAGGCGGCCCAGACGGCGGCGGAGTGGTCGAAGACCGGCGCTGTCATCGTGGACGAGGTACGGACGCGCCTCAGCCTTCCGCCCCACCCTGACAAGCGGATCGGGCAGTCGCAACTCGTCCCGACCACGATCGCGGTGTCGAGCTTCGAGGACATCGTCGCTCCGCCCGAACCCCCTGCTCCGCCGGTGGTGACTCCTCCCGATCCGGCGGAGCCCCCCAAGGCTCGCAAGTCCATCGAGAGCCGCGAGACCGTGCTGGCGCCCATCCGGGACGCCTACATGCGCGACCTCGGCTCCTTCTTCGGGGCGCAGCGCAACGCCGTGCTGAACGCCTTCGGCAAGGCCACCCCCGAAGAAGAGCAGTTCCTCGAGCGGCTCATCGAGATCATCGGCAGCAAGCGCTTCCGGGATCGGCTGCGGCGGATCAGCCAGGCGCCCATCGAGGCCAGCGTGACCCTGGGGGCCACGGAAGCGGCACGGGCGCTCGCCGTCGAGGTGTCGTTCGCCATCCCCACCTCCGAGGCGGCCTTGGCTCGGGTGACCTCGCACCTCGACCTCCTCGGCAAGGGCATCGAGAACACGACGATCGCCGACGTGCAGCGGGTCGTCACCTCGCAGCTCCAGGCGGGCTCCACGCACGAGGCGATGCGGACCGCGCTCGGTGAGCTCTTCGACGGCTACGAGGACTGGCGGGTGGATCGGATCGCCCGGACCGAGACGGCCGCCGCGTACAACCTCGGGGGCCTGGGGCAATACCGGACGGCGGGCGTCGAGCTCGTGACGGTCGTCGACGGCGACGCGGACGAGGTCTGCGCCTCCTGGAACGGCCGGGAGCACGTACCGCTGGAAGAGGCGGAAGGCGCACCCCTCGGCCATCCGAATGCGGTCATGGCCGGGACGCAGATCGAGGCGCTGGGCGCGATCGAGGTCGGCTACCGCGCCAACTGGTCAGGCCCGCTCGTGAGCCTGACGACGGCGCGGGATGCGTACCTTGCCATCGGCCCAAATCATCCGGTGCTCACATCGCGCGGCTGGATCGCGGCGAAGGCGATCCGCAAGGGCGACAAGGTAGTCCGCCGCGCCCGAGAGCGGTTTGCCTCGGACGAACACCTCCACCAGCCAGTAGCCCGCATCGAGAACATCTTCGATGCGCTGGGGTCGTCTGGCACGCACGCCCGGATTGTTGCCGCCCCCACGTACTTCCACGGCGACGGGAACTTCTGCGAAGGCGAGGTCGAGATTGTACGGCCCGACCGCCCGTTGCTGGTCGATGCCGTATCCCCGGTCCCGGAGTTGGTCGGCGAGCCACTGTTCGTTGGCGCTGATCCCGTGTCCGCGCTCGTGTCGGGTGACGGCTCGGGCATGACGGCGAGCGAGACTGTCCACTTGGCCACGGCGAGCCTCGTGGGCCTGCGTGACTCGCGGCGGGTAATCGGAGGGCCTGCGGCGGGCGATGCCGCGCTTGCGGAGCCACTGCCGGACGGTGCTGTCGCTAACGCCGAGTTCGTGGCCGATCTTGAGCATCGAACGGCCATCGCGGTAGTACTGGACGAGGTTGTCGACGTCGGCCGGGCTGAGTTTGGCGGTCATGCGTTCGATCTCCAGACCACGAGTGCCGCGTACTTCGCTAACGACATTCTAGTCCATAACTGCACACGCTCATGGATCCCAGAGGTCGGACGATGAACGAACCCATCCACTTCGCCAAGGGCAGCGATACCACCATCGAGGGCTGGGGGATGCCGTTCTTCGGCCCCTTCGCCGGGGATGATGGGATCGGGCGCGACTTCGACGGCGAATACTTCTCACCGAAGACCGACTTCCTCTTCGACTGGTTCAAGGGCGAGCGTCCCCTGCTCTACCAGCACACCTGGGACGCCAAGGTCGGGACCGATGCCCTCGGCGGGGTCGTGACCCACGAGAAGCGCAAGGACGGCATCTGGGTCCAGGCCCAGCTCGACCTCCGCTCCAAGTGGTACGAGGCCATCCGCGAGCTCGTGGGACAAGAGGCCCTGTCGTTCTCCTCGGGCGCCTACCCAGCGGGTGTCGTCGTCGCCAAGAGCGGCGAGATCCTGCGCTGGCCGTGGGTCGAGCTCACCGCCACCCCGACACCCGCCAACCCCTACGCCTCCATCGCGGCCATGAAGGCAATGGATTGGCCGCCGATGCCCGAGGCTGGAATCACGGCGATCGAGTTCACCGCTGCCACCGCCCCGACCCGAGCGGCCGAGGATGCCGAGACGGTCGGCACTCTCATGGTCCCGCGGCGCCTCCGCATCGTCGGGGTCAAGGCGGCGTGGTCGGCGTCGTACATCAACTCGCTCCCCGACAGCGCCTTCGCCTGTAAGGACGCCAACGGCCGCCACTACCCCCACCACGACGCGCAGGGCAAGCTCGACATGCCCCACCTGCGCAACGCCATGAGCCGTCTCGGTGATCCCGGGAACGTGCAGTGTGGCAAGCGCCATCTCATGGCCCACATGCAGGCCGAAGGGATGGATTCCTAGCCGTCCTAGCGGGCGCGACAGACCCGCTGCGTCAATCAACCCCGCTGCCCCGGAGCGCTCCCGTGGCCCACGCACAGGAGCGTCTTTCGCCATGCCTGAAGACACCAAGCCCGAGGTGGAGAGCGTCGAGCTCGCCCCGGAGGCCATCGAAGCCATCGCGGCGGCCGTCGCCGCGATCCAGGCGCCCGAGCCCGTCGTCCCCGAAGCCACCAAGGGCATCGACCTCGACGCGCTCGCCGCCAAGATCCACGCCCTCAACACCCCGAAGCGGACCGAACTCGACGAGGGCGGCGTCAAGGCCAAGCCCGGCGAGGCGGGTCCGGTCTACGGCGGTGACGACAAGTTCACCTCCGTCGGCGAGACGGACGCCGAGATCGGCTCGAACCTGTACCTCGCCCAGAAGATCCTCGGCATCAACGGCGACAGTCTCTCGGCCCGCGGCCGGCAGGTCATGGTCGCCGCGTCGGAGAAGGCCCTCAAGGCCGGCCCCCGGCACGATGGCCTGAAGTCGTGGAACCCCGCCACCGCGGCGGTCCACCGCTTCGACCAGGCCGAGTACTTCCGTGAGGCCCGAGCCAAGGCCATGACCTCGACCGGCGGCAACGCCGGCGACGAGTGGGTTCCCACGTTTGCTTCGGCAGATCTGTGGACTGATATCCACCTGGCCACCGTCATCGCGAGCCAGATCCCGCGGGTCGCGATGCCCACCAACCCGTACACCCTCCCGACCCTCGATGACGACGTGACGTTCCGGCTCGCCTCGACCGAGAACACCGCCGTCACCGCCTCGGATCTCAACACCGGCAACGCGACCCTGACCGCGGTCAAGGTCATGGCCGAGGTCGACTTCTCGGGCGAGCTCACCGAGGACTCGATCATCCCGGTCGTGCCCGCCATCCGGGCCAACCTCGTCCGCCGCGCCGCCCAGACGATCGACGACCTCATCGTCCACGGCGACACCGAGACCGGCGGCACCGGCAACGTCAACAGCGACGACGCGGCTCCGGCCTCGACGAGCTTCTACCTCGCCTTCAACGGCCTCCGCAAGTTCTGCCTCGTGACGAACACCGGGCAGGTCAAGCAGTTCGCCGGCGCGTTCACCACGACGCTCTTCCTGAACACCCGGGCGCTGCTCGGCAGGTACGGGGCGCGGCCGTCCGACCTGCTGATGATCACCGGCGTCTCGACGACCAACAGCATCCAGGACGTGGCCGCCTTCCAGACGCTCGAGAAGTACGGCCCGCAGGCGACGATCCTGACCGGCGAGGTCGGGCGCGTCTTCAACATCCCGGTCCTCCTGAGTGAGGCCGTGCCCGCCACCTCGACCGACAAGGTCGACGACGACGGCAAGTACACGACCACCTCGGTCTCGACCAACGACACCGACGGCTGGTTCGTGCTCGTGAACAAGAACGCCTGGAAGCAGGGCTTCCGGCGCGAGCTCCAGATCGAGTCGTGGCGGGACATCAAGAAGGACCAGAACGTGCTCACCTGCTCCTTCCGCCAGGCGCTGATCCCGTCCGGCATCGCCACCACGCACACGGCCGTGGGGTACGACATCACCGTCTTGTAA
>SCSV01000286.1 GCA_004297555.1 Salinibacterium sp.
GGTTCACGTCGTACAACGGCGCCCAGTCGTACTCACGCACGAAGCGCGTGCTGTCCAGTACGAGGCGACGAATGTCACCGGCACGTGCCGGGTGGTACCCCACGTTCACGTGCTTGCCGACCAGCTTCTCGACACGCTCGATGCTCTCGTACAACGTGAACGCAGTGGACCGGCCGCCTCCGAGATTCCACACACCGGGGCGCGGAGCGTTCAACCACATGATGCAGGCACGTGCGAGGTCACTTGCGTGCAACAGGTCTCTCACCTGCTTGCCGTCACCGAAGGCCCTGAACACCTTCCCTTCGCGCGCGCAGTGCGCCAACCACGGCAGCCAGTTCTGCGCCTCCGTGGCGAGCGCGTAGCGGCCGGTGAAGCAGCCGGGACGGAAGACGCCAACGGCCATCCCGTACTTCTTCGCGTACATCTGGCAGAAGAGGTCGGCAGCCGCCTTGCTCGCGCCGAAGAACGTGATGTGCGTTTGGTCACCGAGCGGGCAGCTCTCGTCGATTCCGTTGAACGCTTGCAGAGCATTCATGCGGTCGAAGTTCTCACCGTAGACCTTCGAGCTGCCGATGAAGAGCAGTGGCTTGCCGGCTGACTGCGTACGGTCGAGCAACTGGAGCGTCCCCATTACGTTGATACGGACGTCGTCGAACGGGTCGTCCTTCCCTCCCTTCCGAGAGTGACACACCTGAGCCGCTGCGTGAACAACGGCGTCGTAGGCGTAGATGCGGTCCGCCCCTAGTGCGTCGACGAAGTCGTCCTTCTCGAACTCGACTCCTGCAGCCCTTAGTGCTTCTGCATTAGCGCTCTGCTTGCGCGGCCCATCTTCTCCGAGCAACTCGTAGCGCGACAGGTTGTCCACCCCGAGCACAGCATCGCCGCGCGCACGAAGCTGCAGGCACAGCTCAGTGCCCAGACAACCAGCCGCGCCAGTAACGATGATGCGCATGCCTAGAGAACACCCCTCGACCAGATGCCCAGCCCACTGCCGGAGGGCTGTGTGGCGAAGCGGAAGCCGAGCTGAGGAAGCCGCTCGTTGCACGCCTCCACGATGCGATAGGGCGGGTGCTGGTAGTCGTGGAAGAGCAGGATGCACTCCCGCGCCCAGTGCTTCTGCCAGTTGTCGACGATGCGGTTGATTTGTTCGTACGAGTGGTGGTCGTCGATGAGCATGGTGGAGACCAGAGGTCCTCCATACTCGAGTCCATAGTCGGCACCATCGGCGTGACAGAGAACGATGCGGTCGATGATGCGCTTTCGATAGTGGTCGGCAACCAACTCGCGCAGGTTGCGCGCAACGCCCGGAGTGATGGGCGCAGTGCCGTCGTTGGTCGCCTGCGAGCCCTCGGGGTACAGGTCGACGCTGTAGACGAGCACGTTGGGCGGCAGCGCTTCGCATGCGGCCGCGAGGCTCCGACCGCACCACGCTCCGGTCTCGACGATGGAGGTATGGGCCTTCGCCAACCTCACTGCGCTCTGAAACGCACGTCCATCTTGCGGAGAGAACATCCCAGGAACCGCGCGCCAGCCAAGTTCGAAGTCAATCATTTGGTCCTCAGAGTTCTTCGTTGATGTGGAGAAGGCGCCGGTCTCGAATACCGTCGACTATGCCGTGGACACAGCGCATCGCGCGCCTCTCGCGAACTTCAGCCAACCGTGCACTGTTGCACCGCGTGACGTCTTCGAGCGGGGCCACAGAAATCTCGTGGGGGTCGAGAACGCGAACTGGGACCGGTACGTACTCGTGCTTCGCTCCGGCCCAAACCAGCCGCGTGGTGAAGTCGGTGTCGGCGTGGTCGCCGGAGCCGTCAAACGTCTCATCCCACCCGTTGATGAGTCGGGCCAGCTCCGTGTCCACCGACTCAGATTTCCAGTGACTGATGTAGTCGACGGGAAGAGGTCCGGGAGCCGACGGGAACGTCGCGGGCTGGAGGTCCCAGAGCTTCTCATGCTCAACACAGGCTTCGAGGATGCGCGCGGAGGTCATGTTCCCCTTGAAGATGCTCCAGTGAAAGCGGGCTGACTCGCTTGCCTCCTCAACGACGTCCCAGACAGAAAGGGCGTTCACGAACTTCGAGTCGGACTTGCACGCGACGATGCGAGGCTCGAGCGCCGTTCGAATCCACGGTGAGACGCCGATGGTCTTGGGAGCCAACGATGCATGCGCTTCCAGAAATCCCGACGGAGGGCAGGCGTACTCGGAGAGGAACACAAGCCGCTTACCACGCGCACGCCTTATCGCCGTGTTGCGGAAGCGGCCGTGAGAGCTGAGTGGAAAAACGGCGTCGTCGCAGGGAACGTGTTCGATGTTGGCGCGAAAGAGACCAAGGTGGTTCATCACCGTCTCTTGTCGCCACCGATACAGTGCATCGACGATGATGACTTCGAACTTGTCTGTCGCCAAGGTCTGCTTCTCGAGCGTGTTCAGCGTCACATCGAGACCACCGAGCCGCCACGTCGGGAGAACAACCGTGACGTCGAGCGTAGGCTTCCATCCATCTGCTTTCGTGCTCGGAACTTTGGACTCACCGGTGATGGCCGGTGACTTCAGCGCAACAACCTTCCTCGCCGGCTCGACCCGTGCATCGAACAACATCGAAGGTGTCTCAGCGCTCCTCCGCCGGAACCCGCGCAAGTCGTGGGTTCCGTTCACCTGCAGCCCGATGAGCGAGGCAGAAGTGCGCGTCAGTTCTGTTCGCAGTGTCTCGCCACGGGGCATCGTCAACTGCTCACCCTGGAAGAAGATGAACACGAAGTCGGTCATCGCCTCGTGGATAGCGGCTTCGGTAATGAAGTCTGGACGCACCCGACGAACCACAGCCGGCAGAGGAAGGTCGATTACGGCAAGGGTGGCGAGGTCATCGTCACGAGAGTGCGAACCACGTGCATCATCTGCGAGAAAGAACATCACCTGACTGAAGCCGTGAGCACGCAGTGTCCCCATCAGCATCTTGAGCGGCTCCAACTGAGCACGCGGCACGCGCACTACTCCACCGACAGCCACACGGTCGTGGCTTCCGTCGGAGAGAACGATGGCGGCCACAAGCGTGTTCATTTGGTACGCTCACCAACGAAGCTCAAGAAGCGGTCGGTCACGGATTGCCAACCGTGGCGCGAGACTGCCTTCTCTGCGATGTCTCGACGCAATTCAGTACTCATCGGTTCTTTGAGTGCCTCGACGAGGTTGTCGAGACTCCACTCGACGTGATGGTTGTGAAGCACGTCCGGGAGGGCCCCCGCTTCTTTGCAGACCACCTCGCAACCGCACGCCTGCGCTTGCACGAGACTCACGCCAAAGCCCTCGGGCATCGGGCCACCTGGGTACGCGTACACACCAGACGCCTTAAACGCTTCGAGCAGCACAGCCTGCGGCTGCCATCCACCGCACGTGACTCCCAGTGGAGCCAGCTCGTCCATCCGCTTCGTGATGCGCTCAACGCGCTCCATCACCGGCATCCCTGGGGCGCCCTGCTTGAGGGACAACATGACGAGGTACGCGCCGCAGATGTAGAGCGACGCCTGGGGTACCGCCTCCTTCACCCGCGGCCAGATTTCGAGCAGCTCCTCGAGCCCACGCGTAGGGTCCGAAGCGTAGATGACGCGGTAGGGGTCCCTGGTGACTTTGTCCCAGTTGGAGAGACAGTTCATCGGGATGCCGTTGCCGAGCAGGTGGTGGCGAGCGTACGTCTCAGTCGACAACTCCGGCATCGGCCCGTCCCACGGCTTGTCGGCTGTGACTCCGGTGTAGCCTTCACGGAGCAGCCCTTTTCGCGCCCACTCGCTCACGTGCAGGTGCTCCTGCATCTCGATGACCTCTTTGCTCCAGAGCCAGGGATTGCCGTAGCCGTTGTCCTGGTGCCAGCAGAAGACCGGCTTGCCCTCCCAAACCTCGCGCATCTCGCGGGCGAGGTACGGCGCGCGGCACGTGATGATGACGTCGGCGGATGCCGCCTCGTGCATCAAGACGAAGTCCTTCTGCACGACGCAGAACTCCTGCTCACCCGGCTCGTTTGTCCAGAGGGAGAAGGCGCCAGAGCCGGCAGGGTGAGGGGTGTACGTCTCGACTGGGTGCCCACGCACGGCCAGCTCGCGCGCGAGGTGAGCGAGAGAAGACTCGCTGCCCCCAAGTCCCTTGACCAGCAGGTTCTGCGGAATCCACTTCTCCACCGCTGCCGGCGAATAGAAGGCGAACGAGGGCAACACGGCCGGGCGCGTCTTCACGCGCAGGTGATTCTTCTTCACCTGCTCGGCACTCAACAGCTGCAGCCGGATAGCACCAGCTTCACGCAGCGCATCTTCAGTGTCGATTCGGTCGCAGCTGACCCAGTCACCGTCGAGAGGCATGCGTGTCGCAGGCTGCTCCCGCGTCAACCGGTTCAGCTTCGCCAGCGTCCCGCGAATGCGGAGGCTCTTCATCAGGCCACGCGTGGCCGAGAACAGCGGGAACTGCTCGATGAGCATCTTCGAGAGAGAGGGCGCGTCGTCGGTGAGCAGGTCCGTCGCGTCCAACAACGACGTGGCCAGCTTGTCCAGCCTCAACGCAACCGTTGCCCTCTCCAGAACGAACTGAGCCAGTGGGCTGTTCGGGTAGCGCTCCGTCATCTCCCTAGCCAGCGCCATCCCCTTCTCGAACTGACCCAGGTTGAGGTACGCGTCTGCGGTCTGCCCGCGCGGCTGAAGGAAGCGCATCAGCGGTTGGTCGCGCTGCAGCAGCATCGGCTCGCGGCGCAAGCCCCGCTCGTACCACTCGACGCAGGCGGCCCACTTGCCCATGCGGTACGCCGCCTCGCACGCGACGAAGTACGCCTCCTGGAACTCCGGGTTGTAGGTGATGCAGGCGCAGGAGACTTCGAGCGCCTTGGGCACGTCGTTCTTGTGCAGCATGAGCGACGCGTACGCGAGCCTGTAAGTGTACCGGTCGAGGTCGTTGGTGGCCTGCTGGATGGCGATGAGCAACGAGCGTTCGGCGTTGGTGAGGTCGCCCGAGAACACTTGCGCGTTGGCGGTGTCGTAGGCGTGGCGCGCCTCGACCGGCATATCGCTCTTCGTCATCTGCTTGATGATTTCGGTGTTGCGAATGGCGCGCTGAGTCGCCTCTTCACTCGGGTGGTGACGGAGCAGAATGCCCAGATTGGTGATGGCCAACTCCGGGGTGGAGCCGACCGGGGTGAGCACCTCGTGGACGCCGCTCTCGTCCGGAGACCACCAGATGTGCCCGAGTGCGCGCTTCACCAGCCGCTTGCTCTTCAAGCGAATGACGACGTAGTTGTTCTCGTCAATCTGGTAGTCGTAGCCGATGAAGATGGCGTTGGTCGGCGGCGGTAGCGCGGCCAGCCACTGCTGGAGCGGAACAGGCTTCTCGTTGCTGCCAACCTTGGCGGGCTCGAGTCCGTAGTCACGCTCGAGATTGCGAATCGCGTTCAAGCCTTCTTCAGTGCCGGCGTCGACGAGCACGTCGTCGGCGTCGAGGCTCCACAGCCACTCACCGGTCATGTGCTTCCAGTAGATGTTGCGCGCGACGTCGAAGCGGCCGGGCCACTCGAAGGTGACGACCTTGAGCGGCGGGCGCGGGAAAGTGAGAGGGGGCGACCACGAGGTGATGCTCTCGCCGGCATCCCAAGCTGCAGGAGTGACGTACCCGAGCTTTCTGAGCGTGCCATCCAACTGAGCACGGTCCTTCCCATTGAAGCCGATGACGACTTCGTCGACCGGGCAGCCGTTGGTTTTCTCCAGCACGCTCCGCAAACAGCGCTCGAGGGGTTTCCCCGAATGGGCGTCGCCGCACATCACTCCGAGGGACACCACTGGCTGCTTCGAAGTCATTTCATCTCCTTCATCGTGTCACCGAACGGTGTGAAGTAGACGTTGCCGACTCGCAGCACGAGCGGTGGGACCGGAGCTGGCGGCGGGAACCTCTTCTTCATCCCATTCCAGACGTGCTGCGCCTTGCGCTGCGGCGACCACGTGAGCGCGCGCCACCGCGAAAGCACCCACTGCCAAACGCCGGGGCCGTCCGGCGCGTCACCGAGGTACTCCGCGGAGCCGCGCTCGTAACGCGGGTAGCCCATGGTTCCGGGCTCGTGCCGGTGACCGCAGTTGGGCATGCCACAGTACGGCGCGCTGCATGGCACCAGTCCCTCGTGCGGCCACAGTTCGGAACATCTGAACGTAGTGATACGGCCGCAGGTGCAGGTGAGAATTCTCGGGTCCTGCTGTTCGAGATTGGTGACCATCAGCGGACGAACTCCTCAGCCGATTCTTCTCTGGTGGTGAGCTGCCAATTCTTCTTCATGCAAGCAGCTTCCATCTCCTTGGCGGCGCGCTCCCAGGTGTAGTTGAAGCGATGAGGCTCGGCCTTGCACACTTGTTCGAGGCTCCATTCCTCGTCCGTCAGGCCGCGCACGATGAAATCCGGCAGTACCGCATCCAGCTCAGTCGGGTTGGGTGGTAGCCACGTGACAGCACCACCATAGAGTGACGGGAAAGCATCGCGCGGAGTCGTCATCACGTGACAGCCAGCTGCAATGCCACACGCCAGCGAAGTGCCAAACCCTTCGGTGTAGTAAATCGGCATCAGCGGGTAGCAGTGCACGCGGGTGATAAACTGCGTCTTGCGCAAGCGCGCTCGCGACACGGCACCGTGGAAGATGATGGACGGGTCGGCTTTGGCTTCCGGGATGATGCAGTTGAGGTGCCGACCACGGTCACCGAAGAGTCCAGGAGCCTGGACGGCCATCGGGAGGTACCGGTCGATTTCGTAGAAGACGTGCAGGCGCGCCTCGGGCACCTTCTTCACCACCTTGGGCCATGCACGTAGCAGGTGATGCAGTCCGCGGTCTGGAGAACTCCAGTACCCAACATTCAAAGGCCGCTCTTTCCACGGAGGCGGAACGGTGTCGTTCTTCTTGTAGCCACGGGTGTAATCGTCGTTGGTCCACTTGCCGTACAGCTCGGCATCGAGCCCGTTGTGCACCACCGCATACGGACGCCCTCGCCAGCCCCAGGTGGGGAGCTGCTGCGCATGGCTTTCGCTCGGGCTCACGATGCAGTCCACCCGGTCCCACGCACCGCGCTGCAGCAGGTCGTTCAGCTGTTGGGCGTAAATTCTGACCGCGCCCTTCGGCGCCCACTCGAGCGGTCTCAGCGAAGAAAACGAGACGACAGCGTCCCACGGCTGCGAGCACAGGGCGTAGTAGAGGTCGGCTTGGAGCGAGTGGAACGGCACACCACGCCACTCGCCGTCACGCCCGTACCACCAGCAGTCGACGGAATGCCCCAGCTCGCGCAGCCCTACGGCAGCTCGAATCGCTGCCTCCTCTCCGCCGCCGACCGTCGGCCCGTCCTCCAGCTCGAGGACATTCGGCGGGGGCTTCCCCCACCAGCCGGTGCCGTTGCCACAGTCGAAGCCACAGATGACGGCGATGCGCATGAGCGGTGTGCAGGTCCCGCGAAGTGGAACGCGTGACAGAAATCACATCACCGGCTCTTAAACAAGACCTTTGTCACCGTGAAGGTGACGTGTGGTCTGCGCATAAAGAAGGCCGCTGCGAGAGGACGGACAGGAACCTCGCAGCGGCCTGAGCCTTTTCGTCCGAGGAGGGCGGGCGGGAGGCGTAAGGAGTTAGAACAACGACGCGTCGCGCCGTCAAGAGCACCCTACGCTGTCGCCCGCCGCCGCCGACCTCCGCGCCTACTGAATGCGCGTGTGCCACGCCGCGGCGAGCAGCTCGCCATTGGCGACGGTGGTGTTCGGGTTGATGAGCACGCACACCGCGCCGGTGCGCGTGTACAGCGAAACCGGGAGCGTCGCGCTGGACCACTGCGCGGTGGTCGAGGCACCGCCGGTGCTGATGAAGCCGGCGTTGAACAGCACGGTGTCGAGCGAGTCGAGCGCGCCGGTGTTGATGGACCACAGGTTGGCGCTCTGGCCGAGCGCGGCCTGAGTGTTCAGCAGCGTCTGCAAGCCTGTGTAGATGAGGTTGCCGAGGAGTGAGGCCATTTGGTTGTTTTCCTGTTTCGGTATGAGGTCGGCCGAAATGACCGGTCAGGCAAAACGGTACAAGCGAAAGGTCGGTGGCCAAAATTTTAACCCGTGATTTCTGCTTTGGTGAGCAGGCTCCATGGGCAAGGAATGGACCCAGCCCAACTCCCGTGCTCTCCTTTCCTCTGTGGGTTTGGTGAAGCACAAGGAGCGATGTCCCGAGAACGCGAAGGTGAAAGCGTTCTTCGAATGGTGGGATGTGAACGGACCGTTCCCAATCGTCATCCTCCGTGGCACCACGACGGACGCTCTCCAGGAGGCAGAGTTCAAAAAAGGGCGCAAGAAGCTGCCCGACGGCTCTTGGGTGGTCATCGACAAGGGAGCAGTCGTCACGAACGCATTGCGCGCCTGTGACTCAGCTCACGGTCACGCCGCGGCTGCCGATGCGCATCCCGTCCGCGAGTTCTTCGACAGCGGCGGCGTGAAGCTCATCTACCTGGGCGACGAGCACGACGAGGAAGTGCGCGAGGAAGCACTTCGGCGCTTCAAGATGTACGACGACCTCGCGAAGAAGCACGGGCTCGAGTCCGGTGAGAACTACCCGGGCATCTGTGACCGGCCGCACGTCTGCGACCCGGACTGGCGAAAGCTGCCGTTGGCACCGGGCGTCACGTAAACGGTGGTGCACGGCGCTTGACCGCTTCTCGAATGCCCGGCCTAGTCAGCGAGGGGGCGCGTTTTCAGCCGGGGCTTACGACGACCGCCGCACCACCGCGGCGGTACTTCATCCGTGTGCAGCCGGAGTACCGAGTGACGAGACACGTAATGTCACGTTTCGCGTTACAGGGCAACGGAAATCGTCGTCGTGCCCACTCCACGGAGTGAGTCCACACGTAGTTCAATACGGATTCTCTTCGCCCTGCTGGGTCAGGTAGCTCGACTCGGTGATGCGCTTGGCCGAGATGAAGTCGACGAGCGTCTTCCTCTCCGTCACCTCCCTAAAGAGCTTGAGCCGCATCTGGAAGTCCATGGCGTCGCCGTGCTTCGCGTCGTTCTCGTCCCAGACCTTCTTGCAGCCGGGGCAGTTCGTCTCGTTCAGCACACCGTCGCGTTTGAGCACGCGCTGCTGCATGCCGTCCCACTGCGCCACGCGCGGCCTGAGTTGGTGCATCTGATGAGGTCCGTAGTACGGAGAGCCCAGCTGCCCACACGCGTACTCGTAGATGACGGGACTGTCGTCGCAGACGCGTCTCGAGTCGAGGTGAGCGCCGGGAGGAAACCAGTGGTAGACGATTTTCATTGGGACAGGTGAGATGGGCATCTAGTCTTCATCCAGTCTCAGTTTTCCTCCAGTCTCACGCGCCCATAGTTCTGTGACGCGGTGAACTTGATGACGAACTGCGCACGCGTCGGGCCGGAGAGGACTGGATGGTCGACGCTGCGCCGCAGCCGGCGGCTGAACTTGCCGAACTTGTAGATGACGAATTCGAGGCCGTGCTCCAACACACAGAGCTTGATGAACTCGAATGTGGCTCGGACGATTCTCACTGCATGTTCGCGCTCGAGCCCTTGCGTCTCCTGCAGGTACTTGGCGAGCCCCCGCGTCGTAGGCGGGTAGTGGCCGGCGGGGAGCTGATGCGCCCGGGGTTGCTCAGGCATCGGGGTCCTTGTCGAAAGACCAACACGCGTTCCACAAATTCACCATGTCAGGCGTGACCTTTCTATGGTCACCCTTGAAGTACCAGCTCATCGCGGCGCAGAAGATGGACTCCTTGAGCATCTGCCTTTTGCGCACTACGCGTTTCCGTTCCTTCGTCTTGGCTTCGCGCTTCATTCGATACGCTCCACTCCCACGGTGTGAATCAACGACGGCTGCCACTCGAAGCCGCAGCCGCGCTTGAGCAGCTCGACCAGCAGCATCGTGCACGGCTCTGGACAGTGCTCGTAGTGTCCACTCATCGGGACGTGCTCGCTGCACCAGCCTCGAACGCGCCCATCAAAGCGTTCAACGTGCGTGACGGGTTCAGTGCAGCTTCCGTAATCGCACGTGATGCTGTCGACACACCGGTGCGTTTTGTGTGGCCGCGTTGCCCATTCTCCTCGGTCGACGTGCTGCAGCTTGCACTCCGGGCACGCGATGACAATGGGTATCGGGGGCTCTTTCGAGCCCGGCTTGCAGTGAACGCATTCGCAGATGCACTTGACGACGTCAACAGCTCCAACGTCGGGGCGCACAGGACGACACGAGGGACACGTCTGGTACTGCAGGATGTCGAAGTTGCTCTGGCAGGTCGAGCAGTAGCCGATGGGACCAGCCTGAGCACGGCGCTCAGCGCGCAGCTTCTCGCGTGCCGGCCCAGGCGGGAGGCCCCAGTAGCCACAGAAAGCGCAGACTCCGGCGCTCAGTCCTGGGTCTTCGCCCCTCGGTTCCTCACCGCATCTGTTACAGACCATGACGGTGCGAGTCACGGGCATCCACGCTGGATGGTGTCGAGGGTCTTCTGCAGCAGGTGAGCATGCGTCGCAAGCTCAGTACGGAGTTGAGACTTGTTCTTCACGTCGCTCAGCTCCAGCAACGCGGCCGCCTCGTCGCGCACGTGCTTGAAGAGGTTCTCCAGCACCTGGGCGCGCTCCTTCCTGCTCTGCGCAGGAGGAACGGCTCCATCGAACTTCACGCGTGGAGGGCTCATCACTTAACTCGTTCCAAATGGGTCGCGTAGACCACCGGGAAGATGATGGAGAACCCCATCGCGGTGAGGACACACACAGGGGCATAGACGTCGTACGCGATGGTCGTGCGCGCGAACATCTCGATGATGCGAAGGGCGATACCGCCGACAACGGTCCCGGTGAGGAGACCCAAGGCCACCGAGAAGATGTACATCAGCTCTCTCATTCAACCCTCAATCTTTTCTCTCCGCCCGATTGGTGTAGAGCCAGACCACGAGGGCGGCCAACGTGCTGAGCACCTTGGTGATGAGCAGGTGGTGGCATCCGGTGTTCTGGATGTCCAGCTCTACGGCAACGAGGTGTGTGCCGATGGCGATGCCGAGAAAGAGCAACCGCGCGAGACGGGCGTCGACCGAGTTCACTGTGGCTGCCCCCAGGTGAGCCACCGACCGATGGCGATTTCGGTGCCGGGCGTCACTGGCCGCGGAGGGATGCGATGGTCGAAGCACTCCCACGGGGTGTGCTTCTCGGGCTCGGTGCACATCGGCGGCTCATGGTCTCGCAGGTGGAGAAGAAAGTACTCAAGCACCGCGCGCGTACCGTTCGGCCGAACGTGGTGCGACGGAGGACCGAACGGGATGAAGCGCTCGGGGTCGGCGGTGATGGCCATCTCTTCTTTGATTTCTCGAACTGCAGCCTGCAGTGCAGTCTCGCCGGGTTCGATGTGCCCCCCTGGCGTGGCCCACTGTCCATGGAAAATCAAAGGCGGCTTGCGCTTCATCAGCCACATGCCGGCAGAGGAGGTGACGTGCACGATGACTGCGCGGGCGGGCTTGTCCAGCTCGGCACGCGCGAGCCGCTCGATACCGATGGCGGTGAAGCGTGCCTCGATTTCCTTCACGCTGAAGCGTCGGAAGTCGATGCCGCATGCGGCGCACTGCATCTCGCCGTCGTCGCCGTAGAGCACGCCCGCGTGCTGCGCGTCGTGGCGCAGCCAGAGCATGTAGCGGAGCTTCATGTTGTCGTCAGTGAGCGTACCGATGGTCGCGGCCCGTGCGCAGATGGGGCATTTCTCACGAAGCTCGTCGTGGAACTCGCACTTCGTCATGTCACGCATCACGCCACCTCGGGATGGTTCTTCTGCGCCAGCACCGGGTTGATGTAGTACTGGTCAGTGTCTTCGTCGTCCTTCACGAAGATGCCTCGGCCCACGAGGTCGCGGACGTAGTTGTTCGCGCCGCCGGTGTTCGGCGCCATGCCGACCTTCTCCTGGATGGTCTCCTTCATCAGCGGGCCGTGCACGCGCACGACCTCGACCATGTCCTTCATCTTGCCGACGATGTTCGAGCCGTGGCGGACGAGAGCATCGTCGAGCGTGCGCGAGTAGAGCTTGTCGCCCGGCGCGAGCTTCATGCCCTCAGCGGTGAGCTGCAGCTGGCCGTCGGCGTTAGGCACGATGAGACCCACGGCCTTCATGTCGCGCACGTAGTTGTTGTAGCCACCCGTGCCCGGCTTCATGCCGATGACGGTGGCGAGGTCGTCAGCGGATAGAGGACCGGCGTAGAGCGCCGCGAGGATATCGTGCATCTTCCCCACGAGCTTGAAGCCGTTCTGCACGCTGTTGACCTGCTTGCCGGCGTGCTCGCCGACGCTCTTGTCGAGACCGCGCACCGCGCGCTGCATCTCCTTCGCCTTGGACGCACGAAGCTTCTCGTACTTATCCTGCAGTGCAATGTACTCGGGCACGGCCTCTGCGCGCGTCGTCTGCGTCTTAGCGTGGAGGACCTTCGCCAGCTCACCCTTCAACCGCTCATTCTCCTCGCGCAGGAGCTTCGGGTCGTTCGCCTTCGCGGCTTCGAGCGCCTCGGTTAGAGCGCCCTTCAGCTTCTCGACATCGACCGTGCGAAGCGCAGGAGTCCTCTTCGTCTTGCCGCCGAACTCCGGCGTGTCGGACGAGTCGAACGTGCACTTTGCGTGGACGCGAACGACTTCGCAGACCTTGAGCAGGCGCCGGCTCGCCAGGATGCACTGACCAGTTTCGAGTCGTGGCAGAGCCCCCTCGATGGTGATGTCGCGCTCGTTGTGAAAGTCAAAGCGCGCCTCTGAGACGTTCGAGTCGAACCACTCGGAGATGGCTTTGCGCTCGTGCTTCGCACTACAGGCGAACGCGAACACCACCTCGGCGTTGTTGAGACAGCGCTTGTGAATCGACTGTGGGAACTGCGAAATCATCGACGAGCCAACGCCGCGCTGCCGCCCAATGCGAATGAGCCGCTCGATGCGGTTCAGCAGCGTTGCCGCTTTCGGCTCTGGGGCTCGGTCCTGCGGAATGAAGAGGTGACACTCTTCCCAGAAGACGTGGAGCGGGTTCCGGTTTCGCTTCTTCAGCTGCCACAGTGCCTCGGCGAAGTCGATGAGGAACTCGGTCTGCTGGCCCAACGTGAAGTCGGAGATGTCGAGCACCGAGGAGATGCCGCTCGTGACGATGGTCTCGGCGATGACCGCACCCATCTTCGACGTGACGGGGAAGTCGGCATGGTCGCCACCGAACACGTAGACCGGGTAGCCGCCCTTCTTCCCATCAGCGCCGATGCGAAGGCCGTAGCCGATGCCCACCGGGTCCACGTAGACGAGCTGCGCGCCGGCCTCGAGAAACTCTTCGGCGACCTTGGTGGCGGCGTAGCTCTTGCCGGTGCCGCTCATGCCGAGGAAGGCGACGCGTTCGGTGACGAGCTTGAAGGGGAGGTGCACCTTGGTGCAGACGTTGAAGTGCTTCATGTGATGCGCTCCTTGCGTGACTTGAGCAGCCCACGACGAGCGAGGTCCTTTCGGACTTTCTGGGCGACTCTGAGTGACGCTCCAGTTTCTCGCATGGATTCGAGAATGGTCAGCGTCGGGTCCCGCTCCCACGCCGCTACGAGCTGCGCACGAAAGGTGAAAGGGTCACCGGGGCGGGTGACGCGAGACTTGGGGCGCGGGGCGAAGCTCACTGCTCCGGCCATCCTCCCCGAGGCGCAAAGGCCGCCCAGGGCTTCATCTGCTTCTTCTTCACCTTCTTGCCCTTCACCAGAACGTCCTTGCACAGCTTCACGACCTTGTCGGCGGTGAGACGAGAGCTGCCGCCGTTGACGAGGAAGTCGTTGATGGTGGTCTCCACCGCCACTTCGAGCTTCGCTTGCGCGTTCATTTGTCGCTCTTCTTCGCTTCCTTGAACATCTTGTGCTCGTTGCGGAAGTAGATGCAGGCCACGATGAAGTCGTAGCGATACGCGCTCATCTCCTCCGACGGGTTCATGTTGCCGAACACGACTTTGGGCACCGACGTCACGCGGTCGATGCGCACGTCGTGGGTACCCCCACGGTGATGCCCATAATCGTCCCGTCGGTAGAGCTTCGTGTCCTTCATGAAGTGGTTACCGACCTGCTCGTCGAGCCACTTGTCGGCGACCTCCTCGACCTCGGATGTGGAGAGTTCGAGTTGCTCGCTCCGGGTGATGGTGATGTTCATCGCGTGAGCCTCTTCATGAGCGCCTTGGCCTCGTCGCTCCACTGCGGCGAGGAGTCGGTCGGGCCGGCACAGTTGCTCAGGATGCCCCTGAGCAGCATGGTCTCGCTCCTCGACAGCCGCACCGCGTACTTGGTGTACTCCTCGTAGAGCGCGTACCAGCGCGGAAACAAAGCTTGCGTGAACGCAGCCTGCGCGCGGGCGTACTCCTGGGTGATGCCCTGCGCGTGGCTGTCATCGCGGAGCCCCAGCATGTGCAGGTCCATTCGCAGGTTCATCTGAATCATGCAGACGGAGTAGATGGTGTTGGGAAGGACCATGCGCGCGGTCTCGGGCGCGATGCCGTCTTTGAGCGCCTGCTCATACTCACGGTAGGCGGACTTCTGCTCATCTTCGAGAGAGACGAGGAAATTCCCAGCGGCGTGAGGATGCAGCGCACCCTCGCTGCCCTGCTTGTTCGTTTTCGACTGCCCAAGCACCTCTTCGAGCTTCGGCGCGTAGAAGTCGTTGGGCAGCTGCATGTAGCGCGCGGACGCCTCGTTGTAGCTCGCGGCTCTGTGTCGATGGAGCTGACGGAAGACGAAGATGGGCGCTTTCCAGAGCGTGCGGATGACCGGCATCTCGGCCGGCGTCTCGTGGCGGTTCTTGTACATGTACTCGAGGATGCCGTGGTCGCCACGGGGGTAGGGCTTCCACTGGTGGTCACAAAACTGTGACCCTCCAGTTCTAGCGTCTCCTGCATCCCGAACAGCCCCACACCCTTCACAGCGCTCGTACGGCTCCCAGCTGATGAAACCTTTGCCGGTGGAAGTCCGAGCCGCCTCGACGATGGTCTCATCGGAGCCCATGTGGTCGAGGTACTGCACGAAACCGTGTGGCGCGATGTCAATGCGACTGGGGACCGGGCGGTAGATGGTCTCGGCGACAGGTTCGAGTCGAACTGTCTTCATCGTGGTAGTTCCTTCGGCAGTGGCGAGAGGTCGTGCCAGTACTGCAGGTCTCTGCACTTCTGGTCACTACCGGCGTAGCTCCATCGGTCGTTCATGAACTGCACGAGCACGGTCTCCCAGACCGGCGTGGTGGTACCAAACGTCAACGGACGCAAGCCGACAACGATACGAGAATGAGTCGGGGGTATGGTTTGCGGAAACCACATCACAGCCACCACAGAACGACGAGCTTGCCGGTAACGACAGTCACTACCGACAGAATGACGCTCGCCGTAGAGACGATGAACGTTCGATTGAATGCCCCCTTGTACCT
The DNA here is from genome assembly GCA_004297555.1 of Salinibacterium sp. Lineage (GTDB taxonomy): Bacteria > Actinomycetota > Actinomycetes > Actinomycetales > Microbacteriaceae > Rhodoglobus. The sequence goes on from SCSV01000286.1 coordinate 15,422, forward strand.
CTCGTCTTCTTTGGCGGTCTGAATCTGGTGAGTCAAGAGCCCGGTCAGCAACGCGAGACCGAACGCGGCTGCGTAGCTCAACAGCGGCAGGCCGAAAACCGGCACCACGAACCAGCCCCAAAGCTTCGCGACCGCCCACCCGCGAACGAGCGCCGTGACGACACTGAGCGGGATGGAGACGACCACGGCTCCCAGAGTGCGCGCCAACGAATTCTCGTCAGCATCATCTTCTCGTGCCATTTCAGCGTCCTCCGACGGCGAGACCGTCCTCTTCATAGATTTCGAGCCCGTCGATGTGACGCACCTTCGAAGCGATGGCAGCGCGCACCATCTTCTCGTTCAGCTCCAGGTACTCGCGCGGCACCTTCTTGATGTTCACCAACCTGAACGTCCAGCGCTTGCGGCTCGCGACCTGGGCGTACTTCACATTTGACGCGGCTGCTGCCACGGCAGCACTCGCCTGGACAACGCGCGCCGGGGTCTGCACGGTGACCGCCTCGGTGGCGTGCTCCAATGCGGCCTGCATGTCACCAGCAGCTGCCGCTTCATCAGCCTTCCGTGCCGCCTCCAGTCTCAGGCGTTCTGCAGCAGCAGCCGCTTCGCGCTTGTAGCCGATGAGGTTCTGCCGGAGCGTAGTCTCCAATGCGGCGAGTTTTTGAGTCGCTGGTGCGAACACATCCCGCGCGGCCTTGAGCGCTGCGTTCAGGGGTTTGGTGATGGTCTCGAGCTTCTCCTTCACCACCTTCTGTGCCGCGACCACCTCGACGAGCATCGAGGCCGCCTTTTGTTCGGTGACGGCATCGGTGATTTTCAGGAGCTGCGCCTGAGCGGCCAGCGACGTCACCCGAGGCTGCACGAGAGAGAGCGCAGCCGTTGGCTCTTCGTGCTGGATGGTGGAGATGGAAAGCGGCTTCGCATCCACAGTGGCCGTAGAGGCTTTCACCGGCGTCTTCTTCGCGCGTGCAGGCATCTCTGCCCTCCTGGTGTCACCTTCTACGTTACAGTCGTGTACCGCGTCAACAGCGAACTTCGAAGAATCGACGTTTCAGAACGGCAGGTCGTCATCAGCGAGAGCGACAGCCGACACGCCAACGTGCTTGTCGGTCAGCTCATACACCGGCGGGTGGTACTTCCAGCGCAGCCGCTTGTAGCTGACGTGACCGCCGCCGTTCTTCCGCACCAGCTCCGCCATCGCGCGCTCCTTCTCTTCGATGAACTTGAGCCCTTCGACCGGGTCGATGTTGATGCGCTCGCGTCCGACCTCGTTCGCGTACTCGATGCAGTTGAACGTGCCACCGAACAAGTCTCCATTCCACAGCGAGCAGAGCAGCGTGCAGTCGTCGACGACTGCCTCGTTGCGCTTCTGCATCTTCCACGGCGCGTAGCCGGGCGAGCAGATGGTCTTCACCACCTTCGCGCTCTGCAGCATCAACCAGTAGAGCTGCCTCGACTCGCTCCACCAGCGTGACTCCTGACCCTCGAACGGGATGTACGCCCAGAGGTCCGCTCCCATGCCGAGTGCGACTTGCCCAGCCCATTGGTCCCACCCGAGCGCCATGCCGGAGATGACGACGGCGGGCTTCACCTTGCGCATCACCTTCGCGAACTCACGCTGGCACCAGTCCTTGATGGGCGCGCGCGTCTCGTAGGCGTTGTCGCCGAGCTTATCCGGCCGGTGACCGGTCAGCCCGAGAATGACGCGCTTCTTGCGGTTGCACCTTCGCATCAGTCGTAGTTCTCGAGTCCGTTGCTGAAGCCGAGCGCGTTGAGCTTGTGCTTGGCAAGACGGGTCAGCGTCGGTAGGTCGCGGTCGTTGCGCAGCAGCGTGCCCCACCAGTACTGAGGGATGAGGTCGAGCGACGTCTCGCTCGCGTGGTCGCCGGCCTTGCCCGCCGTGGAAGGTCTGTCCACGTAGATGCTCTTCGCGCCCACGCGCGCTCCTATGAGCAGCTCGTTCGGGAAGCGGCAGTCGTCGATGGCCGCCATCTTCGGGAGCATGTACTTGCCCTGCTCCGTCTTCACGAGCCCACCGGGCTGTGTGTAGCTGAACTCACCGGTGAGCACCTTGAACGCGGTCTCCATGCCGTAGTTGCCCCAGCAGTCGGGATTGATGCTACGGCCGCACTCGGTGCCGAGCGTCTGCAGTGCGTGGCGGCAGGTGAAGGGGTGCGCCGGAGAGTCGGTGGAGCCGTTCACCCACCTCCATTCGCTCCAGCACCACCCGGCCACGATTCCCATCGAGCCCGGCACTCCGACACCGCCGAACACGGGAGCGAGGTGCTCGTTGAACGCCTCGGCGAACTGCTTCGAGTGCTCCCAGCAGTCCCAGTGCGACGTGTTCGGCATCTCCTTGAAGAACTCCGGCGTCTCGATGGCCTCGTCGCGCTTCGCCGTGGAGCCCCACAGGTTGTCGAACGGCATGCCGAGCGCAGCAGCGAAGCGCTTCATCGGAGCGGCGAAGGAGATGACGACCGCGCCGAGCTGCTCCTCCGCGACCTTCGCCACAGTGCTCTTGCCGCTCTCCTTCTTGCCGCCAATCAACAGGATGGGTGTACCGTTCATGACGACACTTCCATGTTCTCGACGAGCCCGAGGAAGTCGTCCACCGAGATGCAGAGGTCCGTCACGGCCTGCTTGCGCGCGGCGATGTACGCGTTGGCCCCGTCGTTGTAGCCCTTCGTGTACGCCCCCATCTGCGAGGAGGCGCCGTCACCGGACGCGCCGGCCCGCCAGCCGCTGATGTACAGCTTGAGGTTCTCCACCTTCGACACTTCGTTCGGCATGTGCAGGACTCCTTTTTGATGGCTACTGCAGAATCTCGGGCGGGCCGTGGGGGATGCGCAGCTGGAACGGCTTCTCGTGGTGCACGCACTTCTCGTTCTTCTCGCAGACCACGTCCCAGATGGTGACGTCGTCCTGCACGCCGTCCTTCGCGTATTCGGCGCGCGCCATCTTCCCGCAGGCTTTGCACGAAACGAAGCAAGGCTTCCAGCGCGAAGGCGCGTTCGGTGCGAGCGGCTCGCAGACGTGCACCTCGACGGGCAGGTACCAGTCGCTGTGCTGCTTGTCCACCGGCTCTTCGCAGACGCGCTTGAAGACCGGCACGAAGGTGGAACAGCGCTTCTTCGGCACGCCGAACAGCAGCTCGTCGTGCACCTGCACGTGCTGCTCGATGTTCTCACCTTCGGCACGCATGGGCTCCAACACACGCGTCACCATTCTGCGATTGGCCCTTCCCACAATCGTGGCGCCTCCGCCCTGGAAGCGCATGTTCTGCATGCTCTCGGCCTCGGGCGAGCCCTCTTCGCTCCCACGGGCACCTTCGAAGTAGTAGATGCGCCGGCCTGAAATCACCTCGTCCAGATAGCCCTGCTGGATTCCCTTCAGGACAATGTCGCGCTGGTCCTTGAAGAACTGGGGGTAGCTCTTCTTGTACCGGTCGAAGCAAATGAGGAACGCGTCCCACTTCATGTCCGGCATCTCGTCGAGCATCTTCTCGTAGCAGCTCTTCGCTCCGCCGCCGTAGCCAAGCAAGTAGGCGAACACCTTCGCCGCGCGATAGCAGCCGGGGTTCTTCTTCTCCAAGTCCTTCTCCAGCGGCAAGTCGAAGATGCGACTCGCATTCACAATGTGGGGTTTGAGACCCTTGCCGGCGTCGAACTCCTTGAACATCTGAATCATCGCGGAATCACCAGTCACGAGACCGTTGAGCCGCATCTCGAGCGCGCTCCAGTCACCAGTCACGAGGTAGTGCAGCCACGCCGCGATGAACATGCCGCGGATTTCTCCGGGCTGGTTGGTGAGGTTCGGGTCGGAGCCGCTATTGTGGGAGAAAAATCCCCCTTCAACCTGAAAGCTGTGGTCGCCTTCTACTTCGAGGTCAACAGTTTCAGCGCATCTGCCAACGTCGACCGCTTCAACATCACACCGAGTGAATCCTTCACCTGGAGGAAGTGAATTTGCCTGTGCCCCTTGACCGTGACTAGAGCCAAGTTGTCCAGTGTGTTGTCCTTCTTGTCCCCGTTGATGTGATGTACATCCATGCCCCGCGGCAATCTGGAGACGCCTAGGTGCTTCATCATCACAACGTGATGGGCAAAGTGACGATGGCCCTTGAAGAGAATCGTCAAGTATCCATAACCGTCCTCGCAAAGTCCCTTCCAACGAGGTGCCTTTTCGGCCCGCTTTCCCCAATGTGGACTCTTCGGGCCTGACTTCGAGGCCGAGTAACGTAGAGCTGAAAGGGCCCTGATTTCTTCGGTCGGCATCTCCAATCTGAGGGCTTCGACCACTGTCGCGTACGTGACCTTCAAGGTCTCGGCGATGCTCTCCTTTGTAGGCAAGTTGTGGCTTCTGAATAGTGCTGCTGCCGCCTCCCGATTCGATTTTACCGCCAGCCATCTTTTCGAGATGCTCACGAATAGCTCCTGCGGTTACCCACTCCGTTCCGTCGAAGAACTTGTGGTCGATTGTAGAGGTTAAAACCTGCCCGTTTTGGAGCTTGATGTCAACGACGTCGCGTCTGCCGTTGAAGAACACTCGAGTAACCGGCCTCCATCGGCTCAGATGAGTCCAAACCTCATCTCCAGCGAGAACATCTCGAGCGCGTACCCACCCCCGATTTCGCGTTCTCACTAGAGTCCAATCCGCAAGGCAGAGTCTCCCCGTCGGCACGACGTGGATGTTGAAGGTGCCGTGCACGCGCACGTGGAACGGGTCGTTCACGTGCTCCTCGCAGCTACACCAGAGCTTGCCGTGCTCATCCTTCCCATGAGCAATCAAATCCGGGTAGAGGTACGTCGACTTCATCTTGGCGCACTCACGCCACGCGAAAAGGAAGTCAAGGAACGCTAGTGCCGGCCCTTTCTCACCACGGGCGACGAGTTCTTTGCGCGCGGTGAGCAGGAAGTCTTTTTTGGTGGAGAGGTCACCAGTAGCAGTCTGCTGGGTGAGGGGGACTCCCAGGTGTCTGAGCAACAGCCTTAGCTGCGCAAGGCTCGCCGGGTTGAAAATAGCAGCGGCTTCGTCGGCGTCGGCTTCGTCGTACTCGGCTTCATCGTGGTCCTTCTTGAACGAGCCCTTGTTCCCCTTGCTCAGCTTCTCCTGTAGCACGGACAACAGCTCTTCGAGCTGCTCATGCTTCTTGGCGCTCTTCTCACTCTTGAGCAGCTCCTTCTCCAGCAGCTCGCGCATCGAAGCCAGCGCCTTTTCCTGCTTGGACCCATATTCTTCTCTGAAAAGCTCGACCGCGCGCCAATCGACTGGAAAGCCAACGCGCTTCCAGCGCTGGGCCTGCTCCTCGTACCAGCTGTCGTGCTCATAGAGCGCGACGTCTTCCTTGCGGAGCTTAATCTCCTCGCGCAAGTTGGTGCACGCGGTGTACTGCACCACGACGTCGTCACATGCGTACTCCCACAGTTCATAATCAGACGATGCAGACCACGCGTCTCCCTCCTCCGTCGTCTTGTAGTACGGCACCTCGGTCTCGGTACTACCGATGAAGTTCAGGTTGTGAGGGAAGAACGACGTGACGATGTGATGGGCGATGATGCTGTCGAAGTTGCCCGGCTTGTTCGCCGATGGAATCTCCAGTCGCTTAGCGAGCCGCCGTACCTTCGAGCGCCGCTTCACTTCCGTCGGCACGGCAGTGGTGTCGCGCAGCTCCAGACACTGACGGTCGTACTGACCGTTCTGCGTCTCGAGCATGCAGACGTCGAACACCTCCTGCATCCCTTCGTACACCCGCTCTTCCTGGTCGGGTGTCCACCAGGGCAACCAGTTGGCCTTCTTCTCGACACCGCGCTTGTTCTCGTTTGGCCACTTTCCGGCGCGGCACATGTAGCAGCGGGGCTGCCGGTACTTGCCGCCGTAGCGCCAACCGAACCAGTAGGCGACGTTGCCGGCGACAGGCTTGCCGTTCGCTCCGTGCTTGCAGTTGGGATTCACACAGACCGCGTGCTCTCCATCATCCTCGTCCCATGCCCACTTCTTCTCGGTCCAGGTGCCGTCACGGTAGAGGAAGGGAACGCAGATGGTGGTCTGGCCATCGTGGAAGGCGATGCAGCGCACCGCGCACTTGTACGGGTGGCCTCCGTCAGTCTCGATGTCGTAGCTGACCCGACGTCCCTTCTTCGCCATCGCCTTGAGCACCCGGAGAACGGTCTTGAGGCTCGGTCCGATGATGTAGCGCGACCTGTCCCAGCGGGGTTTCCATTCTCTCCTGGCGAGCTTGAGCAGGCGCGCCATGTCGACCTTGAGAACGAGCCCCTCGAACTTCCGCTTGTCCCGGCCGATGTATGCGGGGTGGAACGTGGGGACACTCCACTCCACCAGTTGGAGGTCTGAGGTTGCGGCAGCCACGGTGTGCCCCAGCTACTCGGTCATCTTGGTGAGGATGAAGACGGTCACCTCGGGAAGCTGCATCGCCTCTGCGGCCACCGTTTCGGCGCGCTTGTTGAGCGCCTCGAACTCCTGCTCGGTCTGCAGACCTTTCAGCTTCACCTCGAACTTCGCCATGAGCGTCACGACCTCTGATGGCGTCTCCGGCTTCAGGGTGGAGCGCAGGTGCTTCACCATCTCGTCGCGGAGAGTCTTCCAGTCCACTTCAGTCGGCTCAGGCATCAGGGTATCCCTTCACAGGCGAGACAGAGGTCGTTCTCGCGATTGACGTACTTCTTCACGTGACACTTCTTGCACGGCTTGAACAGGTCGTAGAGCCGTGCCTTGCTCTTGAATTCAGGAGGCAATGGAGGAAGGGGCGCATCAGCCGGAATCGGGCACTGGTAGTTCGTGTGTGAACCTAACTTCCACGCGTGGTGGAAGTCGAAGTGCGAGCCGCATCGGCGGCAGCGGTCATGCGCATCGAATTGGGGCACGTGTTTCGTCGCTGTCATCTCAGCACCAGTTCTTCGTGCAGCTCATGAACGGAGCTTTCAAACAGCAGAGCGTACTCCTCGGTGGTGAGTGTGCCGTCACCCGCGTTCGGGACCTTGGTGGCCTTGTCGATGATGACCTTGGGCACACCGTCGCGCAAAAGCTGAATGACCGCCTGCGCGAAGCGAACGAGACGGCAGTTTTTGCACCGGCAGTTCGGGTGTTCCACGTGTTCGATGCGCTCAGTCACGTCTTCACCTCGCTTCCGCTGCCTGCTTTCCAGGCAATTTCTTTCAGCACGCACGCCGCGTGCGCCGCCAGCTCATCGACAGTCCATCGGTACTTGATGGAGTCCTCTGGTGTCGCCAGCTCGTTGTCGAGCAACTCCACCACGCGTCGCATCCGGGCTCGAAGCGCTTCGACAGTCGCCTTCCTCAACGTCTCGTCCAGAGTGCCCTGCTCCAGCTGACGCTCCATCTCCAGCGCGAAGCTGAGCACTGGGGCCGGGAGTCCGACGTTGAGCCTCATACTGCTTCCTCTTGCCCGGACGATTGGCCCACGAGGCTGACCGCTTCCTTCACCCACGGGGGCACCATGGAGACCTTTCGGTTCATCTCCTCCATGAACTCCTTGTCGAAGATGTACGTGACGCTTTCGTCGGACTCCGAGTTACCAGCGATGAACGTCTTACAGTTCCGGCGAACGATTACAGAGCCTAGTTCTGTCGTCGGGCACCAAACCTTTGTGACCGGCCCAGGAGAGATGTTCGCCGCACGCGTGACATCGCTCGTTGCAGGGTTTACGAAATTCACGCAGAGCTGTTCTTTGCGCAAGTCATTTGCACTCCGATGGACGGTGATGCTGCTGCGGAATCCGCAGAGCACGAGCAGTTCCTGTAGTTGGTCCGCAAGAATTCGGTCTGAAGTCCAGTACGAACCATTCGTGTGGAGAGGAGAGCGCCGGCTGGGGCCCCGCGAAGACCCGTCAGATTCCATCATTCCTTCGAGTAGAGAAAGAAGCCTGGATGGGTCTGCGTTCTCCAGAGCCCACCGAGGGATTCGCTTCTCCGGGTTCTTCCAACCGTCCACCGTGGCCTTTTCTCCGTGGGCGTAGCTCTGATGTTGCTTGTGCCTGAAGGACCTCTTCTTCGAGTACCTACGACGCTGACCGAACGCGAATACGTCTCGAATGTGAGAGGCGTCCTTGCCAGAGAACACCCACATAGCGACTGGGCCATTTCTCTCGTACCCGAAGCATGAACCTGCCTCCTTCCCTTCGTAGTACCCAAAGTTCAATTTCAGGTGAGCTAGAATCTCAACGAGCTTCTTTCTCTGACTCGCTTGTGAGTCAGCCAGCGACTGGTAGATGGTAACGGTGTTTTTGGTCCTGCTTAAATGGCCGTCACCAATGATGAAGCCCATCAACCAAAACCATGCATCGTCGAGCTTCGTCTGAGGTCTGTCGATTGCCCACCCCCCGCACGGGAGATTGAAGCGCGCCGGGAGGTCCCGCGCAGGGATGACCGTTAGCCCTTTAGTCTTACGTATGTAGAGCCACTTTTGTACATACGTTTTTCCGTTTCTATTCGTTGTGCCGGTCATCACCTTGAATGTCTTCACCTGCGCCAGCATTCTATGGTCAGGCGTCACAACGGCATCGACGGCATTCGTTTTGATGTTGACCGTCTGCTCTGGTAGCTCTGGGCGATTGACGTCCAATACCTTGTTCTCCACTACCGGCAATCGACCACACCGGAACGGCCGTGCATTCTTCTCGAAAGCGGATTTCGGGACTCCATAGACGGTGTCTCCCGGCTGAAGTTCCGTTCCGCTCTTCCATCCCATAGTGGTAAGAATCTCGGTGTCGTAGTCGAAGCAGCGATTGCTACGCCCGAGCCCTTGAATGAGCTTGGTGAAGGTGAGCCAGCGGTACCATGCCGGGTCGACTTTCGCGCGCGCCTTGATTTGGCCGTGCCACATCGGCCTGGGAGCCGCGGGGATTATCTGGAACCGAGAGAGGTCACCGTGCAGGTCGGCACCCTCCCAATAGCCAGACGCGGCCAGAACTGTCGGTCCTCGACTCAGCACGTGCTCCCGGTACTTGGCTTCGCGGTCTCGTCCGTAAGCGAAGATGAGGCGCATGCGGTTGCTCTTCGACACGTTGTCGGAGATGAACTTGAGCATCTCGTTCGAGGGACAGAGCAGCAGTCCCTTCTCTCGCTGGTGATGATTCATCAACCCATCGACGAGTTGTGCGGCGCGCGCCCAGCCAAATTCTCGGTTGCTCTTCCGCATGTCGAGCGGCACCACCTTGATGGGCCGGTTGGCGACCGGGAAGACGCTGCCCATCTGCACGAAGTCGCCTTTGGCCAAATCCAAGCCGATGTTGGTGCAGAGCTGACCGGCATCGAGCACGGTGGCGCTCATGAAGAGGCACTTCTTACCGTGTCCCCAGAGCCAGTGGCCGTACTCGTGAACACGCAGTGGCTTGACGGCGAACCAGTCGGGTCGAAGCGTCCCGTCGTTTTCGCGGCCGCGCTCGATGACGTAGTCGATGGACGCGTTCGCCGCTTTCGCCTTCTCCACCTTGGCCAACACGAATCCGATGCGGCGAATCAGAGAGCGCATCTCCTCCTTCTCTTGTGCATCGGTGAGTACCTTCTCGCGCGTTCGCAGATTCGGCAGTGCGTTCTTCATCCACGTGAGGTACGGCTCGAGGCTGTCTTCGGTCGCCGGAAGCGGGTCAGTCTTCACTCCGAGCTTGCGCAGGTTGACGCTCACCCCCGTCTGGTCGAGCAGGAACGACTCGATGACGTGTGCCTCGTCGAGGACCATGAAGGGGCGCTTCACAGCCGAGGCGCTCTTCTTGGTTCGCTCCTCAACCGCATTGAGCAGCTGTTCTCCCTCCAGCTCTTCGGTCTCGCTGTCGTTCTCGCTGGTGTCGTACATCGCGGCTTGCCCGATGTTTGAGAGGAACGAGTGGTAGTTCGACATCATGAAGGTACTGTTGAACGCGGTCTGCTTGCCGAACAGGTACGGACACGCCGCGGAGTCGTGCGGCATCGGTGGGTCCTTGGCCAACGGGTCAGGTGGGCCGTAGCAAGCATCCTCTCCGCCGAACAACTCCTTGCCGATGAGGCAGGATTCCCCAGCGCGCTTGCACTCGTACTTTCCTCGTCCCTTCAGGACGCGCATGTTCATCGGAGCGGCGAACTCCGTCATGTACTGCTCCTGCAGTTGGGCGGTGAGGGTGGTGAAGTACGAGCGCGGACCGTAGGCGTTTGCCAACGCCACGCCAATGAGCGATTTGCCGCACCCCGGAGGCGCCTCCAAGACGACGTAGTCGACGCCGTTCTCGTATGCCTCGATGCAGCGGCGAATCGCCTCGACCTGGATGTCTCGCGGCTTCTTCTTGACAAGCGCGAACACCTTGAGCGCCTTGTCGAGGAGCTTGGCGACTGCCGATGAGGGCGCTGGCGACGACGGCAGGTTCACTTCCACGAAGGTCTCGTTGGCAAATGCCGCCGGGACGCCGAACTTAATTCCTTCTCCGGCTGCTGCCTTCGCCGCACGTTTCGCCTCCCGCTCGTCGAACTTCTTCTTCGCACGTGCTTTCGACTTGGTCGTCTTCTTCGCGCGTTTCGAAGGGGTCACGTCCCGGTCGTCAACGCAGTCCGGGCAACCGGGGCATCCGTTCCAGCAACTCATTGGGCGGCCTGCTTCCGCTTCGCGTACCGAATCTGTGCCCTGGTCATGCACTTGCGACAGCGCAGGTAACCGGTAGCGTTGAACACGCCGTACTTTTTGCTCGGATGACCATGACTGCAGGAGGCACGCGAAAGCACCGCGTGGCCGCTCATGACGCGCACGTAACCGGGCATCCCGGGAACTTGAGAGGCCTTCTTTGCGCGCTGGTACTTCTGCTTGGACGTGGTCATTTTCTCCCCAATCGTTTCCGCAAATCATCCAACGCATCTGCCCAGGTCATCCCGGCGGTGATGGCCACGAAGTTTTTGCCGCGTCCGGTTCCCACCAGGAACCGGTACGGGGTGAAGTCGGCCGACGAAGGTACGACCGGCAACTCCTTCACTTCGCCGTTCGACGAACGCAGGAGCTTGCGGACTTCCCTTCTTGCTTGCTCATAAGTCACGTGACACTCCTCCACTTTTGATGGGAGATGATGTTTCTGACCTGTCGAGTGCTAATTCCGAAGCTGCGCGACAACGCAATTTGCGTACAACCGCCAGCAGCACGGCAACGAATGGACCGAACCTGCTCGGCGCTCAACCGAGATTGGCCGTTACGCTCGCCTATGCTGCTGCGCCTTTTACTGACCATGTCGCGCATGTTGTCGGCGTGGGTCCCCAAGAATAGGCAGCCGCCGTTTCCTCCCGGCTCCGCATGGACACACCATCCATGGTCGCATCGATGGAGCACGTTAAGGCCTCTGGGGATGGGCCCATTCACCAGTTCCCAAGCAACTCGATGCGCCGCAAGGTTGTTTCCTTCTTCGTCGTAAACCTGTCCGTACCCTCCCTTATTGAGCGAGCGCATCCAACGCCAACAGCCGTTGGGCAGTTTCTCCACGTACCTCCAGAAGTCCTGCGCGATGTTCATACGAGCTTCGCCTGCGTTGCCCACCAAAGGCTCACAATGAGGGTTCCTTCGTGTCCCGATTCGAACACCTCCGAGTCTTCGTGGATTTGACTGACGGGTACCCAGGTGTCGGAACCTTCTTTCAGTCCGCTGCAGAGCAGAGCCTTGCCGCTGTCGCTGAACTTCAGTGCCTTCACGCCTTCGAACTCGGCCTTGTTGTCGGTGTTCGTCATTTGTGTCCTTTCCTCGGTGGAAGTCCTTCGCCCATGCCACTGGGCGGTTTCGTCAGCTCCGGTACGGCATAGCTCCAGCGCGGGATGATGCCCATCAAGCGCTCCCGCCGCTCCTTCATGTTTTCCACGTAACCGCGGTGAGCGGTGATGCCGCTGAACCCGAGCGTCGACTCCAACGCGAAGTTGCCCATCTGCTGCCACGCGCGCGCGCTGACAAAGCCCTCCTTAGCCATCTGCTTGTAGATGGGAAGGATGCGCGGACTCTTGCAGATGCAGAGGTGCTTGTCGGGGCCTCTGAGATAGCGCGGGTGTTCGGCGGTAGAGCACGTCTCGCACCTCGGGATGCGCAACTGGGACATCAGGCGCGGTCTGCAGCAGTCGACCGGGTGATTGAAGGAGAGGACCTCTTCCTTCTTCTTGCCCTTCTGCTCTGTCTTGTGTTGCTTGCGCGCTACTTGGAGGAACAATTTCAGGTCGCCGCCGGGGGGAAAGCACAAGATGGAGTTGTCAATCCATACTTGCGAGCGCTTCAGATTGTGGCGCGTGAGCCAGTTTTCGAAAGTACGGCCAGAGCGACCACAGTTGTGCACCACGTACCCGTTAGCGATAAACGTCCCACACGTAGTGGTGATGTCGACTACCTCGCGTACTCCGAGAGGAGTACGCCGAAGGACGCGTGGCCGATTCATCGACGCCCATCGCGCTCCCATTCCGTCACGCATCAAGACAGCACGGAAATTGGAGAGGAGACGCTTAGGGCGGACGGTTCCGAGAAGCTTTACAGCTTCGGTGAATCCGCCGCGTAGGTAGCGTTTGGCATTTGCTACGCCCTTCACACGCTGAATCTCAGAGCGTCCAAACTTGAATCCGAGCTGGTCGAAAAGTTCACTGACATGGTCGAGCGTCGACCCGACATTCTGCGCGAAGCCGAGAATGGTTCCGCGCTTTTTCGTAGGACCTCTAGTTCCCCCAACGTGCCCCTCACCATCAAGGAACCCGGCAAGGTAACCGAAGTCGTATCCCGTCGGAGGCGCCCATGGCGCGAACGGTCGAACGAGGCGAGAGCTGCGCATTGCGGTGATACCTGACTCCGCTTGGAGCTTTCTGTACCCACTTCGGTATCCGTCCCACTGTTGCATTTGGTCGACACGAACCCAAGCTTGCGAAGCGCCTTTCATACTTCCGTTGAGGAACTGGTGGTCAGCTGACGAAATGATGGAACCGCCATCCGACGTGTCGACCTGGAAGACTTCCGCGACGCGACGGACAACGTTGGTTACAACACCAGCGGTCCATCGACGTGCACCTCTCGACGTTAAATTGCGATGCCCGTCAGGACGCTCAGGTCCATTCTCGGTTACGCCCAGAATCTCATCACCGACCTTCAGGTCGCCGAGCGGTTTCCATTCCAGCATCCCAGTAAGTACGAGCGTCTCTGGGACCAAACAGAATGGAATACCCACCGCAACCTCATCCCGACCCGGCGCTTCACCGATGAACGCAACGAGCGCGTCACGTGGACCGTCTCCCCAGACCGGCTCTTGACCGTTCAGCGGACACTGGTCGCACTTCGCGCCCCACTTGCGCGGGTCATCGGAGCGGAAGCCCCAACTGGTCGGTGGCGTCTGGCGGTGGTCGACCTTCGACTCGCCGTAGATTCCCTCACGCATTGAAGCCCTCGATGAGGGTGGTGAGGTTGATGATGAACTCAGTGCTCAGCTGCCCGTGCGCGAGCATGTAGAACTTCGCGGCGCGCTGGTGACAGAAGTCGCTGAGGCGCTCACCGACGAAAGGGAGCGGTGAGAGGATGACGCCGAGTCCCGTCCATCCTTCTGCGACCTTCTGCAGCTCTGCTCTGCGCGCGTCCGTCAGCACGATGACCCCGAGATGATGAGTAGAAAAAAAGAGTGATGGTTGTCTCCAGCATCGGCACTCCGAACAGCGCGCCGGTGGATGCGGAGACAGCACCCACCGGCGCTCACTTCGAAGATGCGTGTTGCAGGCACTGCGAGCGCTATGCACGCGCTCTCAGCTCACGCACCTTCCCTCCAGCTACGCCGAAGCCTGAGCGGCTCCCCGGCGGCGCGACGGCGTGGTGGCCGTCTGCGAACCCGCGACCGCCCCGTTCTTGTCGGTGGCGACCTTGGCCGGGAACTTCTTCGGGTCCTGCACGATGTGCGTGACGCCGGTGAAGGACTTCCCGGTCTTCTTGTTGGTGGTGGTGCCGATGCGCACGAACGCCTCCTTCGTGGAGAAGGAGCGGGGGTCGACGGGCTTGGCCTCCTTCGGCCACGGAACCCCCAGACCCTCGTACAGCATCCGCTTCAGGCGACCGAGCGCCTTCTTCTTGTCGGTCTCCGAGTCCGCCGCGGCGGGCCACGTGAACCACGCCTTGGAGAGCTTCTTGCCCTCCATCGCCGGGTGGTTCTTGTCGTCCTTCACGGTGAACTCGAGGATGAGCTGCGCCTTGGTCCCGTCGGCCGACATCCCACGCGAGGCATCGCTCACGATGCAGTGGTAGTCGTCCGCTTCGGGACCGGAAATGGTGTCGCCGCCGGCCGAGAAGAACGCGTCCGGGGCAGCATTGATGGCCATGATTTTTTCTCTCTTTGTGTGTGGTTGTTGTGGTGTTGCGTTGGTGTTGCGGTTGAGTGGGCGTTCGTTACAGCTGGTGGAGAGCTGCCCTCCTTCTCCTCTCCACCGTCATTCGTTGTGGCTAGCTGCGCGCCTCCAGCAGGCCTTCCTTCACCATGATGAGGTCGAGGTTGGCGGGCTCCTCCGCTTCGAGCGTCGAGCGCATGCCGTTCTCTCCCTCGACCATGCGACTGTTCGCGCTGCCGATGTAGAGGTCGGTCGGCGCGGTGTGGATAATGGTCTCGGTGTGCTTGACGAGGTCGCCGGTCGGGAGCACCTCGGCGGTGATGTAGTCGTCCGAGACGCGGTTCTCCGCGGTGTCCGGTACGTACCGGGTCTCGAGACTCTGGTAGAGAATCCAGTTCGCCTTCCGTGCGAGCTGCGCTGCCATCGCAGGTGACAGGTTCAAGCCGGCGTACGTGCCCTTCTTCTTGAAAGCGGTACGTGCCTTGTCGTCTCCAGGTGCTTCTTTCGCGTGCGCGATGGCGATGACATGGACGTATTGCGAGACCTGGGACAGCAGGTCGATGAACTCGCCGAAGTCCGCGTTGAACAGCTGGTAGCCGTTGTTGTCCTTCACGTCACCGAGGAAGCGCTGGCTGGTCACGCGTGCCGCCTCCGCCTGAGCCCAATCGAAGTACTGCGTGACCGAGTCACAGGCCAGAACGTCGAAGTCGAGCCCGTCGTTCGCGCGGGCGTACTCGAGCATCTGCTGCAGAAGCTGTTTCGCTTCGAGCAAGCTGGTGACTTCGTAGGTGTCGTCGGGATGGGGGATGCGATTGAGCGCTTCGAGTGTCGGGATGGCATTGCTGTCCGAGATGAGCCACTTGACCTTACGGCCGTGGAGCGTACTCACTGCGGTAGTCTTCCTCACCTTCGGCCAGCCGTAGAGCACGATGAAGCGCTTGCCGCTGCGCAACGCTTTCTTGCCGGGAGTGAATCCGCTCCCGCTGGGTGGAGCCACGACAGGTGCGCTCACCACTGCTGCCGAACCGTTTTTCTTCTTGCTTGCCATGTCCGTCCGTCTCCTTGAAAGTTACGAGTCACCAATAGCAGGTGGGGCTGACATTCATCCGCATCACACGACCCCCACGTAGGCGTCACTCAATCTGCTCACCTTGTCCCTGAGAACCACGTCGCCTTCGTCATTCACCCAGGCGTAGCCCTTGCGCTGGTTCTGCTTGAAGAGGTGCTTCTCCGGGCCATCGCCCCAGCAGCGCTCATAGTAGTGGCAGGGTCCGTACTTGCCGACGCACGACGGCATGCGCTTGGGGAAGATGGCGCGGAGGCGCTTGTAGAGGAGTGCTTTTTGGTGGTCGTCCTTTGGCTTGTTGCCGTCCTGGCCGCAGACCTCGTACTTGTTCAGCTCACTGCACGCCTCGTCGACTCGCGCGTGAATCTCGAGCCGTGCATCGTTCACCAGCTGCTCGACGGCCTCGCGTTCGCGCTCGCCGACTTCGACTTCGAACTGTTGCACGCGGCCGAAGTTGTCTCCGCCGGCCTTGCAGATGACGTCGACGATGGCCTTCTCAGCTCCATGCCCCATTGCCTCGGCGAGAATGCCCAGGTTCACGTTCCACTGCTTCTCGTCGTGCTCGGAGAAGAAGATGGTGCTCTTGAAATCGCGGATGGCCTTCCGCTTACCGAAGCTCAGTTCCTCTCTATCCGCTTTGGCCGTCATGCCGAATGGAAGCGTGCGCTGTTTCTCCTTCGCGGTGGACGACGGAATGGGTGGGCCGGCGAGGCGCTCGTCGTAGAGCTTCTTCGCCAGCTCGATGTGAGGGTGGTACTCGGGCGGGAAGGTGTAGAGCCCTTCGACACTCCATCCCTCCAACAGTGCGTGGTAGAGCGTGCCGACGTGAAGGTAGTCCGGCGTCTTGACCGGGAAGAGGGCCAAGATGTACTTGAGGAGAAAGAGGCGCCAGCACGTTTGGGTCACCGTCCAGAACGTGGAGCCGCGCGGGGTACCGGTTCCAGGGTCACCGGTGCGCTTTCTGGAGGGCTGTGCAGGTCGTCCGTCCATCCGCGACGGCTTCTCTCATGGGCCGTGTGCTCGTTGCAACAAAAAAAGTGACGGTGTCACAAGAAAAGTGACACCGGGGCTTAAACCACGTGAGGGTGCGTCCTCACGTTCTCGCGAACGAGTCTCGAGAGCTTCTCGAACAACGGCCTCAACCGTTCGATGGTGGCGTGTGCCTTGTATGCCTCGTGCACCGCGTTGTTCGTTCGGAACCACGGCTTGGCGTGTGAGCGAACGGTCTTCGGGTCACGTGCGTCCATGCTTCAACTCCTCTTCGGGTCAATCTTCTCGCGGTGTCTCTCGACGAGAGATTTCAGCTCCTCGCGGAATTTTCCCGTCAGCTCAGAAACCGCGACGGCCTCGGGGGACTTGCTCCAGCGCTCATGGCAACCGGGGCACATGCCGGCGTGTGGCGAGAAGATGAAGTTCGCCATGCCAGTGAACGGGTCGATGGTGGAGTAGCTGTTCCTGCAGATGACGCAGGTCCAACAGTGGAGGGGAGGGTCATCGCCCAATCTCCTTCTGCATCTCTCGCCAGTCACCTTCGATGACCCAACCGCACTCGGTGCAGCTCCAGCCGATGGGCTTCAGCTCGTAGCGCTCGTTCCACTGGTAGTGAAACGAGACGCAACGGGAGTTTTTGAGGACGCAGGCAGGGCTCATACTGCCGTGCTTGAAGCCAATGCGTTGAATGACGATGAAACGGTAGTACCAGAGGACGAAGCGGAAGCGGAGACGGGGAAAGAACGTGGTCAGCTCGAAGCGAACGCGCTGCTTGAAGTTCCACCAGCCCCACCAGCGGGTCGAGAACTTGTCGAGCGCGATTCGGAACTCGTGACACTCCTGGTGCAGGTGAATGGGAGTGACGCAGTTGGGCAGGGGGCAGACGAGAGCCCCATCGCACTCGTCACAGTTCAAGTAGGGATGTGGAAGTGGGGACGTCGGTGGGAGAGGTGCGTTGATGCCCATGCAGTGTGGGCATGCTTGTCCCGGAGGACGACCGTGCGCGCAGCCGAGCACGGGTGGTATCGCAGGTGACGTCACTCGGTCTCTCGCTTGTGCTCACGCAGCGTGGAGATGAACGCTGAGCGACAGGCGGCGGTGCAGGCGGTCACCGCTGCTCTCAAGTCACCCCTGCACACCGGACCTTGAATGCGAGGGTCGCGCTCGTCAATCTCGAGTTCCTGAACGAACTCGATGAGCACGTCCAGCTCCTCGTTGAGGTGCGCGTCGAAGAACAGCTGCACCATGGTCGCCTTGTTGTGGTTTGAGGCATCTGAAGCCAGGATTTTCCTGACGAGGTCGAGGGACGAGATGGCTGCTTCGGGTACCTTCGCGGAGGGGCCGGGCATCAGACTGAGCGCTCCACGCGCAGAACCCCGCGTCGTTTTTTCGTGATGGGAAGGCGACCAATGAAACGGAGCCGGTCCCACGGGCGCGGAAACTCTCCACACAGCGTTGAGGTCCACAGAAATTCTGGTGTCACGAAGAAGGTGACGGTCTCTCCGGTAGTATGGTCCAGAAACGAAAGGTCGGCCTCGGTGGCCCTACCTTTCTTGTCGAAGAGCATTCCCGACCCGTCGAACTCGTAGTGCGCGTAGCGCTTCCACTTGTCACCTACAGCTTGTCGTCGGAGACTGTCCAAAGGCCGACCTCTTCAATTCTCGATGCGCGCGCCTCCAATCGTGCGACCAAGTCTGCGAGTGATTGTTCTTCGGAGACAGTCTCCAAAAAAGTGACATTCTGCGCAAGAGGCTTGAGCATCGATGACAGCGCGGCGGTACTTTCGCCTGTGCCGGCGATGCCTTGTGCCTGTACCAGCTTCTCGTACTGCCGCTCGGCAACCACCTCGTCAGCTCCTCCCTCGATGCACAGGTAGTAGATGGACACCGGCCGTCTCATGTTCTCGGGCTGACGTGCCGGGTCGATTCGACCCTCGCACTGCAGCTGCTTCATCGGTCGCCAGTCGAAGTCGCAAAAAATCATGCACGCGGCGCGCACCAGCGTGGCTGATTCGTTGACCGCGTCCATGGTGCAGACCAGAACGGGACACGACGAGGGAGCCTTGCCTTCTAGTGCGGGAACTTCATCGTCACGCTTCCAGCGCTCGATGACTTCGTCTCGCTTCTTGGCGACCACGTCACCGGTGGCAAGGAGCGCACCGATGCGAAGATTGGCGAGGTGAACCATCAGTTGCCGCGCGTGCTCGCGCTTGTACGTGTAGATGACGACCGGCTCACCCAGCTCTTCGGCCAGCTCGGCGGCGTACTTCAACTTCTGCTCGGCGCACTTGCGCAGGGCCTCGTCGATGGTGCCGCCCTCCTTCATCTTGGCCACTTTGGCCGGTGACACCCTGAACGCTTCGCTCTTCGGGGAGAGGCGCTTGAGGATGCGCTGGACAGCCGGCAACTCGCCGTATGCCTCCTTGACGCTGCGCGAGAGCATGAGAGAGGCGGTGTCGTCTATCAGCGCTTGCTTGTACTGTGGCCCCATGAAGTCGCCGACGATGCGCCCGAAGCCACCGTTGGTGACGTGCATGAAGAAGTAGCGGTCAGCCCACCTGCGGAAGCTTCCCGCGTAGCCCATCTTGCACGTGTCGAGCAGGTTGTAGAGGTCCTTGGGCCGATTGTGGACAGGCGTCCCGGTAAGCAACATGGTGACGTTGGACTTCGCGACCAACGGCCTGACTGCTTGCGAAGTACGAGTCGAATAGGTCTTCAGGCGATGTGCTTCGTCACAGATGAGGCTGCCGAAAACGATTCCGTGCGCAATACTTGCCTGCAGGAGCTTGGGTACGCTCTCGAAACTCACAATGGGGAAGTGGTGCTCGGCGTTGGGGACCTCACCCTTCATCACCGGCAGCCACGTGTCGAGCTGGCGCTTCGAGAAGTCCTCTTCGCTCTCCCCTCTCCTACGGTACTTCGGTTCGTCGTTGCAGAGCACCGCAGTCTTCGCTTCGGGCCACACGCGCGCGATTTCTCGTCTCCAGTCTCCACGGGAAATCGCGGTGGTGATGATGGGCGTGACATTGCCGTCGTTGTTCCGTTCCGCGCGTAGCTTCACTGCAGCAAGTGCTTGACAGGTTTTTCCAAAGCCTCGGCCATCAGCGAGGATACGCCCACGATGGAAGTCAGGCGGCTCGCTCAAGAACTCCGCACCAGCACGCTGATAGGACCTCAACTTCCACTCGTCCATCCAGGTCATTTGGACAGCTCCTTCCTCGCGTACTTCGCAGCCATCGCGGCGACAAGCTTCAAGCTCTTCTCAGTGGCTTTGAACCACCCTTCGCGCTCGGTCCGGTACGGCGACAATTTCGCTCTCGCCTGTTCCTTCGTGAGGTCCGACACGCCAAGAAGCAACAGTTCCTCGTTGCCACAACGTTGTGCTGGAGCAGCAGTGCTTCCCACCCGAATCTGATTCCTTCTCTCGTCCAGCCCGAAGAAGGCCATCAGGCGTTCTCCGGTCCAACCGTACTTCCTCGGGGTCACCCACGGCATTCCGAGTTCAGCAGGTGCCTTGAGGGAAGACCATCTGAAGTCATCGATGGAGAGCTTGACCTCTGGAGGGAGGAGAGCCGTAACTGTCCTGAGGATGTCCTCCTGGGCCACCGGACAGTGAAATGTGAACGTGGCATACGGTGGGTCCTTTCGCGTAAGGCGCTTCCCCGATTGGACGCACACCCAGAAGTACCCTTGGGCGTACGCAGCACGAACACAGACCCTCCAGGCTTCTGAGCCGTCGAACGCCATTCCCCAACTGAGCCCCTCGCTGAGATTGGGCGTCTTGAGTGGGCTGTTTTTCATCAACCCCTCCCACCCGGCGTGGCTCACACCGAAATAGGAACGAGGACGTCCCAGACGCCCGTCGGGAGGGTAACCGTCTTGAGCCCACTGGCGGAGTCGCTCAGCCGGCGACAACTTCCCTCGAATGTGCTTCAGCATCAGTTGCTGTGGTGTCATGGAGTCCCCTCTAGTGCGGTTGAGTGTAAGTAACTAATCAAGTACTCTTATATACACGAGTGTGTGTATATGGAAATACTTGATTAGTTACTTACACTCACCATCGCCAGAGAGGGCAGATACCGTCACCTCTCCGTCGGTGCCCTCTCCCAGCTTCACCATCTTGGCGTCCTCGAGAGAGTTGATGCTCTTGCGGACCTCGTCACTCTTCAGTGCACAGCCGCGCATGACTTCGGACCAGCTGCACTTGCCGTCGTGACGGATGACATATCGATGAATGCGCTTGGCGAGCCGGTCACCTTCAAAGTCACCACGGCCGCGTGCGAAGCATTCGTCGATGACCTCGGGGACCTTCTTCCACCATGCCTCCATGAGGTAGTCGAGCGCACGTCGAGTAGCCTTCTTGCCGATGGCCTTTGCCTCGGGGTTCTCGTCAATTTGCTCGATGGCCGAGAGCTTGTGCAGGTGCACTGATGCGCGAGCGAGGCTCATCTTCAAGTTCGGCTCTTCCGGTGGACGCGGGAGCTTGTCCACCACCTTCAGTGCGGCATTGTCGTAGTCGAAGAGTGGGCGTTTCAGTTTCAGCTGATTGTTGCGCCATCGGCGCATGCAGCCGTGAAGAGCGTCCGCGTGCTTCAGGTACTCGGCTTCAGTCGGAGTGCTACCGCGCTTCATCTCCTTGGTGCGCACTCCGTGAATCAACATGCAGCGCGAGAAGAAACCACCGAGCCAGTCTTCCGCAGTCGACATTGTCGGCAACAGCTCGATGGCCACCCCACCCAGCATCGAGATGCGCGGCTGCGGGATGGTGAACTCACTTTTGGCGAGGGCACGCTTCTTCACCGCAGGAACGTCGAACAACTCCATCAGCAGGGGCTTCATGCTGATGGAGTAGCTTCGCTCGTACTGCGTGAGCATCAGTGCGAACTCGCCGGCCACGATGATGCCGCTCGCGTTGTTCTCCTCCTGCTGGTGCCGCTTGCTGAGCCAGCCGAGCAGACCTTCGGGACTGCCGTCGGTGGGTGCGTCGATGGTGTCGTCGACACGGCGCATGACCTCGTGGGACATGGAGATGGCTGTCGTCTTCCGACTATCGCCGCTGTCACCGACCAGCAACACCCAGGTGTTGGTCCACCGCGGAGGCACCCCACCCGCGAGAACACAACGGTATTTCCGCCGAGTGAGCAGAGCACCGAAGGCTGCATACGCACAAGCCGGGTGGAAGACCTCGGGGGCGTCGGTGTGCTTCGCCATCGACGACTCGTACGACCGCAGAAACAGGCTCATGTGTCCGTCCGTGCAGGGAGACGTTGGTAACCGAACTGCTACAAAGCGACTGCCACCAATGTCACGACCAAGAAACTGCTGCAAGCCTCTTGGTCCAGAAAATGTGACACCGCCTTTCTTGCTCTTGCGTAGGTGAGCAGTCCCACATACCGTTCATGGTATGAAGACCGAAGAAGAGAAGAAGGCACCGAACCTGCACTCGCGCGCCAGTCGTACGAAGGGTGGACGTGGTGTCCCCCCGGCACGAGAAGCAGAGGAGTCGAGGATGCACTTTCCGAAAATCGCCGCACTGGTGAAGAAGACGCGCGCCGAGCAGGGCGTGAGCCTTCGCGAGCTGGCGCTCAAGACCAAGTTGTCCCACCAGCAGATTCTTCGCGTGGAGCGCGGCATCTGCTCCGTGGAGTCTGCGCTCGCGGTGCTCAAGGCGCTGGAGGTTCCGAAGGTCACTCGCGCGAAGGTGGTGACCGGCGAGATGTACCGGCTGGCGATGGCGAGCTGATGGGTGCGTGGAACACGTGCAGCTGTGGCCTCGTCTGCTCAGACCTCACCGAGCTACAGAATCACCTCAAGGAGTTCCAGTCTCATCACGTTGGAGGGACCGTGCCGACGACCGAAGCAGAGCTGCACCGAAAGGTGAAAGACCTCGAGGCCAGGGTGAAGTCACTTGAGGACAAGCTGGTCGACCAGGAAAAGGAACTGTCTGACCTCTACCGGCGCTTCGGCAGGCTCGGCCGAAGAACCGGTGACCTCTTGACTCTGCGGTGAAGCAAAACGACGCGCGACACGAAAAAAAACCTCACAGGTGAGTGCGTCGGAGTCCCATAGGTAAATAGGGGCTGTCGACGCCAGTCCCCCTACCGCCCACGCTTCACGAACAGCTCGCGTGCTTCGTGTGCCTGCTTCCACTCCTCGTCGGCTTCATCCTGCGTCCGGTAGAGCTTGATGTCCTTGCTGTACCTCAGCGCGTTCAGCT
Source organism: Salinibacterium sp. (assembly GCA_004297555.1). Lineage (GTDB taxonomy): Bacteria > Actinomycetota > Actinomycetes > Actinomycetales > Microbacteriaceae > Rhodoglobus. The sequence continues at coordinate 37,996 of SCSV01000286.1, forward strand.
CCAGCGCCACGCGCAGGTTGCTCTTGTCGTTCGCGGTGAGCCATACAGGTCTGCGTGGCAGTCTCACCATACTGATGTGACCAACCCGTCCGTGCTCATCCTGTCGAAGCGCGCGCACGTCGCGCATGTCGTAGACGTTTTTGGAGAGCTGCGGCACCTTGCGCGCCTGAATGCTCCACCAGTTTCCTTCGGCATCGCGAAACACTCCGGCATTGTCCAGAGGCTTCCCATCTCGCGTGTTGAACGCGAGCGGGAACGCGGTAACGCTGAAGTCGTCTCGCTCTGCGGTCATGCGTGCGCTTTCTTCTGAGTGATGCGACACTTGGTAGGAATCCCTGCCGCGTCGCGCTCGAGACGTTTCTGGTTTCTCACGTCGTACTGCACGGTGAAGCCGTAAGGTCTGACAGAAAGTGGGCGCATCTCCGGGTAGACCGTGCTCACCAACGGTTGCACGAACGTGCGAACGAGGCGGGCGAGAATTTGCTGTGCCACACGGCTGCGCAGCCACTTTCCGTATTTGTTCATCGAGTTCGGTGGGCCGTCCTTCTCCAACGCGGCCAGGAGATGGAAGGTGGAGAGGTCGTACGATGGAATGACATCGTCACGCACGAAGACGCCAGGGGTCACCTCTCTCCATCCTCTCCACGCACGCGCACTCTGTTTCTTGGTGACCTTCGGCATGCGCGCTACCCTACCACCATGGCCACGAATGCGTCTTCCTCTCTCATCGACCTCATCCGCAACGGTGCCTCGTCCCCCGATGAGGTGGCTGCGAAGCTGGTTCCCTCCATCTGGGACACGGTGGAATTCCGTTCAGCCGCCACACCGCCCATTCGCGCCGCCATCGCGTACGACCCATATGGGCCGCCGTCTCCCGTCATGCAGTGGCTGCAGCCGACAGTGATTCTCACTGGCAACGCGGGCCGAACGGTCATCCGTCCGTACGGAGGAACCGGTGACGGTCCCGACGGCACGCTGGTGTTCGCAGGCTTCTTCGCGGCCATCGTGGGAATCGGCTTCGTGCTTGGGCGCATCAGCAAGTAGCATCAGGCCATGGTGGTCAAAACGATTCGGGGCGAGGTCTACAAGCTGGTCGTGCTCCACATTCTCGAGGCACACTACGACTCGAGCGATGTGACCTTGAATGTGTGCCTGAGCAACACCTTCAAGGGCGGGGACCTCGTGATGTACGACGCCAAAGGACGCTCTCCCGTCTACCGAATCAAGCAGTGTCACGGACGCTTCATCGTCCACCGCGGACGTCACATCCACCGAGCAGAGGGCATCACGCACGGTACGCGGGTCAACCTGATTCTGTGGTGCAAGCAGCTCAAGAAGAAGAGATGAGATGGGTACGCGTTCCACATCTAGATGGAAAAAAGTCCTTCGCGTCGACGGCAAGCTGGCATGGCGGTGCTCTCATCTCCATCGGACCCAAGGTGCCGCTCGCGTCTGCGGTCGAAGCATCAAGGTCTTCGTTCCATCTGGGGGCAGAGTTCGGATTCAAGTAGAATGCGCTTGACCCTGTCACGTAAAACGTGACAAGACTCTTCGCCATCGTGAACGCGCTGACGAGCGGACAACAACTTCGGTTGCTCATCGTGGCGCTGACCATCTCCAAGGAGCACGCACATGGCACGCATCCGTCCTCTGCACTCGAAGGTCCTCATTCGCCGGAAGGAGGGCGCCGGAAAAGTGGGCCGTATCCTCATTCCCGAGAACGCGAAGGAAGTGCCCTGCGAGGGTGAAGTGTTGAGCGTGGGAAATGACGTCAAGGAGTTTGGCGCTGGTGCGGTCGTGCTCTTCAGCAAGTACGCCGGCACCGAGGTGAAGCTCGAAGACGGTCTCGCGCTGATGATGAATGAAGAGGATGTGCTCGCGGTCGTCGAGGAGCGCTGAGATGTCAGTCGCTGATGAAGCTCATAAGCTGTTGCTTCAACAGCTCTCGTGGGAGAAATTGGAAGCTGCCAAACCCATCATCCGCGAGCAGCTCTCTAACGCGAAGCCGAAGATGTCCGCGGTAGAGTTCGAGGTGGTCTCCGGCATGGTGAACCGCGTGCTCAAGGTCGACTCGAAGGAGAAGTGGGACCGGCTCTCATTATTCGCCTGCACCAAGGTCATCGAGGCTTTCGACGCCATCATGAAGTTCGAAGAAGGGGGCTGACCGTGGCCATCAAAGAAATCGACGCGCTCGGCAACGCCAAGGGCGCACTCGAATCCCACAAGCCCAGCGTGATGCTCTGCCTCTTCTCCTACGGCGGCGTGAAGGGCCAGACGCTCTGGTCGGTGATTCAGGAGCTGCGGTACTTCGACAGGCTCGGCGTCAACTTCATCTTCCACTCCGTCGACGACGACGCGCTGATTTCACGTTCGCGAAGCAAAGCTCTGTCAGCTTTCATGGCGAACAAGAACCTCGACGTCTGCTTCATGCTCGACCACGACATCGAGTTCGAGGTCGGCGCGGTCTTGAGTACGTGCGTGAAGGCGAAGATGGTGCAGAGCTGCGTGGCCGGCATCTACTCTGCGCGCGCAATCGGAAGGGGAATGAGTTCTAGACCTCTTGATGAACGCGTGTCCGTGGCTGCGGGCGCAGACACGCTGATTCCCGCCGAGTACCTGGGTGGCGGGTTCCTCGCGATTCCAAGGCTCGTGGTCGACGAGGTGTTCGAGGTGGGCATGAGTGCGTGGAAGGAGTGCGACAACCATCACGTCGAAGAACTCGAGCGCCGTGCGAACATGTCACTCCACGCGAGCCTCTACGCCGGCAGAGCCCCGTCGTACGACTTCTTCCGACCCATCTGTGTGCCGCGCACCATCGAGACCGCGAAGCTCCGCCCGGACCTGCCAACCGTCGAAGAAGTTCCGTACGAGTATTTGAGCGAGGATTGGGCCTTTAGCGCCAGATGCCGCTGGGCCAACCCTTCAAGGCCGCTCTACCTGTGGGCGATGCCGTGGCTGCGCCACTGGGGCGATTTCGGATTTTCAATGTCAACTGCTTTCCTCTCGGAGGAAGCACCGAAGGTCAAGTTGTGACCGTCGAGTGGAGACCGGTCGTTGGATTCGAGGGACGATATGAGGTCTCATCCGACGGGCGTGTTCGAACCGTGTCGCACGAGTTGAAGCAGTCCGGAACTGGACGTGACTACTTGGCGGTCTCCCTTGGGCATGGGCGAGGACAGGGAAAGGCGATGAAGAAGGTTAGTGTCCATCGGCTGGTTGCGCTTGCTTTCCACGGCCCTCCGCCGACGCCAAAGCACGAGGTCAATCACAAGGACACGAACAAGAAGAACAACGCAGCGAACAACTTGGAGTGGATGACCAAAAGTCAGAACGCCAAACACGCTTACGCCAATGGATGCCGTTCGAAGCCCAGACGGCGCAAGTCACATTGTGCCAATGGACACCCGCTCACCGACGAGACGACGTACGTCTCTCCTCGAGGGAAACGTTCGTGTCGGGAGTGCAATCGAATCAGAGACGCTGGGAGGATTCGATGAAGTTCGACGAGATGGAGAAGCAGGTGGTGGAGCGGACGTTCAAGATGAACCGGCTCCACATCGCCGCCGTTCTCCTCGGGACGTACACGTTCTCCGACATTGAAATGCAGCTGGCACTCACGGCAGCAGAGCAGCTGATGAAGGCAAACGATGAGCGAAAGGTCGTGATGCCGTGAGGACGCGCTGCACGAAGTGCAACCAGACTTGGGAGCGGGGCGCGACACTGAACTTGCCCGATGACGCATGTGTCGACGCCACCCTCGACCACCGAATCATCCTACTGTGCGGCGAACTGAACGGTGGAAAGCTCTCTTGCGACCTGCAAGAGGGACACGGAACGCGACACTCTGGAGTGGACGAGAAGGGTCTCCGCTGGAACTGGGACTCGCCGGTTCTGGCGGTAGCGGCACTACCTGTGAGCGCTGCTGCACACGAGCAAAAGGCGGGAACGATTCCGACCGTCGGCCGCGTGGTGCATTACACCAACCTGGGCGACCGCGACGGTCGCTTCCCTCCCGAAATCCAGGCGGCCATCATCACCAAGGTCGCGATTCGAGACCTCGCAACGCTCGCTGAGAATGGACACGTTCCGAAGGAAGCCGGCTACACCGTCTCCCTCCACATCTTCTACGAGATGGGCGACTTCAAGATGAAGGATGTCCCTTTCACCACGGAGCCGGCGGGCAGTGAAGCGGCGCGTGGCAAGTGGACGTGGCCGGCGAAAGTGTGACCCATGCGCATTCGCCTCTCCAAGTCCATCATCCTGGACCTGATGAGCCCACAGGTGCTCGCGGACGGGTTCCGCGCGTGGGTCGCAGGTGAGTCCGGTAGCGGTAAGTCATCCGCTGCGATGCTCTTCGCCTCCCAGATTGTGGAGCAGGACGGTCAGGTCATCGTTCTCGACGCCCACGGTGAGTACGAGCGGCTCTGGGAGGTGAAGCCCGGGGCAGTGGTGAAACTCGGTTACGGCAGCAAGCCAGTAGACGAATCCTCGGTGGAGTTCTGCATGGAGCTGGTGCGCCAGGGCAAGAGCGTTCTCATCGACCTCTCTCACTGGACCGACCTCGAGCCACCGAAACTCGACGCCTTCGTGCTCGACTTCATCCGAGAGCTGTACAAGTTGAGGCGTGAGTGCCCGCGGCAGACGTTCCTCATCGTCGAGGAAAGCCAAAACTTCATGCCCCAGCAGCAGGAGTCTGGACAGGCGCAGAACATCAAAGTGTTCCTCGGCATCATGACGGGAGGCCGCAAGTACGGCCTCAACTTCATCTTGTGCAGCCAGCAGCAGTCACTCGTCGATGTTCGCGCGATTCGCAGCTGCAACGTGCGCGTCTTTCTCAGAATCTCAGATGAGGGAGACTGGAAGAAGGTCCGCGCGTACATGCCCGAGAACCTCTCCATCGGTTTCAAGGCCGGTGAGAAGAGGAACGACATCACCAAGTTCAAGAGCGGAGAAGCTGTCCTCGTCTGCAGGTGGATTGGAGAGGACAAGCGCGTCCAGCTTGCCCTGCCGGAAGTAACTCCGAGGCAGCCGCTCATCGAAGCGATGAAGGAGGTCCATTGACCGTTCGAATCGTGGTGCACAAGTACGAGGGGAAGAGCCACAAGAGGTGTCACGCGACCTTTGCGCGCGTGCCGGCCATCGGTGAGTGCATTCGCCTCGGAGAGGAGCGGTTGCGCGTGGAGGACGTGGAGCACCTGACATGTGGCGTTTACTCACTGGCTTCCGAGCCGATGGCAATCATTTGGGTGTGGCCGGCTGCGCACCGTGACGATGAGGCGTGAGGACGGATGATGGGACCACGCGCAGACGACCAAGGAGCTGGACGCGGAGCGCGTCACCATTGCCATGCAGCCGGCTGCAGCCGACATTGCGAACCGGAAAAGCTGATGTGCTTGGCGCACTGGCGGATGGTCCCGCTCATCATCCAGCGCGCGGTGTACAAGTTCTACCGTCCTGGTCAGTGCGATGACATGAACCCGAGCGAGAACTGGCACAGGGCGGCTGACGCGGCCATCGCCGCAGTCGCCTTGTTGGAAGGGAAGCCGGTGCGCAAGAAGATGCTGAAGGAGCTGCTCGACGTTCCCGTCAATCGGTTGCCACTGCCGCTCGTGGCCAAGCTCACCAAGTTGAGGAGCTAGCAATGCACGACGTCGTCTTGCAGACGTGGAAGTGCCCGCTGTGCAGTGCCGGCGATGGCGAGTTCGGTGAGGGTCCGTACCGCTTCCGCCTACCGTATCCGATTCGACGGCGCGGCAAGTCCATCAGCTTTGCCGCTCAGAAGCGGGCGCGAAAGCCGTGGAAGTGTACCCGATGCAAGAACAAGTTCGAGCTGCCAGTGTTGGGGGCGCCATTGAAGGTGAGGCGTACGGAGATGAGGGACGAGTCGATGTTCTCCACACTCGTCATCGATTGATGAGCTGCTTCGTAGTCACCGAGTGGAACTGCAAGCTGTACGAGGACTACGACGCAAACGTCGTTGGCGTCTTCCACGGACTGGGGGAGGCCGAGAAGTTCGTCAAGGAGCAGCCGAAGCTCATCGACGACAAGTTCCTGTCGCGTCGCGAGCGTGAGCGCAATGAGCAAGAGCGCTGGGCCCGGTTTTACGTCGAAGAGTTCGACGGTCCGCGTTGCCTCATGGTCTACCGAGCGAAGCGCGAGGACGGCGCGCTCTATCGGGATAGGAATTACGTACCGCCGAAGGACCTCGGTCTCGAGACTGCCGCCAAGGAGTAGGCCGTGGGCATTGGTGGCCGGAAGCCAAAACGCTCACTGACCACCGCACAGTGGGAAACCATCTACCGCCTCGTCAAATCCGGCCGCACGCAAGTCGAGCTGGCCGCGCGCTACGGCATCGAACAGGGAACCATCAGTCACTACATTCGAAGACGCGAAGGTCGACTGTCGAAATCGGACCGAGAGAGAAACGTCACTAAACAAGTGGACTGTGTCGCGTGCGGCGACATGTTTTCTTCGAAGCACGGAGGAATCGGGGCGGAACTGTGTTGGAAGTGCAATCAGAAACTATGTCGTGACTTCCCGCGTTCTCGCGAGGGTGACCTCCTTCGGGACGTGAGAAAGTGGGCGGCCAAGCATAAGGCAGATGACGAGCAAGCACGCCGCGAGGTGCAACTCCTCTACGGCATGTTCGAATATCGAGAGTTGCCCATCAGACGTGTGACCGAATTGCCGAAGGACAACCTCCCATTGCGAGTTCCAGGACGGAAGTCTCAGTGGCCCATCGACCAGTACTTCGCTGAAATCGAACGTCTCGTGCTGGGTGAGCAGTCTCTGGAGTTTCTACAGCGCCGTAGGGACCAGGAAGCTCGGGTAGTAGTAAGCCGACCAGACCGACCACGGCGACGGACAAGATATTGACGCGCCATTCAGTCTCGTACATCGTCAGTTGATGCTGACCATCGCACTCGTGGCACTCGCACAGCTCGATGGCGGCAGTGCCATCGAGTCGGATGCTGGGCAGGCCTCGACGCTCACTGAGCTGTACGGCAGCTGTCCCGAGGTCGAGTTCGCCGACGGCGGACATGCGGAGTACGCGTTCCCGGTGAAGCGAACCGGCTCCTTTATCGAGGAGCTGCCACCGGATGCGGGTGCGAGTGCGGATTACGTGCTCCCCTTCCCTCGAGCCCAGCGCACCAGCTGCAGGCTCGCCGCGTGTGAGGCGCGCGTGGTCGAGCTGGACTCGTGGGGAAACGGACTGCAGTTGCCTTGGTGGGCAGCGCTGTCCATCGCCGTCACTTCAGCTGCGCTTGGTGTCTTGGGCACGTACGAGCTGTGCGTCCACGTTCCAATTTGTGGTGGACGCTAGCTGCTAGCTGTTCAACTGCTTGCCCGGGTCCACAGCAGCTGCCACACCAGCAGCGACCGCGTTCCCCGCGCTCGGCAGCTTCGCCTTGCCGTAGTGCTCCATCGCGTCCTTCACCGCGCCCCAGATGCCGGCGGCCGAGAGGCTCACCGACAGCACCGTGCGCACCAGCTCGAAGTCGATGGCCTTGCCCGCGAGCAGCGCAGTGCCGAAACCGCCGGCCATCGCGGTGCACGTGTTCAGCACCCAGCCACCGAGCTTCGTGTCGTAGAGGAAGATGAGCGGCTTGTCGGCGAACGAGTCGTCGGGCAGGAAGTCGTGCAGCTTCTTTCCGAACGCGCGAAACACGGCGACGAACAGAACCAGTACCGCGGCTGCAAGCGCGCCCCAGTTCTTCTTCTCCACCGCGTCGAAGATGATGCGCAGGTACACGGTCGGGTCGTCGAGTGAGCTGACGACGGCGGCGGGCTCCGCAGCGAACGCGATGCCAGCGGCGAACAGGATGAGCGCGATGGCAAGCGTGGTGAGCAGTCGAAGACTGAGCATCAAGCTCGCATGGAGAAAAGGTGTCTTCTTGAAAGAGTGCAGGAGGTTTTTCATGGTGGTAGAAGTGTCACTCGGAAAGTTCCAAACGCCGAAATTTCCCCTCTGTCACCCCGACACCTTAAGGCACCTGCACATGCCCACCATCGAACGCGAATCCGGCCTGAACCTCCCCAACGTAATGACGCCAGGAGCTTGGGTCATCGTGGCTGTTGTTCTCACCGCGATTGCCCTTGGGGTTGGTGCCATGGTGTGGCAGCTGTGGTCTTCGCGGGTGAAGTGGCAGCCGCTCGGTTTCATGGGCGTGCAGTACTTTGCCGTGAACGGGTGCGTGAGCGCCGAACGATTGACGGCCGCAGTGGACAAGGCCCGCGCGTTTCTCATCCTCACTGGAAAGTGGAGCACGGCGCAGACCGACAAGGCCCTCGGTGGCTTCAACATCTACGTGTTCGACCACGAGACCGAGGCCGGGAAGCCGGGCATCAGTGGCTCTCAGCTGGGCAACGTCGTCAACGTGAACCGGAGGCTCACCACTCTGTGCCACGAGATGGGGCACCTTCTGCAGGAGCGCATCGAAGGCATCGTGGACCACAATCACGTGCGCTGGGAGACCGATGGGTTCGTCAAGGCCGAGCGTGCGTACTCCGACTGGTTGAACGGGTGAAGTACCACCGCACCGACATTGTCGAGGCCGCCATCAAGCGCTTCGGCAAGCGAAAGAAACTGGCCCTGGAAGAGGTCGGAGGTCTCTTTCGCGTCCGTTCGGTTGGAGGGCCGATGCGCGAGGTCGTCATCGACAGTGTACGGCATCTGATTGAACGCGACGTTGTCACCTATGCCGGGCCCTTCAATTCGCTTGCGGAATGCGCGCAGTTCTTCGGTGTGAAGAAGCGCTAGCTGTCACATTTCGCGTGACAGGTGCGACGTGCTCGTGCTAGTTCTTCGAATCTCACGTGCCTACCAGACCCCTACTCATCGGACGCGGTCCATGGGCCCAGAAGCTCTGTGCGGCTCTCCCTCCAGGTGTACAGCCAACCATCGACGGTCACATCACGTGCAAGGAGAGCATCCGCGAGGCTCGAGTCCGCGGAAACGACTGCATCATCATCGCTACGAGCGCGAACTCGCACTACGAGCTGTTGATGCTCGCACTGGAGCAGAAGCTGCCGGTGTTTTGTGAGAAGCCGATGGTGCTGAGGGTGCGTGATGCAGAACGGGTGGAGAAGGCCTGGGATGCGGCTGACCGACCTCCGTTCCTATGCGATTTCGTCCACCTCTGGTCGCATGGTTTCGAGTACGCGTGGCGGCGATTCACCGCACAAGGTGGACTGATGAATGTGGGAGGTGAGTTGAGGCCCACGCCGAAGTTCACTGCCGAATTCAGCGGCCCGGTGAGAAGAAAGGACGCGCACCCGGTCTGGGACTATGGATGTCATGCCATCGCGATGGCACTGATGCTCGGCTACGACTGCCGTGGGCTGGCACTCTCCAGTGGTCCCGGTGACCGATGGCTTCTTGAGAACGAGCACGTCGAGGTCATCGTCAACACCAACTCCGATGCGGAGAAACGAGCCTGCGTGAAATTGGAGAAGGTGTTCCTCTACGATGGAGAGACCTGGGACTTCTACCGGGCCACCGGTCGAGACCAACCGTTCAAGAACTCCGACGCACCACCATTGCAGCGCGCTCTCACGTGGTTCTTGAGCCCCAACAGGGACGTGTGGCGTGTCCACCCACGTTCACGTGTCGGCCTGTGGCTCCCGGTGCAGGTCACCCGCGTACTCGAGTCCATCTGCAGCCCAGAATCGCCATTCAAGTGAGGAGGAGAACGTTCGGAACGAGTGCGGTCATCTGAGGCAGGTCCATGGGCACCTCCTTTCGTTGTGAGCCCGCTCAGCACTCGTTCCGAACGTTGTCTTCGTCAGTGGTGAAGGAGGAAAGCGTGGGACGTCGTTCGCACGGACAGCGCATCACCCAGACGCAGCGTCGAGTGCTCGCGGAGAAGCTGCGCGAGTTGCTGATGCGAGAACCGAACCTCTCGCGCGACGAGCTGGTGAAGCGAACCGGTGCGCCGTTCGACATGTGCAACTTCATGAAGCGCCGGATGAAGGAAGAGCGCGAAGCGTTCGAGCGAGCGCGTGGTGAGAACCCATTGATGGAAGCTGGACACGCATGAAGACCCGCGTCGTCAACATCCGTGCCAGCAAGTACGACGTTTACGTCGGCCGCGCCGGCAAGGGGCAGAAAGGCACGCACGGGAACCCGTATCTGGTGAGCCCGTCGCAGCCCCGCGGGTCCACGGTGAACACGCTCTACCGGAACCACTTCAAGTTCAAGGTGGAGAACGACAAGGCCTATCGCGCTGAGGTCGAGAAGCTCGTGGAGCTGAAGCGGAAACAGAACGGAGAGCTGACCCTCGGATGCTTCTGCGCAGAAGGCACCGCGGTGCTCACCGCCGGCTCTCCACCGTACGTCTGCCACGGGCAGGTCATCGCGGAGTACATCGACGAGAGGTGCCCATGAACGAGAGTAGCGGAACGGTTGACGCATTCATGAGACTGATAGGCGCTCAGCTCGCCGAGCGCGCGTGGAAGGACATCTACGAGTTCGGCTCACCCGAGGCGAAGCAGAAGCTCGCCGATGCAGTGCTGGATGCCCTACCGGAAATGATGCGCTACACCAATGCGAGTGTAGCGACGCGCATCTACCAGATGCCAGAGGTGAAGTCGGCGATGGAGGCGTACGCGAAGCGCGTCTGCGGCTACATCGACGGGTTCGACCCGGCCTCGCTGGCGGATGAGACAAAGGAGCGAATCCTCGCCGAGGTGAAGCGCGAGGTCGAGACGAAGCTCCGCGACAACATGATGCTCTACGTGAAGAAGTGATGCTGGGCGACGAGCACATCATCGCACCGGCCGTGCACCGCGAGCGTCGACCCGCGTACGACATGAGCGAGTTCACTGCTTGCCGTGCGATGGACGATGCGAATGACGCAGCGCGCGCTCGGCTCGAGTCCATCGCGTTGGATTCGAGCGCACCCATCAAGCTCCCGCGCTGGGCGTGGGACTACTGGCGCCGCATCTTGGGTGGCTACGACACCACACTGCCGACCGGCACTCGCATCGGGAAACGCTGGTGCCGCGAAGAGTGCACGCGTACTCCCGGTGGCACGTTCTCGCCGACCGGCCGCTACTTCATCGGCGAGTACGGCGTGAGCAGCAAGGGCGACGGCTTCGTGAGCATCACGTGGTACCCGGTGGAAGTGGACGAAAAGGACAAGTGACATGCCCAACGAACTGAAGCTCGGCGGCACGTACTGCCACTACAAGACGAAGGGTCTGTATCAGGCGCTGGCCGTGGTGCAGAACAGGCCGCTCAGACCCGGTGAGCAGGTCGTCGAGGTAGCGACGGTGAAGGACACCAGCGACGGGCGCAACGACAAGCTCATGAAGCTGTGCCACTCGTTCACCACGGGTCACCTGTTCGTCTTGAACACCGGAGACAGCCCGACCACCCACGATGGTTCACTCAACGACCTGATGGCTCTCTACTACTCGTTCTCCGCCAACAACCTCTTCGTGCGAGTGCTGACCGAGTTTGTGGGAGAGGTGGCTGTTGACGGAATGACGAATCCTCGATTCGCTCCGCGCTTCGAGCTGCTGTCGCGCTAGTCGATTCCCACGTAGGTCTGCATCGCCCAGCCGAAGAATGAGCGCAAGCCCTCGTCCAGACCCATGCACGGCGACCAGCCCAGCTCGCGCAGCTTCGTGACGTCGGGGCACCGGCGCTTCGGTTCGGTCTGGTAGTGGTCGGGCGGGTCGATGAACGAGTACTCGACCTCGTGCCCCGCGGCCGCCACGCACTTCGCGATGAGCTGAGGTACGGAGATTTCGTCCACGTCGAGCCCGACGTTGTAGATGCCGGTGCCCTCGGGCGCGTTCTGCACGCCCATCCGCCCGCCGTCGATGGCCACTTTCAAAAATCCCAGTAGCGTGTTCGCCACTGGCGTGTACGTGCGCTTCGGCAGCCACGGCAGCTCGTCGAGTGACTTGCCCTGCTCAGTCCACGTGCGCAGTCCTGGGGCGAACACCTTCATCTTCTTCTTGCCCTTCATCGCGCTCGCGATGCGCGGCAGGATGCGCCGGTCGACCTCGGCCATGCCGGGTCCGAACGAGTTGAAGATGCGCACCACGCTCACGTGCGTGTCGTGCTTCTGTCCCTCGACGTAGCAGAGCGTCTCCGCCATCAGCTTCGAGACGTCGTAGCAGCTGCGCTCGGAGCAACTCGGAATCGCTCCGACGTACGTCTCCGGTGTCGGCACGACGTCAGCCGTCTGGTACACCTCGGAGCTGCTCGTGAACATGAACCGGGCGCCGTGCTCGCGTGCATACCGAAGCAGCGTGCGCGTTCCGTCCACACTCACCGCGATGGTCTCTTCCGGCAGCTTCTTGTACCAGTACGGGGACGCGATGCCCGCCAGATGCCAGATGTGGGTGAACTTCCGACCACCGAACAGCAACCCTCCCGCGTGCGTGAGGTCGCACTTGTACGTGGTGAGGTGCGGCTCGTTGCGCCACTCCTCGACTCGCGGTTCCTCGTTGCCGACCGCGTAGCTGTCTGCCGCGACGATGGAGATGGGAGCCCGAAGACCGGCGTCCTCGCGGTTCAGCTGCAGTAGGGTCTCAACTACGTAACGGCCGAAGAAGCCACGAGCGCCTGTGACGAGCACACGCGCCCCGTCGAGCTTTGCGCCAGCCATTCCCAACGCCTTCAGTGCAGCTTCGACGAGCGGCTTTCGTGCTTCGCGGTCGAACGACGTTCCGGCTTCCATGAGGTGCAGCTCACGTTTCGTCCGTCCCTGGGGGTGTGGTTACAACGTACTACTTCTCTGCCTGCTCGAACGGCACGACGATTTGGTTGTGCTCGAAGCCCATTTCGCGAAGGCGCATGACGATGCCCTCAGCGAAGTTCCATGCTCCGACGAGCACGGTGTCGACCGTGCCGCCTCCCTTCGCGTGACGTTTGAGGTGGTCGACCCCCACCACCGGAAGTCCCGTACCCGGAGTGAACAGACCCTGCTTGAGCGGTGAGTCGTCCACCACGTAGGCGAAGTCGACGCCTTTGTTGAGCCCCAACCCGTACAGGAGCGTGGTGAGCTTCGCAGGTGCGCCGTAGATGACCACGCGCTTGCCCTCGAGCAACGAGCGCAGACGCTCGCGCTCCGCGTCCATTTTCTCTTTGAGCACGCCCCAGCTCATTGCCCAGTCGCGACGGGATTCGGTCTCGATGAAGTGGTAGACGCGAAAGTCTGGGTGAAGGTGAGGCCGCGTGGGAACTTCTCCAGACCGTTCGACCCACACGCGTAACGAGCCACCATGCGTCGGTACCAACTCAATGTCGACCACCGCCCATGGGGTGTGCTCGTGCAGGTGATTCACCAGCTCCGTGGCGCGCCAGTACGAAACGTGTTCATGGTAGGTCATGTCGAACATCCCGCCGTCGAGCAGCGAGCCCAGGTACTGCACTTCGAACGCGCCAGCCTTCGCTCCGGTCAGCGCCAGCGCGTTCAACGTGCCCACGAAATCGTTGATGTGGGCGAGGACGTTGTTCGCGGTCCAGAAGTCCATGTTGAAGAGTCGACGCTCGTTGACGAGCTTCTCCGAGAAGAACCCGTGGCTGACGTTGAGCCCTTCCTTCAAGCATTGCTTGACGAGATTCTCGGCGGGCTCGACTCCGAAGACCTCCGCGCTCCTCGAGCACTTCGCCGCGTTGTACATCGCATGCAGCATCGTGCCGTCGTTCGAGCCGACTTCGAGGAAGCTGTTCGTATCCGGAAACCGCCGCACGATTTCCTCGGCGTACTCCTTGAAGTGTTGGCGGAACGATTGAGCCGTGCCGCTCGCGTACGCGTAGTTCTGAAACATCAGCTTGGGGTCAACAACAGTACCCAATTGATGGTGACCGCACCGCTCGCAGCAGTTGACGTCGAGCGGGAACTTCTCCAGCGCCACCGACTCCTCTCGCGTCTTCATGAACGAGTTCGCGAGAGGAGTCGGCGGTAGATGGAGTACGGCCGCCAGCTTGTCGTTGTTGCAGAGACGACACGTTGTGCGCTGGCGGTACTTCACGGTCAAGCCTCCTGCGGAGCGCCGGCAGTCGGGGTCTCAGCCGGAGGCGGAGGAGGCGGAGCCTCGGTGTTCACCGGCACGGGCACCTCGACCTTCGGCAGCATCAGCGGCACGCTCAGCCGCACGAGGTCCTGCTCGTACTCGGTCGGCGTACGCGAGAGCCGGCCGAGCGTCAGGAAGATGGTGTCCTCCGGGAAGTACATCGCGTGCTCCATCTTCGGACCGGTGTACATCCCGTAGCCCTCCTGCACGATGAACTTTTCCGGCGTCTCGATGCTCCCGACCGGCCGCTCGTAGTACTCGATGCGGCCCTTCACCACGAAGCAGAGGTGAGCGTCCTCCTTGTGGTAGTGGTTCGCGCGCACCGTGTTCGCCTTCGAGGTGATGACGGCCACCGCGCCGACGGGCTCGTGGAGGACGTTCTGGATGAGACCGCGCTCGTCGACGTGCTTCAGGAAGCTGTCGAGCATGGGTGTGCCGGACGATTCGCGGTAGGCCTCGAGCCTCGCGAATGTCTTCGCCACGCGGTCGAGCACGATGGCGGAAGGAATCTCACGCTCACGCGCCTCTTTCGTGTACTTCATCCCCATTGCGGGGTCGACCTTCTTCCCGCTGGCGAATCTCACCGGCTTCGCAGCCTTCTTCGCCCTCAACGTCTTCGCCTTCTTCTTCTTCGCCATGTGCAGGCCCTCCAGGGTGTGCGCGATAAGCGCGTGGAGACGCAGTTGTTAAATGTCGGTGCGGAAATGTCAATCCACACGGCTCTAGACGCTGTCACTTTCCGTGTTACCGTCCCGCGCATGAGTCTCCTGCACAGCCTCAAGGTACGCATGAAGTACAGCAACCGTGTGAGAAAGGCCGCGGAGGAGATGCTCACCTATGTACGGCGGGGGGTCTCCTTCGAGATTCCGAACGGCAACATCAGCGACGCCACCACGCGAGCTGTGCTTTGCCTGCGCGAGACATACCCCGAGCAGGTCGAGGTCATGTATCAGGCTCGCGGCATCATCATCGGACCGCTGAAGAAGGCCATGCAGAAGGTGGGTGAGGAAGGCTGGAAGAATCTCGAGAAGGGTCAGTACCTCCCATCGGCTCAGCTCGCACCCAACCACGAACGCTTCATCGACGACCAACACGCGTGGGCCGCGATGCAGGGTCTGAACAGGGACCAGGAGGCAGCCGAAGGCCAGCGTCGGCAGGCCGAGCGCGACCGGCTGGTGATGAGCGGAGAGGGTGTCCTCGCGGCGGAGCGCAACGCGGTGCCGAAGCGCGCGCTCACGCCGGAGGAACTTCTCGACCGGGCTGCTGAGGCCGCGCTCCAGAAGAAGGCCATCGAGGACGAAGCCGCACGAAGAGCAAAGGTCGCCGCCAGCGGCGGTCCACTGCCGCGTGGTGGGGCTCAGCCGCGAGCTGCATTCATCGACGAGGCGACCTCGACCAGCCCGGCGACACCGCTGGAGCAGAAGGGTGCACCGTTGCCGAGCAACCCCAACATCACCGTGGAGTAACGCATGTCGAACGGGAACGAGGCCATCTGGGCTCCGGTGATGGAGCGGATGAAGCGGAGGCTTCAAGCCGGCGGCAAGGTCATCGCTCTTGGCGCATTCATGAGCGCAAAGAGAGAAGCGCTTCCCATCTTCTCGGAGCTGAACTTCCTTCCAGAGAAGGGCACCTTCTCCCAAGCTGAGGTTGAATCGGCGCACGCGCTCTGTACGAAGGAACGTTGTGGCTCCGCAATTCGCGCGGGGCTCGCGAAGAAGTTCATCACCGCACTCCTGAGCGAGGTTCCACTTGCGCCGGTCACCGATGAAGAGGTCGCCGAGGGCATCAAGAAAGGCGAAGCCGACCACGAGTCGAAAGTCGCCGCTCGACGTGCTGCGCGCGCAGATGAGAAGCACGCTGACCCTTCTCGCAGCGCTGTTGCTGGCGGGAATCCTCCAGGGCCCGACGACGTGGACGAAGAGGGTGAAGAGGAAGATGGGGAAGAGGTCGGCGAAGAAGAAGACGAAGACGATGGCGAGCAGCTCGACGGCGATGAGGACACGGACCCCGGTATCCCTTCGCACGCGCACGCGCGCCGGTCTCCTCCGCGACTGAGTGCTTTCGAGAAGGTGAATCGTGGAGCCGAGCGTGCAGCCGCGCGCACACAGCGCCACCACAGTGAGGATGCGATGAGCAACGAGAACGACGACCAGTACGAAGGCCAGCACGACGAGGACGAGGTTGACGAGCAGGAGGAACAGCCGCCTTCGAAGCGCCCGCGCGCCCGCCAGCCTCCTCCGCAGGTCATCGTCGTGCCGCAGGCTCCTCGTCAGAAGGCGCCTCGTAACTTGAACGCCGCGCCCCGCAACCGCTTCATCAAGAACAGCGACATGGTGCGCATCAGTAAGCGCATCGCTGGCGGCAAGCGCAGCCACATCGGCGACTACACCTCCGAGGACATCGGTCCCGGCATCTCGCTGCAGCAGTTCATCAAGGAGTACATCGACGAAGAGAACCGCGAGCCGGGCCGCACCGTCTACGAGGTGGTGCCACTCAACGGCAACGGCGACGAAATCGGGAGGCCGCAGCAGTACATCATCGAGAATCAGAGCTTTGCCGAGACGAACCCGAACGACCCGGTGGGGCAGGCGCGTAGCGTGCTCGACCTCTTCGCCGACCTGAAAGAGCAGGAGAACGAGAAGCAGTCGCAGAACTCCGAGATGCTCAAGGAGGCCCAGAAGAAAGCCATCGCGGGCGGCGACATGCAGGGCCTCTTCATGTTCATGATGATGAACCAGATGATGGACAGGCCCCGCGGAGGAATCGACGAGGCCGCCATCATCGCGAAGGTGCTCGACCGCCTCGGGCCGCAGCAGCAGCCGATGATGATGCCACCGCCTTTGCCGCCGGTGCAGATGGTTCCTCCGGCGCCAGCTCCTCTGGCTGGGGCAATGGAGCAGCTGGTGCAGGCGAGCATCGCTTCGATGCTGAAGCCCGACGCCCCGCCGCCGAGCCCCATTCAGCAGCTGAAAGACATGATGGAGCTGCAGACGCTCATGCAGAAGATGAGCGGGAGCGGTACCGACATGGCCACGGTGGTGAAGTTGCTGCTCGAGAAGCAGACGCCCGTGAAGCCGCCCGAAGTGGCTGGTGTCGACAACATGATGCTCACCTTCGAGAAGCTCACCACGATGGTGAAGGCACTGGCGCCGCAAATCAACCAGGGCGGATGGGCGGGCCCCATCCAGGGAATCTTCTCGCAGCCCGAGGTGCAGAAGGCCATCGCCAACATTCTCGGAGGCGTGACTGGACAGCCGGGTGCGGTCGCTCCGCAACTTCCGCCCGGCGCTCCAGGCGCGCAAACGGTGAATGGTCAGGCCGCGAACGCGAATGGGCAGGTGCAGCCACAGCCTCAGCAACCCCAGCCCCAGCCCACGCCGCAGATGCGTGACGCTGCTAACGCGTTCCGCATCGCTCAGACGAAAGAGGTTCGCGTCGAGCGTCTGATGCAGCTCATCCAGGTGATGTACCTCGCTGGGTACCAGCCCGTCATCGAGCCGGTTCTCACCGCGGCGCGTGACGGCAACATCGTTCCGGCGCAGCGCTTCCTCGCCACGCTCATCGCCGACATCGACCCGTCGAAAGTCACCGTCGACCTCATCAACGCGGTGCTGCGCGTGAGCGCGGGGCTCGCGGGTGAAGAGGGCAAGAAGATGATGGCCGCACTCGATGCGTCGGAGAAGGGCGAGACTCTGAAAGTGGAGGAGAAGAAGCCTGGAACTGTTGAGACGCCGAACGCGCAAGTCGTTCCCATCGCCGCGGCTCCTGCGCACGCGAACCATGCTGCGTACATGGCCCAGGTCGCGGAGCTGGAGCGGCAGAAGGAAGGAAAGAAGGATGGGGGTATGGCGACTCAACCGAGCGTCCCGCCGGCCGCGAACCCGCACGCGCCTGAAGTCGAAGTGAAGGAGAAGAAGGTGGTGGAGGCGAAGGTGGAGGTGGCGACCGAAGCGCAGACACCGAAGGTGGAAGCGCAGACGCCGTCGCAGACACCGCCGGCCGAGGTCATCAACTTCAACGAGAAGCCCGAGAAGCCAGCGGAGCAGACCGCGCGCTGACCGTTGCCGTCGAAGCTATAAAACCTCTTCTTTGCCGCGCCCCAAAGCACACGGGCTCTACACTCGGGAGCGAACACACTCTTCTGAGGTGCCCATGGCTCGTGGCAAGCGGTCGCGTCGTCGCAATTCGGGTGGTGGTGCCCGAGCTTTCTGCCCGGTCATTCGTGTGAAGTGTCCGAAGCGGAAGTACTCGCAAGCCACCGGTCCGTCGTTCGTGGAGCGCGCTGGCAAGTACGCTGCGTACTCGGCGCAGGTGAAGGCGGCGAAGTCCAAGCTGAAGAAGGCGATGGGCTTCGGAAGCGTCCACCCACAGGCGGAGGCCACGTCTCTGCCGGCGGCTGCAGTGCAGACCGTGGCCAAGGCGAAGGCGAACCTCGTCGGCAGGTGTACGGTGTCGATGGGCGGCCGCAGCTACAAGGTGAGCGGTGCCGCTGTCGGCAACAAGATTGCCGAGCTGATTCGCGCGCAGCGCAGCGGTGGATGCTGCAGCCCGAAGGTCCAGAGGGGCTGAGCCGATGAGCAAGGGACTCGCATCGCTCAAGCGCTGGAAGAAGTGCCAGCGGAGAGTCGCGACGAAGGCGCTCAAGGCGGTCAACTACCACGTGTCTCGCCCCAACGCGTCGGCGATGAAGGCAGCCGCGAACGCACTCGCTTCTGCAGCGTGCAGCAAGGGCACCAAGGGCACCAAGGGCAAGAAGAGGAGCAGCAAGCGCACGCAGTGGCCTTGGCGCAAGGGTGACTCGTCGAGCGCTTCGCGCTACGAGCGCAAGCAGCGCAATTCGAAGCGCGCGAAGGCGTACGACAAGCGCTTCGAGCCGCCGGACTTCGCTCGCCAGTTTGCACCTTCTCCGCCTTCCGCCTACGACGACAACTGGGGGTACTGATGTTCGGGCGGGTGCTGAACTACAGCACGCCCGGCTACTCGCCCGGCAAGCTCGTCGACGAGTTCGGCCAGGGCTCGAGCAACGACAGCTACGGGCGCACGGTGGTGGTGACTGCGACCGAGCAGGTCGACCTGTACGCGTTGGACCCGACCATTCCCTATGGCGCCGTGCGAGCGAATCGGGTGCCGTGGTTTCGCAACCTCGACATGCTCGGGGGCATTACGGCAATTGGTCTCGCGATACTCGGTCACAGGAGCAGCGCGCTCATCGTCGGTGGGCTCGTGGTCGCCGACGTGGTGGGTCGCCGTGTCTCGCCCAACTTCGATGCGGCAATGTCGATGATTCCTTTCAACCGAGCTGCGGAGGCGTAGATGGGACACAACGCATTCGGAACGTGTTGCGCGGACTGCGCGCAGAAGGCGACGACGCTGGGCATGCTGGGATGGCTGCCGAGTGGGTTCGGTGGGCTCGGCACCACCTGCGACGCTGCTGGGAAGTGCTACCCGGCGGAGTTTCCACCGTCGCCTCTCGCGACTCCTTCTCAGTACCGCGCGGGTGCGCTCATCGGGCTCGGCATCGGTGGCGTTCTCTCCTATGGCGGCTACTCGCTTTGGCGCTCGAAGCACCAGATTTGGGGCGGCCTGCTTCTCGTGCTCGGACTGCCCGGCGTGGTGAGCGGGAGCTACCAGCTGGCTACGGGGCAGCCTCTCTTCAACTGGAGGGGCTGAGCATGGCTCACGGACGCAAGAAGTGCCCACGCGAGGGAACGCGGTTGAAGTACGAGCCGAGTCCCGTCTCGCACGCGATGTACACGCGCCCTCCGATGCCGGGCGAGGTCGGCACGGTCGTTTCCCTTCCGCTCCCTGGGGCTGGTCGGAAGACGTGTACGGGCTCGCACTCGCAGGACCTCGTGTACGTGAACTGGCCGAGCATCGGCACGATGGGCGTGGCGCGCGCGGACGTCGAGAAGGTGAAGGGGCGTGGGCCGAAGCAGATGCAGGTGAACGGTGCGTTGGCGGACCGCATCTACGCCTACGCCATCGGGCAGCGCGTCATCGTGAGGGGGCTCGGGCCGGGCCACGTCACCATGAAGCGCGGCATCCACTTGGGCGTGAAGCTCGACAGTGGGGCGTTCACCTACGCGCATGTGTCGTCGGTGGAGCCGACGGGCGAGCGTCAGCGCTTCAGTGGGCCCAAAGATGTGCAGTACGAATCGGTTGGTGAACACATGACACTCGGCGGACTTGGGCTGCCAGCCGAACGCCACGTCGACAAGGCGCAATACTTCCAAGAGCACGCGTTGAATGCGGCGCAAGAAGCAGAGAAGCATCTCGCGAACAACGATTGCCTCTCTGCGTTCCAACACCTCGTCGATGCAATTCAGGACGACCGCACAGCCGCAACTCACGTTCGTGCTGCAAACGGCAATGCAATGGCGACCCCCGGCCTCCACACTACGCTCATCGAGTTCAGGAAGAAGTGCGTGAAGCGTGATGCGAGAACGCTTGGCGGCGTGGGGGTCTGGATGGAAGGCCAACAGAAAATTCGGCTCACCTACGGCACGCTTCCCGACTTCGAGACGTTCGAGCGTCATTTCGGGAAGGGCACGTTCCCCATCCATCACGGCTCGTCGGGGCGCGGCAGGATTCGTCCAGCTGAGGGCAACTACACCGCGCGCGAACTCTACGCGGAGCTTCAGAATCTCGTCTCGTACGAGGACGATGAAGCGTCGAGCTGGGTCAGCTCGATTCTTTCTACTCTCGGATTCGAGTGGGTGTGACGTGGACGAGCTGCCCAAGTGCCCAGGTGACGCTCCCCCGGTGGTGCGCCTCTCGCTGCGTCATGAGAAGTGCCCGCGCAAGGGCGTCGTTCGGCACTTGCGCACGCCAAACGACATCCACTCGTACTTGAAGACCGAGTACGGATGCGAAGCGCAAGAGTGGGCGGTCGTCATTGGCCTGGGTTCCAACAACGCCATCCTCGGCATTCACGAAGTCGCCATTGGCGGGCTCGACTCGACGGTCGTAGACCCGCGAGTAGTGTTCGCCGGACTCCTTCTGATGGGCGCTGCAGCGTTTGTCTTCTGTCACAACCATCCAAGCGGCAGTACACAGCCGAGTACGTTGGACGTCACGATGACTCGCCAGCTCAAGGACGCCGGCAAGATTTTGGGAATCCGCATGGTCGACCACATCATCGTGAGCGGAACCGGCTACACCTCTTTCCTTGCAGAGGGAATGTTTCCATCGTGACCCTCGACCAAGCCATCGCTTTGCTGCTCGGCGCCGGCTTCGGTGCGCGTGCACTGGATGGGAGAAAAAACGCTCTCGCCCGCGTCGGTTACGCGCTGGTCGGCTACGACCTGCTCAAGACCGGAATCACCGGCCAGGGTTCCATCTTTGGTGCGCAGTCGAGCGGACTGGCGAAGGTGTCATCGTCCAGGGCGAAGTTGAAGTTCGAGGAGCGTCGGGTCCGAACCATCGCAGAGCGTGTTGCGTATGTGCACGAGCAGATGGTGCTGGGCACCCGCGACCCTCAGGTCTACGCACTCGCTCGAGAAGTTGTCGCGCGAAAGTGCGGTGCAGAGTTCTGCATTCCGGAGAAGGACCACAAGGGCGAGATGGCCGCGCTCTTCAACGAAGCTCGAGCCCGTTGCCGATACACGCTCGACCCTGTCGACTACGATGCGTTTCAGACGCCGGGCAAGACGCTGCAGCTCGCCAGCGGCGACTGCTTCGTGAAGGGCACGGTGGTACTCAAGAAAGGGCACGAGTTGGTACCGGTCGAGTCTCTCCGTCTCGGAGACGAAATCTGGGGGCTCAATCGCTGGTCGAAGGTGATGAACACTTGGGAGAAGGGAGTGCTCCCGACGTGGAACATCCAGCTCAACAATGGCTCCGCGATGCGCTTGACTCCAGACCACAAGGTTTGGGTGTGGAAGTGCAAGGATGAGCACAAGGATGCGCGGTACGGAGGACAAGAGTGTTCGTGTCGCCTTGACAACCGAGAGTTGGTTCGCATCCGCGTGAGGGAACTTAAGTGTGGCATGGTGTTGCCGCAGCCGGAACGCATCCCGTTCGGTTCCGAAAAGATGGACCCAACTCGCGCGTACGTTGAGGGGCTCTACGTTTCTGACGGCTCATCGGCACACTCGAATACGTTCGAGATTGCCGGCCAAGACGGTTGTCCAAAAGAGGCGCAGAAGAAAGAAGTCGAGCGCATCTGCGCGGTGCTCGGAATTCCGACGAGGTGGTATCGGAAGTACATCACGGTGAAAGACAAAATCTGGACGCAGCGGATGAAGACGATGGGTACGCGTGCGCCCAACAAGCGCGCCCTTTCCATCAACCTCGAAGAGGGCGGAGCACTCAATTTACTTCGCGGTATCATGGCCGATAGCGGGAAGAACAGCCAAGGTTTCGGCTCTACCTTCACCACTACTTCTCGCCAGCTTTGGCTTCAGACGCGCGTGCTACTCAAGATGGCTGGCAAAACAGCAAGCGAGCGCTACATCGTCGACCATGGCGGCCTCGGAGAGAATCCGATTTGGAGGTTGGGCATCCGAGGTGGCGGCCCGGCCGGCAATGCGTCCAAGCTCCTGCGCGTGAAGGACGTTGTTCGGGACAATGTCGAGAAGCCGTGCTTCGACATCGAGACGGATGACCACTACGTGTGGCTCCCAGAGGCCGACTGGACCACGAGCCAGTGCGACGATGAAGTGAGCTTGCTTGGCGCGATGCTGCGCAGTGTCGGCATTCCCGTGCGCAGTCGCATCTACCAGACGCAGGGCAACACGACTTGGAACCACATCAACCTGATGGCCCAGGACCCAGGTACCGGCACGTGGCACTCTCTCGACCTCGCCGCGGTGGGTAAGCCGCCCGGCTGGGAGGTCCCGAAGCAGTACATCATCAAGCAGCGTGACTTCGACGTTCTCGAGAAGGAAGTACCGCGTTTGTCTGCGGCGCTGAATGCGGTACCCTGAAAGGACCTGCACATGGCACTCCTCGACACGAACAATCCACCGGCCGAAGTGCTCGCCGCCAACAGCGAGTTGATGATGGGAGAGGTGCGCAAGTGGCTCAATGACCTTGCGTGCGGCGACTTGAAAAACACTCCGGCGCTGCTGAACCCGTTGCTGCTGGGGTTGATTGCTCTGCGCCTCGGTCAGCTCGTCAACAACAAGGCGCAGGGGTCCAACTACTACCGCATCTCGCCCTTTCAGCTCACCAAGGAGGGTCAGAAAATCGTCGAGCGCCAGCAAGACGGGCTGGTGCGCACTGTTCTGCTGTGGGTCGACAAGGCCGGCGCCGGCCCCACACCGTACATTCGGGTCGGTGTGAACAAGATGAACATGGTGGCCGGGCAGCAGGGCAGCGGTGGCATCCAGGCGGACGCCGGCAAGCAGCACGAGCTGGGCAACGTTCGACCTGAGGTGGAGCTGTGGGCGGCTTCCAGCGTCGACATCTGGACGTACGTCATCGAGTACGCGTGAGGAGCCACTGATGGCCGCGGTCACGAACAACATCGAGTCGCACAATGCGCGGGGCATCGAGCGCTCGGACGTGGTGGTCGACAGTGGAAATCTCCACGGTCTCGGCGCGGCCGCGGTGAATCAGGCGTCGCTCGCGAAGAGCCACACCATGCTGACGAAGTTCGTCTGGTTCCGCTCGATGCTCGAACGCGAGCTGCAGCTGCAGAGCTACAAGCTGGTGAAGGAGGACGGCCTGTACCGGTTCGTCCTCACGCCTGGGCTGCGGAAGGAAGCCGTGCCGTGGCAGCGCTTCGCCGCCGAGCGGTACACGAAGGCGCTGCTCTGGGGAACGGACAACGCGAAGATGCAGTGCCCCACGTTCGCGATTCCGGCCGGCGGCGTGATGGTCGGCGGCACGTGCCCCGGTGCGGACGCCGGTCAGACGGTCACGCCGGTGAACGCCCGCGTGGCGCGTCTCGAAGGCGCTGCAGACGGCTGGCACCTCCGCACCGAAGCACCGGGCACCGGCGTGAAGCCGC
Organism: Salinibacterium sp.; assembly: GCA_004297555.1. Classification (GTDB taxonomy): domain Bacteria; phylum Actinomycetota; class Actinomycetes; order Actinomycetales; family Microbacteriaceae; genus Rhodoglobus. The sequence continues at coordinate 61,985 of SCSV01000286.1, forward strand.
TGGTGAAGGAAGGGCTTGCCGTCTGCCAGAGCTGCGTGACCGCCGATGCGCTCGTTCTCGTCCGCAATCGCGGACTCGTCCCCATTGGAGAGCTGGTCAACGCCGGCATGGTGGAAGTGTGGAGCGGAAAGTCGTGGCAGAAGACGCATGCCGTGTTCAACGGCGTTCTGCCGACGTTCCTGGTGACACTGTCCGATGGGCGCACGATTCGCGCAACTGGAGACCACAACTTCATTCTCGCTGACAACTCTCGCGTTCGGGCCGATGAGCTTCAAGAGGGAGAAGCACTCCCGTGGGAACTTCCGGAGCCCGATGCATCGAACTTCGACGTGACGGGACGGCTGCCGCTCGTTCACCTTGAAGAGCAGCACTTCAACGAGAAGCGAGGCCAGCTCCCGACACAGTGGTCTCGTGAGTTGGGCCTCTGGCTCGGCTACATCATCGGGGACGGATGGTTCAACGGAAGCGTCAAGCATCCGACCATCGGCATTTGCGCGGCGGAGCAAGACCGCGGTGACCTCGACCACATCAACGCATTTGTGTCGAGGTGGACAGGTTCGGAAGCCGAGGTGAACGTCAGTGAGGTCGAACGTTCGAATGACCTCGTCACGTGCGAGACGCCACAGTCGATGGCGAAGGTTTTCTGGCGTCAGAAGTCGGCTGTGGCACTCGCGTTGGGGCTTGGGCTCAAGAAAGCCAAGGCGGACACGAGAACGCCGGAGTCCATCTGGTCGGCGCCGATGGATGCGGTTTCGGGCTATCTCTCCGGCCTTTTCTCCACTGATGGGAGCGTCGGCTTTCGAGGGCACGGAGTTGAGATTTCGTTCGCTTCAGTTTCGCGCACGCTCGTCGATGAGGTTCGACAGCTGCTCATCATGTTCGGCATCAAGTCGAGCTTGACGAAGTACAAGAGCAATGAGGAGCGCGGCTACCTTCCGTTATGGAAGGTCTCGCTGACTTGCCACGAGAGCATCATGCGCTTTCGGAAGCACGTCGGATTCTTCAATGAGCGCAAGTCGAAAAAGCTGGAAGCGTTCATCATCAGTCCGAAGTTCTCTCACCGTGAGCGCAAGACGAATGCGCACGTCGAGAGTGTCGTTCCTACCGGTAAACTCGAGCCAGTATTCGACCTCGTCAACGTCGGGCCTGAGCACCAGTTCACAGCCAACGGCATCAGCATTTCAAATTGCTACGCGACCGAGGGCTCGTTCAGCCGGTCGAGTGTTCAAACGGATGAACTCGTACGCTTCTGGTGGATTCGCTCGCAGCTGCAGAACAAGAACGAGGCGCTACTGGAGCAGGTCTTCGTCGACTCCATTCTCTCGCTGCCGTTCAAGCACGACCGCCACGGCATCAAGCCCATCCGCCTGCACGACTCGGGTGACTTCTTCTCACAGAAGTACGCCGAGATGTGGCTGCGCGTTGCTGACGAGCTGGCGGTGCGGATGCCCGAGGTCGTCATCTGGGCTCCGACGCGCACGTGGGCACAGGGCGGGTGGACGGAGTTCTGGAACCAGCGGCTGCCGCGCTTGAAGAGCGTTCAGTTGGGAAGACGCCCCAACCTGATGGTGCGCCCCAGCGCGTACAACTTCGGAGACGCCGCGCCGGAAGCGATGGCGCAGGGGAACTCGCGCGGCTCGACGTCCCTCTACGCGGTGCACGCGCGCGTGCCGGCGGAGCTGAAGAACAGGACGGACGCCACGAAGGTCGGCCTCACGCGAGGGCTCGAGCCACGCGCCGACTTCAACTGTCAGGTGTACGGAGCGGAGACGGCGTCGTGCACCGCTTCGCTCGCGCCGGATGGAAAGCGCGGCTGCCGCGCGTGCTGGGTTCACCCTGAGTTGAGGATTAATTATTCTGCTCACTAGCGACGCAGCACGGGTGCTACGCTGGCCGCTATGCTCAAGAAGCACGAAGACGTGTCGTGGGTCGACGCTGCTCGATTCTGGGAGCGCGTCGAAAAAACTGATGGATGTTGGCTGTGGAAGGGCAAAGGACGTCGTGGGTCATCAACTGGTCCTCAGTACGGATGCTTTACTTTCCGTGGCGAACGGCGAGCCGAGACTTCCAACCGAGCCGCGTGGCGTGTCCAGAAAGGACCAATTCCGAAGGGGAAGTGCGTTCTTCACAAGTGTGACAACTCCATCTGCGTTCGTGGTTCTCACCTGTTTCTCGGAACGCGGACGGAAAACTCCGCCGACATGGTCAAGAAGGGACGACAGGCGAAGGGTACTGACAAGCCGAATGCGAAGCTCGACGAGCAACGGGTGCGCGACTTCCGGCGTCGACACAAGAACGGTGAATCGCCGACTGTCCTCGCGAAGGAAGCTGGGATGCACATCCGTTCGTTCTGGTCCGTTCTCCGTCGGGAGACGTGGGCATGGGTGATTTAAAGCGAACGTTCGGCGACTACGAGATTCGCGCGTACCGTCGCGAGAGTGACAGCTACATCTCCGTCAGCGCGAACTGGTTGAAGACCCCGCTCGGACAGGACGACCGCATCGGCTCTGCGGAATTCTGGGAGAGAGAAGACGACCTGTTCCCCGAGCAGGTTTGGGTGCTCGAAGCGCACCAGCGCAAGGGTATTGCCACGAAGATGTACGAGTTGGCGTCGGAGATTTCTGGTGGAAAGCCCGTTTCGAACAGTGACCGTCAAAGTTCTCAGGGTTGGGCGTTTCGCAATAGGCTGGGAGCCGTGTCCGCGACCATCATCGACCAGGGCTCGTTCTCTCACGCTCTACTCGCCAAGGCGGGCAGCGAAGCCGTGACTTCGTCCCTGAACATCGAGGGCACCGCGTCCACGCAGCCAGTCGGCTTCGAGGCGTACGAAACTGCGCCGTGCAAGCTGTTCAAGACTCCCGGCCAGAAAGTCGCCCCAGAGCACAAACGCCCTCCGTGTCAGGTGCAGCTCACCGCGACCGAAGACGGCACGTCGATGGCGGTGCGTCTCTGCGACGACGGCAAGGGAACCGTGGCGCCGGTGAAGAGCGTTGACGAGGCGAAGCAGGTCATCGACCGCTACTGCAAATGCGCGCGCAACAAGCCGGCGAGCACCCGCGTGAAGTGCGCACGCAAGACGGTGGGGTTGAGTGGTGACCGCGGCGAGCTGAGCACGTCCGTGATGGAGGTCTACCCGCCGGAGCGTCTCGCGCCCACGATGGTGAAGAAGTACGGGAACAAGGAAGCTGCCGCAGCGGCCGCCCAACAGTCTGCGATGAACTACCCATCTGGTGATGTGCACCGCATCTACTGGGAGAGCGTGCACCAGTTGATTCGTCGCGGGGTACACTGATGAAAGGTGCCGGCATCATCATCGCGGGCGCGGGTGCAGCGCTTATCGGCTACGCGCTCTTCTCCCCGTTCCGTGTCGTGATGGGTTTCAGGAAGGGAGTTCCATTCCCGGTGACTGTGCGCAGAGTCGGGCGTCTGTGGAACGGTGACTGGGCATGGATGGAGCTGAAGGCAGCCGATGCCTTTGAAGGTCTGCGTCGTTCAGCGTACGCGGCTGGTCTCGACTTGCCACTCTCAGCGGCGTTTCGCAGCTGGCAGGAGCAAGCAGCGATGAAGGCAAAGCGATTGCTCTTCGGTGGTCCTCCGACCGCAGACCCGGGGTACTCGAACCACCAAGAAGGCACCACGGTCGACATCGACATCGGCGTGAGAGACGCGATGACGAACTACCGGTCGAGTCGCGTCTGGCACTGGCTTCGAGAGAACGCTCGCTCGTATGGATTCGTCGACGACGTCTACCAGCCTGGGAATCCGAAGTACGAACCGTGGCACTGGAGATATTACGGAGAATGACGTAGAAACTTGGAGTGGCAGGTTTAGGTCAGAGCGAACGTCTTCATCGGGCCATCAAGGTTCTGCGTCGTCGGTCGGACCTTGTAGAGCAGTGGGAGGCAAGATTATTTTTCGATGGGCGATGTTGGAGGTACCCAGCAAAAGGGTACCCAAACGTCAACGTGAACGGAGAGACGTTCAAGCTATCGAGAATTCTTTACGCGCTTCGGCACGGAGTCCCGAGAGATGGTTTGGACGTATGTCACAAATGCGACCGTGGGGATAAAGGATGCATGACCGACGACCACATGTTTTTGGGCACGAGACAAGAAAACAATCGGGACCGTGACGTGAAGAACCGGCAAGTTCGTGGTGATGCACATGGGATGAGCCGGTTGTCCGCAGCTCAGGTCGTGGAGATTAGAAAGGTACGGGAACAAGACCCAAGCATCTCTGGGGCAGAGCTGGGAAGAAGATTTGGTATCTGTCCACAAGCCGCGAACGCAATTCTTCGTCGCGTGAGGTGGTCACACGTTGCCTGAAATTTGGAGGCTGCTCGACTCGCATGAAAGGATGTTCGAACCCATGGCTCAGTACTACGACTCGAGCACCTCACCGTTCTACCGGAACCGTTACCCGCGACCTCCGATGCTCGACAAGGGCAATCTCGGGCCCCCCATCTTCGGTCCGTACCAGCAGCGGTGGGACCCGAACACGCGTGCGTGGTACCGGCCGGATGGTTCGCGCGCTCCACTCGCGGGGTTCGGTGGGCTCGGTGAGACGCTGCTCCCTGAGCTGGACTTCACCGCGAGCACGACTCCCGAGGTAGTCGACCGGCAGACGTTCTTCACACTCGCTGTCGCCGTCGCACTCGGGCTGGGTGGAGGCTGGGCACTGGAGAAGCACCACAAGATGGCGGGTTTCGCCATGCTCGGGCTGGGTGGAGTCGCTGCCATCACCGCGGTGCTGATGCTCAAGCGCAACGTCGATGCACGCAACAGCTTCCTCGCGTGGCAACAGGCGCCCGCTCCTCCGCCGCCGGGCCTTCCGGGCTCCGGCATGATTGCCGGCTGGAGGGGCTGATGAAGACCGGCGGCAAGGTGGCGTTGGGGATTGCGGCTGCCGGCGTGGCCGGCTTCGCGCTCTACTCGATTTTCAAGCGGCGCTCCTCTGGACTCATCCCCTCTGACCCCGCCGAGTGGTCGCTTCCCACCTTCACCACCACGCAGGAGTTCTTCACTCCGGCTCCTCCGCCTCCTCCGCCCACGACAGGGACGTGGCGCTTCGGTGTGGAAGTCATTCCCATCGTTCCGTCTTCCCTGAACTCGTCATGCACCTCGTCGCGGCAGTGCGGTGAGGGCACTGTCTGCATCAACGGGACGTGCCGTCCCGAAGCGGAGTGGAACGAGAGCTAGGAGCCGTCGTGCGCGTGGTGAACGTGGTGAGACCAACCGACGGAATGGAGTTGCAGCTGCGGCTCTGCACTGGCGGGCTCGATTGCGTGCTGCCGCCGTTCTCGACTCCGTCGCGCGCGTTCAGCGGAGTCGGTACATTCATCACCGAGTGGGAAGAGAGCGCTCAGCGGGCCATGCAAGCGGAGCCGCTGTACTTCCGCAACTGGGACCGCGTGAAGACGACACTGCTCGTGGTCGTCAGCGGCGTACTCGCGTGGCAGCTCGTGAAGAAGCGGAAGACACTCTTCGATTGAGAGCCTGCTCTTTTCGAGTTGCCCACTTCACATTGCCCGGTTCGTAGTTTCCGTCGTTGTTGATGCGCTCGATGGTGAGGTGAGGAGCTGGGCGCCGGCCAACGTCGGAGAGGAAATCGTTGAACGAATTGAGCCAGCGGCGGCAAACCTTGATGCCGCGTCCACCGTAGTTCTCCCAGCTATCGGATTTCGGATTGGTACAGCGCTGCTTCATAGCTGTCCAGATGGCGTACTCCGGCATCTTTCGTACGCGCTTCCACTGATTGAGCCACGCTTGCCGTGCACAACCACAACTGGTCGTTCGTCCACCGAGCAGATTTGAGGGGTGGACCTTTCCCGTGCTGCCACAGTCGCAGACGCACATGATTTTGCCGTCGGGGCAAACGAATCTTGTCCACAACCGGCCAAACCGACGTCCCAAAATTGGGACCTTCTTCTCCAGTGGGGTAGAAATGTCCTTGCCAGACCACTGGCGGAGGTAGTGACCGTTGCACAGGCCTTTGGCTCTGACCGGCTTCGAACACTTCGGTGAGCAGGGGGCGGAACAGGTCACCATGTTTCTACCTATATCACCTTTCTGGTATACCGTGAAGAGCATCGCACTCGTCGGGGTCACCGCCGCACTCGTCTACGTTCTCGTTCGCAGGAAGTGAGAAAGTTCATCGTGCGCGACGACATCAACATCGACCCCGGAAACGTCCCACGCCCGGCGGAGTCCCCTCGAATTCCGTCTCCGGCCGAAGAGAAGACTGACCCGGCGATGCGCGTCATTCGGGAGAAGATGCACAGCGAGTTGAACTGGCAGGGCGCGAAGCTCACCGCCGCGATGTGTGTGGTGGCCATCGGCACGGCATTCGGCGCGTACGCGTTCGTGATGAACTCCGCCTCTGCGCAGACCGATGCCGGACTCAAACCGCTCGCCGAGATTCAAAAGGCGCAGGACGCGCGCCTCACCACGCTCGAGAAACGTTTCGACCGCTTCGAGGAGCGCACCGACAAGCAGATGAACCTGCTGTTGGACGCTGCCCGCGTACCCGAGACGAAGAGACCAGCTCCGCTTCAGAAGGACGGCGGTGGGGAGTAGCTGTTGGGCTCGCCTACTTCTCGTCTTTGGGTGGCCACAACCCGACCATCTGCAGCTGCGTGCTCACCGCGTTCTCGATGAGTGTGATGAGCGTCTTTCCGGTACCGCGCGATTGTTTCGTGAGAGCGGCGTGCATCTTCTCCGGCAGTCGAACGGTGAATGAAACGGTCTTCGGCTTCTTGGGTTTTGCCGGGAGCTGGTCCTTGTTCCACCGCTGTTGGTAGTGCCTTCGGCACATGCCGCGTGCGAGGGCGCGTTCTTCGCACGACTTCCCGTCTGCGTCCTTCATGAAGCAATACAGGAGGTCATTCGGTGCAGGTCCGAGCGGCATTTTTCCATTCTCCTTGTTTCGAGCTGTCCGCTGTGCGCGCCATTCGTGGCGAAGACAGCCGCAGCTCTTCGTGAATCCGCCGAGTAGAGAGCCGATGGCGATGTACTTCTTGGTACCGCAATCGCACCGACATAGCATCTTGTGTCCGCGGCGAGGTCCAATGCCTATCAGTCGGCCTATTCGCTTCCCGAGGAGCGTTGGCCACTGTGCAGGGTAGGGCATCAGCACGAACGGATAACACGAACGTCGAAGCTTAGGAACCTGCCCCTTGCCGAGTTCCTAGACACACCCCCCATATCGTTTCTCCTGTGGGCAGTCACCACGCCCTTTCACATGGAGAAACGATGAGCACCAACCTTCAGCACTTCGGACTCGGCAACGTGGCGGCGATGGTCGGCCTCCAGCCTTCCAACCTCAAGCGATACGCCGCGCTCGCAGCCGGTGGAGTCGGTGGCGTGATGGGCAGCGACTTCGTGCAGTCGCAGCTGCTCCCTCGCGTCGGCGTGCGTGTCCCGGTGAAGTGGGCTCCGCTCTTCACGGCACTCTTCGGCGTCATGGGCGGCACGTTCGCGACGCGGAAGCTCCACATGCCGAACATCGGCACCGGCATGTTGGTCGGCGGGCTCGCGGTCGGAGCTTCGGCGGCCATCTCGATGCTGCTCGCCCCCGCAGTCGTGGCGACCACCGACTCGGGTCAGCCGGTCGCCGGTCTCGGCTTCGGTCGCGTCTTCTCGCGCGGCGTGCGCGGCCTCGGGCTCGGACGCGTCCCGGGCAACCCCATGCTGTTCGGTGCCGGCACCCCGAACATGGCCGGCGCGCGCATGTTCAACGGCGCGACCGTCGCCATCGAGCAACCCGGACTGCTCCAGGGCGCGACCGTCGCCATCGAGCCCTCCAACCGCTTCGCCGCCGCGCTGACGTAAGCGCCGCCGCACCACCGCACGTAGTCGAGCGCCCGAAAGGGCATCACGCAGTTCAACGTCGTACCCAGCAGGAGCAGCACAGACCATGAACCAGATTGCGATTCCCACGAACAAGCCGGGTGAGGTCTACATCCCCGCGCTGGGCAAGACGTTCCAGCAAATCGAGCTGCGAGAGGACGATGTCTACGACACCATCCTCATCACGGCCGCGTCGCAGGCGAACCTCACCTACACGTTCTGGCGCGACGTGCAGAACAAGGACCTGCAGGACTGCAACCTCCCCAACCCGAGCCGCATCCAGTCGGGCGACGAGGTCGCCATCTTCCGCATCGGCGTGCACCCGCGCGAGGCCGTCGGCAACACGCTGCCGGTGTTCAACGACTACCGCAAGGTCGTCGCGGCGGCGCACCTCGAGGTCATCTTCAACCGCCGGCCCATCACCAGCGGGCCCATCATCAAGTACCCCTCGGGTCTCGGCATCGGTGGGTTCTCGGACGAGACCGGCGCCACCGCGGTCAGCATCGGTGTGCCCTCGGTCGCGGCGGCCCCGACCCTGTTCGTCCCGCAGCAGCTGAAGGACGACGACGACGTGAAGAGCAAGCTCCGCTTCCTCGCGGCGGACTGGATTTCGGGGTACGTGGCGCCGGTGACGGCGAACACGGTGCGCATGACCCTGTTCCTCCACGGCGTGATGAAGAACCCGCTCGGCAAGTAGTCCAGTCGGGAGTGCGCCGTCGGAGCAGAACACCGACGGCGCACCTCCCAAGCAGCACGCAGCACAGCGCGTAAGCGCAAACACTTTTCCGGGGTCGTCCCCACGGGGCCTGCCCCACAGCACCGGGAGCCTCGATGCCGCCGAACCAAAACCCCTACTGCCCCGCGCCGGGGGAGCCGGCTCCTCCGGCAGGCCGTATCGCCTCCTTCCTCCAGGAGGCGCTCGACCTGTCGCCGGCCATCGTTCGCGGTGTCGGCGTCACGATGAGCGCGGCGCTCACCACGGCCACCACGACAGGCAGCTCGAAGTACAAGGTGCCGGCCGACCAGGAGCTGGTGGTGTTCGCACTGAGCGGCTTTCTCAAGTTCGCCGCGCTCAGCTCTGAGCCCACGGCCATCCTCGGGTGGCTGAACCTCGACCCGTCGGAGCGCTGGTTCGTGAAAAGCCAGAACTGCAACGTCGGGCTCAAGAACACCGACCGCTCACTCGATGTCTTCGATGGCGATGGCGTGGTTCCCATGTCTGCCATCACCCCTCCGGTGGGTACGCCCATGTACTGGCACCCTGAGGCACCGAACATCTTCAACGCGGGTCACACACTCCAGGCGACGTTCACCCTCGGAGACACGACGGCCGCTGTCGTGGGCACGGCCGGCAACAGCACGACGTACGGGCTGCTGCTGACAGGCAACCTGATTCCGAACCGGAACCGCTGAGAGGAGCACGTGTGGCCAACGGGCTCTCCATCAACGGTGTCGTCCAGCCCGTAGGCTTCGGGCTGGGCAGTGTCGTGACGTGGTCGAGCGGCGGCGTGCCCAACACGTACATGAGCGTGTTTGCCACGCGAACCGGATGGAAGTTCGATTCTGGCAACGCGGCGCTCAAGTCGCTATGCCAGGGAGAGCTGATTCCGCGCGTGGGGAGCCCGAGCGCGTTTGCCCCGGCGAACACCTGCGGCATCGATGGCTCGATGGCGTGCAACTACGGCTCACCGGAGAGCGCGCTCAGTGGGCTGGGTGGGTTGGGAGCTGCGTTCTGCACCCCGCTCAACGATGCTCTTCGAGAGTTGCAGAACATCAAGGTGACGTCGTACGACCGCTTGAGCAGTGCTTCGCAGGCATCGCTCGATGCGGTACTCGAAGACCTCGGTGGCTTTGCGGTGTACGTGCCGTTCCTCGGCAATGAATGTGAGCGTCACACCGCCGAGGTTCGAGCGATGGTGCAGAGTCTACGTGGTGAGCTGGGTGCCGCTGCACCACCCCCGCTGCGCCCGGGCGTCGACGCGGGCGGTGAGCCGAGCGGTATGCAGACCTGGATGAAGGTCGCCATCGGCATCGGTATCGGTGCCGTTGCACTTGGTGCGCTCGGTTATTCGGCAGGGAACCTCGCGCGGCTTTTCAGGGGGCGCTGATGCGAAACCTCACCACCCTCGAGCGGCAGCTTCGCGAAGACGCCACTCTCGACGTCACCGCGCGACAGGCTGCACTCGTCGCCGTCGACGACATGATGCGCGCCGCGACGCGAGCCGGTGCTCTGCTCTCTCAGGCGCGCGTGGCGAACGTTGCAGCGGCCACCCATCCGAATTCTCCGGCTGCGCAGAACCGGGCAGCTCTAGCGCGTGCGGCGTACGAGGAGCGCACCAACGCGGAAGTCGCGAAGTACCGCGCCGTGTACGCGCTGCTCGCGGAGATGCACGGGCAGGAAGGCGTGGGTGCGTCGCAGATGGCGCAGCAGGCGATGGATGCCCAAGCGCAGCGTCCGTTCGTCGCGGCGGCGAAACACCACGGCAAGGTGCGCGACCTGATGCTGCAGGCGAGTGCTGCCGCTGGAAAAGCGCTCAAGATGGTGCCGCCCCTCCCGTACGACGTTGCGCCGATGGCTCGCATTGGGCCCGAGGCAAACGTCGCGCAGGGTCACTCTACTGAGCTGCTCGCGCAGCCTACCTTCGGCTGGCGACCGAAGAAGTACAGCGAGCTGATGGGCGACTTTTTCCCCATGAACTACCGGCTGGCCGCTGGTGCTCTGAGTGGGGTCCATGGCGTCTCTGTCGGCTCGCAGTTCGGAACCGCCGATGCGACGGCGAACATGCCGACCGGCGAGAGCTGGTGGAACTCGCTGCAGAAGGCCATCGGCTACGGCGCCAAGGCGGCTGGCGAGGCAGCGACCGCAGAGGGGCAGAAGAAGGCGGAGCAGGACCCCACCGGTGCCGGCGTGCTGCAGACTGGCGGCAACATCCTCAACGTCTTGTCCGCCATGCTGGGAGCTGGCGTCGACCAGGGGATGCAGCAGCCCACTCCGGCACAGACGGATTGGGGCAGCGTGGCACTGGTGGTGGGCGGGCTCGCGTTGGGCGGGTTCGCTTTGTGGAAGCTGACGCAGTGACGTGAAGGAGATGACCCGATGCCCGGAATGACCGATTCCAACAACGTGCCGTGGTGGGCCCCGGGGCGCCCGCTCATCATCTCGGACCCGAACAAGCTGACGTACTTCGCGCGCGCGAATGCCGTCCGTGCAGGACTCACCGCGTCGGCCGCGCTGCACGGTGTGGCGGTCGGAGACGGAGAGTGGGCGAACCCGTTTCTCTCCGAGGACACGGCACCGGGAGACGACCGCGCGTTCACCAGCGCGATGTCGTTCTACAACCCGAGTGTCGACACCGGCGCGCGACAGGTGCCGATGGGAATCGCTGCCGGCTCGTTCCAGCAGAGCGCCGGCACTGTCGAGACGCCGTCGGGCGGGCGCACGCTCGATACGTTCTTCAACTCGTTCAACAACTTCCTGCGGAGCCCGGCGCCGGGTCAGTACGGCCCCCAGCCGGTCGCTCAGCCGTCGCCCTGGCCCTGGGTGGTGGGTGCAGGCATCGCGGGAGTCGCGCTGCTGATATTGGCGAGGCGGCGGAGGAGCTGAGAGGTGCCGGCACCCAGACAGATTCCGTGGTGGCTCTGGGCCGCGTTCGGTGGCGCTGGCGTCCTCATGGCAAGTAAGGAACGAAGCATGAACGCGTGGAAAGTGGTCGGCATCGGTGCCGGAATTTACAGCGCGTACATGGTCAAGGAAACGCTCTCCGGTGCGGTTCGCGGCCTTAATGGCTGCACCACCTGCACTCCCCCGAACTGGTGACCCTCCAATGATGCACAGAGCCAACCAGAACGCGATGACCGAGGCCCAGGCGTCTCAGCTCTGCACCACGTACGGTGCCGAGTTTCGCGCCACGAAGGGCAACGTCGACTGGTGGAGGCTGCCCGACGGAACCTTCCTCGGTGTGAAGAAGTTGGGCAACGGGCTGGCGGAAGTCAGGCGCGTGAGCGCAGAGGCCTGCGGCTGCAGCTGAAGGGAACGACGATGATGAAGAGCGACACGCTGATGCACAAGAAAGGTAAGCGCAAGAAGGGCAAGCGCTACTGCCGGCGAAAGAAGTGCGCTCTGCGCATTCCCCTCATCGGCGTCTGCCTGTGGACGACCACAGTGAGAAAAAAGTGCCCGCGGAAGCGGAGGCGGTGACGTCATGATGTTCCCCAACTTCAACCCGTACACGTTCGCGCGGCTCTCTCCGCGCCAGCGGATGATGCAGCAGCTCGCGGGTCGGGGCTACGGCTCCTTCGGACTCGCCGAAGTGGCACAGGTCGGCCTCGGCTCAGTCTCGGTGCTTCGAGGCACGAGTCACCTGGGCTTCAACCCGGACGCGGTCATGAGCCAGATGCCGAGCGGCTCCAGTGTCGAGCCGTTGGCTGTCGACCAGATGGCTTACCTGTCTCCTCCTCCGGCGCCGGAGCCCAGCGGGACGATGCTGGTGGACAACGCATGCACAGGAGTGACGTGCCCGGCTGACCAGCAGTGCGACCCCGGTACCGGACAGTGCGTGCCGAGTCGGGCTGTCGTCGAGGTGAGCGCGTTCAACCCGACTCCCGCGCGTTCTCCTTTTCCCACGTCGGTCGCAACCGAAGAGACCGCGCCCGAAGTGTCCACGCCGGACGTCTCAGCGGGGCCGAGCTACTCTCCCGGCACTTCGGTCAGCCCGGATGACGTCAGCCTCTACGAGCGCGGCGGCAATGAGCCGTTTGTGTACACCGGCGGCAGCGGCGGAAGTGGAGAAGGTTCTGCGCCGCCTGCCGTGAAGCCGGCGACCGTGGCCCAACAGGCAGCTGCAGTTCTCAGCGAACGTCCCTCCACCGGTATTCCGTGGTGGGGCTACGCACTCGGTGCTGCAGCGGCCGGCTTCGCGCTCTACAAGCTCGGGGGACGCAAGTGAGGTATGTCGTGTCCGGCGACGGATTCGGGTTCACCCCATCCAACGTGATGGAGTTCATCCCGAAGCAGAGCACCGGCGCTGCGCTCGTCTCGGACACCTCGAGTCTCCCGGTGCTGCAGACCATCGAGGCCTTTCGCGCCAAGAACCCCATTCGGACCACGGTGCGGCAGGAACAGCAGCAGGAGCAAATGGGCGAGCCCAGCGACAACAAGCTCATCACGTTCGCATTGTGGGGGGCGGCAATCCTCGGTGGCGGTGGGCTTCTGCTGTACGCTTTGCTGAAGAGAAAGTGAACGCCGCATGAACCTCTACGACCGGTTGAAGATGTCCCCGATGTCGGCCCGCTCGATGGCCGCCTCGGTTCTCGGCGTCAGCGCCCCGGGTGCAATCCCGCCGGCTGTGCCGGACGTCCAGTCGCTCTTTTCTCGCGGTTCGCTCGCGCGCAGCGTCGTCAACGCCTCGACGGACATGGACTACGTCCTCGGGCAATCCGGCGTTGGGCTGAATGGAGCGTCCGGCGCGTTCGGTACACGCTTCGGTGGGCTCGGGTTCCTTTCCGGTGGTCAGATTCCGGTGTTCGCCAGCTACACGATGAGCGACTGCGCGCTGTCGAACTTCTACGACACGGCGAACTACAGCTGGCTCAAGGCCCACGGCACTGACGGCGGCTCTTCGTTCTTCGTGAACATCGACTACACCCCGCCGGACGGCTCGCTCAAGGAGAGGGCCACCAAGGGGTGGACCTACCTGAAGAACGAAGCCGACAGCGGCAACACTCACGCCCGTGCGGTGTTCGACCAGCTCGACAGCTCGATGAAGGTGTACATGGCCCAGGTCAGTGCGCTCGCGGATGCGCACGACGACCGACTGGGTTGCGGTCACGCGATGGCGCGCGGCTGGTCCGCTCAGCAGCAGCTCTGGGAAGGCTTCTCCGCCATCGTGAGCCTGATGAAGCAGTTCGCGAACGCTCCCGCTGGGGTGCCGCCTCTGATGGTGGAAGATGGCCCCGCGACGGGGGGCTCCAACATGGACGCAGCCGACTCGCGCAGCAACGTCGACCCGCTGACGCAGTCGTACCTCACGCGCGCCAATCGCCTGCAGCAGGAAGAGGATGCTGCCGCGCAGCAGCTCATCCTGGACAAGCAACAGGAGCAGATGCAGCAGTTGCTCAAGCAACAGCAGTCCGCGGCGACAGCCGGAGGGGGTCTCCCGTCGTGGGCGCTTCCCGTTGGGGTCCTCGCCGCGGCTGGTGTGGCGGCGTTCGTGATTCTCCGCAAGAAGAGGTAACGAGTTTTCGATGTTCGGCCTTTCGCACCTGCAGCTCTCTCACACCGCGACCGCGATGGGCGGAGCCGTGCCGTTCCAGGGTGGCGGCGTGGGAGAGTTGCGCGAAGGCACGATGGGGAGCGCGGTGAAGGAGCTGCAGAGCAAGCTCAACGTGCTGCAGTACGGACCGGTGGCCGTGGACGGGACTTTCGGCGCGAGCACCAAGCAGGCGCTGATGAACTTCCAGGCGACCGAGGGCATCGGCGGCACCCCGCCGTCTGGTGTTCTCGATGCCGAGACCGAGGCGCGGCTCAACCAGCGCATCTTGAACGTGAGCACCGGTGCAGGTGCAGGGGTGAATCCGCAGACCGGGTTGCCTGTGCAACCGACTCCCGCGCGACCCTGGTGGCAGACCGCACTGATGGTGGCCGGTGGTGTGGCCATCGCAGGTGGCGTCATCTATCTGTTGACGAGTGACGATTCCAAAGGCGGTTACAAGCGTGCCCTCAGCTCGCGCACTGTCGAGCACGACCCGAACGTGGCGACGAGGTTCAAGCGCGAGGTGAAGGCACACGGGAGCACGTTGCGCGGAGCGCACCGCGCGAAGTGTGACCGGGCGCCTTCCGAAAGCGCATTCGATGAGGGCGAAGCGCTCTCTGCACCCGAGGTGACGTCATGATGGGCTACGTGCCACAGATTCTTCCCCAGTCGTACATCGAGACGCGCAGCTTCAGTGGGCTCGGTGACACGTACTCTCCGCCACCGCTGGTGCAGGCCAATGCTTCGACCGGAGGCTCCGGCGGCGGTGGGTTCCTGAACTTCGCCAGCAACCTCATCGGGGGTGCGTTCGCGGCCGGAGCGCAGGGCTCGATGGAGTTCAACACGGCGGCCGCGCAGCTGGACGCTCAGCGCCTCGCCAACGAGCGCTCTCGCCGGTGGGCGGCGTTCGGGGCGGTAGCTGTTGGAATCGCCGGGCTGGCCGGAGTGGTGTACCTTCTGAGGAAGTGAGCGCAGCTTTTATGAACGGAAGATACAACAGCATCGTCCTCTTCACTCCCCCGCGGCTCGCGGAGGAGCGGAAGACGTACTGGCCGGGCATGAGCCAGTACTCTCAGCCCGCTGTTGCCACGGGGCTCGGGGAGGTCACCGCCGTCGGGCCCAGCGGCAATACCGGGAACGACATCCTCGCGCAGCTGCACAACAACTTCGTCGACCTCATCGGTACCTTCACTGGGCAGAAGAGCCAGGAGAAGGCGCGTCAAGACGCGCTCTACCTCGCCCAACTCCAGCAGCAGCAGTACGCGTTCGAGGCGCAACAGCGCACCGAGGGGTGGAGTCGGGCGGCCCCTTGGCTCACCGTGGGCGGTGCGGTGGTGGCTGTGGCGGTGGTGATGGCGGCGCGAAAGTAGCGCGCAAGTAAAGGACTCCATGGCGAACACCAAAGACAACGGACCTCAGGCTCAGGCGGCGGCGCTCTTCGGCAACGGCATTTCTTGGGTGCCGGGGCTCGGCTACGTCAGCGGTGCACAGGCGAACGGCGGGGGGCGCCTCGGTGACGATGCCGCGGTGATGATGATTTCGGGCACCGGGCAGATGGGCAGCGAGGGCCGACAGGTCGCGGTGAACCCTCAGACGGGAGTGGTGGAGTCGGTGAAGGGTGCCGGCTTCACGCTGCGCGCCGCGCTCACTCAGCCGGTTCGCATCGGTACCCTCGAGCTTCCGCTCTGGGCGTGGCTGCTCATCGGGGCCGGCGTGCTCAGCCTCGGCGCGTACTACATGCTGTTCCACAAGAAGAAGTGAGGGACGGGATGGGCCCGCTCTCGTAACGCAGTACCGGAAAGAAGGTGAACGAGATGAAGACCGAAGAGCTGATGCACAAGAAGAAGAAGCGCCGCTGCAAGAAGGGCGTCGTGAAGAGCGGGCCGCGCAAGGGCAAGTGCAAGACCCGTCGGTAGGTCTCCGGGCCCATCCACCTCGCCTCACCAAAGAAAGGAGACCGTCATGGAAGAGCTGATGCACAGCAAGAAGAGAAGGAAGAAGAGCAGTGCAGGTCTGCGCAAGGCCCGCTGTGTTCGTTCCTGCCGTTCGGGCAAGCTGCGCGCTCGCCAGCCGAAGTCGAAGACGCTGGCCAAGTGCCGGCGACGCTGCCATGTGAAGGCGAAGTAGCGAAGTAGCGAAAAACAGGCCCCGGCGCTAGTTCAGGTCGGGGCTTTTTCGTTTGCGGGCGCAGCCTTCAGCTCCGCGTTGTACTTCTCGAGCCACTCGGCAGCCTGCATCACCGCCTGGAACCGCTCGCGGGAGCCGTCAGCTCGGTCCGGGTGAAACAGCTTGGCCCTCTCGCGCTTCTTCTCGCGAATCAGCTCCGAGTCGACCGGCTTGCCGTACTTGCCGTCGATGCCGAGACAGCTGCAGGCAACCATGAACTGAACGGAGCTGATGCTCTCGCCGGTGCGTTTGGCGCGCTTGGTGACCTTCTCCTTCACCTTCTTCGCCGCGGTCGTCACTGCATCGGCACCGTCGCGCATCGCGTTTCGAACGTTGTGTCGCAGCTGCCGGCGCATGGTGGCCTTGCCCCGCGCGCTCATACCGGCCGCATCTCCGAGCCTCTCCGACAGCTCGGTCGCCGCGGTGCTCGACAGCGTGTCGATGAGGCCGGAGAGGAAGGAGGGCTTCTTCGGTGGTGGCATGACTATCGGCGAAAGCTCTTCTTGTCTGTTGGAGTCAACGTAGGCATGTTGTGGCTACGGCTACGGCTGCAGCTTGGAACGGTCGACGGCGTTCATCGCTTCGGCGCGCAAGAACGACGACACGCCGATGACCCTTCTCAGTGGGTCCTTGTCCTTGAGCCTCTCCACGTGCTTCTTGAGTCGTGCGTACTCCTCGCCGGAGAGGTACACGGTGATGAACGTCCGGCCGTCAGAGCTGCGTGAGGGCTTGGTGTTCTTGCTGCCGTTCTTCTTCTTCATCGGTGTAGCCTCCATGCTGACTATTATGTGACGTGTCACGAGAAGGTCAAGTGTTGGTGCTTCGGAGCGGCTTGCGGAGGTCGAGCAGGTCGTACAGACGCCGCAGCCGACGCGCGATGGTTTCGTCTGGACCGGCGAACTCTCGCAGCACATGTGCGCGCGTCAACCGCACCCGCCGCTTCAGCTCGCGGTTCTCGGCGCGCGCATCGGCGAGCACCGGGCAGGTGTCGCAGTCGTGGCGAGCACGCGCGAGCTTGAGCACGGCATGGAGGTCGGCAAGCGCCATTGGTGGCAAGCCAACGGCAACAACGCGCTTGTCGTGATGCAAGTCCGCCAGCCACCGCTCCACCCGCTTGAGTACGCTCATCGCAGCCGCTCCGGCTTCGTCTTCGTGCGCTTCCCCGGCCGCGGGCTCGCTTCGGAACACCAGTCGATGAATGTCGTCGAGTGCCTTCCGTTTGGTCATCACCTAGCCAGCCCTCCTTGTCCGTTCGGCACGCCGCTGATTGTCGATGGGAACGTGCGAAAGCATACCGGCTTCGGCAATCAGGCTGTAGATGTCAGGGGCGAAGTCTCGACTCGCCGTCGGTGTGAACATGTCGTACGGCACGTTCGCGAGCCAGTGTATCTGGTTGCGCGTGAGGTAGCCCGACCGTCGCTTCGCGGCACCAAACAGGATGTCGATGACGATGCGCGTCTCCTTGTTCGGCACCCGCCACCGCACGTACTCGCCCCACCGAGTCCCATCGCGATAGCCGATATTACAGTCGGGGGCCGGCTCCATGCGTGCTGCGCGTAGCTTGTTGCCGCCCTCGTCGTACGGCCAGACGCAGAGCTTGCACGGGCGGAAGAACCCGCTCGGTTCATGCTCGTCGTCGAGGTGACCACAGTGCTTGCATACCGGGTCGAGCGGGTCGTTCGACTCGAAGTCGTCGCAGGTGACGGTGTCGCTCTGCTTACCCTCCCAAATGTATGGCTGTACGCCCTCGAACACGTAGCGCGTCGGGTCGACGACAGTTCCGTCCTTCTGCAGAATCCACCCGTGGTTGATGATGGGCTTGCCGTAGAACATCTTGCAGGTGCGCGCGACCGGGCCGAGCCAGTGCCCGTAGACCGCAGTGCCCTTGATGACCTTGTCCTTCACCAGCTTCGAAGCGACGCCGAAGCAGTTGCCCGGCCACGTCGAGAGCGGCCACTGGATGCGCTTGGCTGCCTCCTGGGCAGTGACGGAGAAGACGTTCGGCTTCGGGCGGTAGTTGGTGAGGGCGCTCATGGTCAGTCCTCGCAGAGGGAGCAGCGTGCTCCGGGGGGAAGGGGCGGGCCGTGGGAGCACGTGTGCCACTTGACCTCAAGGCGCTTCGGCTTCGGCAGTTCTGGAATGCACTGCCCGGCGAGCACGAGACGCGCGTAGTTGACGGCGGCACGGCTCAGGTTGCGCCAGCGAAGACGTCCGGCGCGGTCATCGGGGTCTCGCTCCTCTTCGCGCTTCTGGTCCTCGGTCAGCGTGGGCTGCCAGAACTCCTTCGCCGCGGTGCGGAGCGCGATAGCTTCCTTCGAGGTGTCGGTCGGGCTGCTCACCGTCGACCTCCGATGGGACGGTCCAGGTTGCAGTCGCACGGGGTGAGCGGGCAGTCGGCCGCGTGTGTCAGTCCCAGCTTCCGCGCATCCTCTACGTCAGTGTCGTGCGCGTCGCGCCGGCTGACGATGCCCTCGGGGTTGTCGCTGAGCATCCCGAAGCGCGTCTGCGCACGTCGACTCGCGACCTCGTGAAAGGCTGAATGCAGCGCCTCGAACAGCTCGCTGAGCTTCATCGCGACGATGTACGTAGCAGCGTCTTCGTTCACGTCGTTCGTCTCCGGGCGGAAGACGCGCTTGGTCGCGATGATTTTCATCAGCTTCTCGCGCAGGTCGGCGGGGAACTCACGGTCGCCGGTGGCGAGGGAGACGGTCTTCACCACCCGCTCCTCGATGGTGCGGTAGTCGACCCAGAACCTCGAGCCGATGGTCAGCTCACGATTGTCGTCGCGGCCGATTTGCTTCTCGCACAGCTCTCTCAGCTCGCGGTTCAGCTCGTCGAAGTAGCTGCTCATGGTCGGGGGTCCTTTCCGGTGAGGTGCTCGGCCATCTCCCAGCCCAGTTCGGTTGTGACCTTGTCGAGGAGATGTGCCGAGCGCACGAGTCCAGCAGTGAAGAGACGCTGCTTCATCACCACCAGCTCGTGTGCCATACCGGCCGTCATCCGACGGAACCGAGTCTCCTCTTTCAAGTTCACAGCACGACCCCGCCACCGGCCTCCAGGCCGATGGTGTAGAGCCGCGTCCCGAGCTGCTTGAGCAGGTGCAGCTCCTTGGTGGTGAGCTTCTCGAAGAAGGCGCGCTTGAACGGCAGCATGAAGCTGACCTCCGAGAGCATCTCGACCTGCTTCTTCGCCACGGTCGGGGCGAGTGGGGTACGGTGGTAGCTGGAACAGCCGCGGGCGGAGGTCGACGGTGCCGCGAAAGTGCACGGTCATGCGCGAGAGCAGGCGCTCCAGCTCACCACAGGCCTTCCGCACCAGTTTCAGCTCGCGCTCGTCCACAAAGTAGACGAAGCGAGCGCGCTGGAGGCGTGAGTGGCTGAACTCGACCTCGGAGCGGCAGAAGTCCTTGGCGGCTTCGGCGTCACTCACCTCCAACTCATCGATGCCGGGCACGGCGACCAGTACGCCACCGCGCTCGACGCCGACCCACCTGTGCACTCGCTTTTTCACCGCCGGGCTCCGCGCGCCATGCAGCGCGCCACAATCATGAGGGCCTCGTGCTGGTCGATGCCCAAACGCTCGTTGTGCAGCCGGCAGGCCTCCCGCGCGTCCTCGATGGTGGGGCCGAAGAACCAGGGCATCTTCTGCCCAACCTTGCCCTCGTACGGCCAGTCGCCGTTCTGTCGAAAGCCGACCTCTCCATCGACGACGAACACCGGACGGAAGCCTCGGTCTTCGACGAACATCGTCTCGTCGACGAAGAGCACGATGCGGCGGTTGGGGGCGGGTTCGGTGACGCGCTTCTTCATGGCTTTTTGACCTCCGGGTACACACCAACGAAATCGACGGTGCCGACCGGTGTGCGCGGTGTCAGTTCGTCCACGCGCATCCGAGCGCGCTTCACCTCGTAGTGGATGCGCAGCTGCAGACGCTCCGTCTCGACGATGAGGTGCGAGTGAGCCCCGGCTGCCTGTAGCAGCTCCTTCGTCTGCCTCGCACGCTCCTCCGCTGAAGCGTAGGCCTCCAACTGCTTGGCGGCTTTCTCGCGCTCAGTGCTCACCGCTTCACCAGAAGGGCAGAACCGGTCGTGTGGAGCAGCCGGTACAGCTCGGCCGCCTTCGAGACGTCGATGCTGGAACAGCTCGGGTTGATGTTCACGTCGAGACGAGCCTCGTTGTCGTTGACCACAACGTCGAAGTGGACCTCGATGAAGTCACCGATGACGAGCTTGCCATCGTAGTTGAGAATGGACTGCAGCTCGTTCGGCATGGTCGCGATGAACGCTGCGCGCGTAGCAGCGATGCGGTCTGCCCTCTGTTTCTCGGCCCTCGTGCGCTCTTCGGCCTGGGCGTTGTACTTCTCGACGGCTTCGCGAAGCTCCGGCTTCGCCATGCGCTCTGCTTCCCAGGTCTCGAACTCTTTGGCCGCCATGACGGTCGTGTTGAAGTGCAGCTCCAGGCCACCGTACCCGTGGCGACTCTCCACGTTGCGGGTTCGAACCTCGACCCTGCCGCCCGGCAGCTTGCGCTGGATGCGCGGGCGGAGGTCTTCGATGGTGATTTTCTCGAGCGCGCTCACGATTTCCTCCGGCGAAAAAACACCGGCCGCGTTGCAGACCGCTGTCGGTCGCGAGGCGGCTCTCGCGGCCCGTACACCTGGGAGGTTTCGTACTCGAAGATGCCGTCGAGGACCTCCCGCGGTAGCATCTTCGCGGCCATGTTGAGCGTCCCCGTCAGCAGGATGCTAAGAGCCGAGCTGCTGGCGGTATCGGAGAAGAGGACCTTGAGACCGTCAGCCAGCTCCTTAGCGACGTCGAGCGCCACTCCGGCGTTCGCGACCGCAGGGAAGTCGATGCCCTTCTTCACGGCAGCTCTCCCTTGGTGAGCTTGCGACTCTTGATGATGCAGGCGTTGATGATGTCGATGGCGTCGCTGATTTCCGCCCGGTAGAAGGCCGCGCAGTTGGGCAGTGCTTTCGAGGTCGGTTGGTCCTTGACCATCTTGTCGTGGAGGGCACGCAGCAGCTTCCGCACCTCGGTGAGGTCGCTCGCGTTCGTGTCGTGCGTGATGAACGCCACGTCAACAAGCTTCGCCTGTTCTTCAGTCAGCTGCTGAGTCACTT
This sequence comes from Salinibacterium sp., assembly GCA_004297555.1. Lineage (GTDB taxonomy): Bacteria > Actinomycetota > Actinomycetes > Actinomycetales > Microbacteriaceae > Rhodoglobus. The sequence continues at coordinate 83,370 of SCSV01000286.1, forward strand.
TGAAGGTCATGTCGTCTGTCCTCTCTCCACGGTGCCGGCCGACGCAGAGCCCGATGCGCCACCAGCACCACTGCCGTTACTTGCGCGGGCTACATCGACCTGCGCGGGGTCAGCGCGCGTGCCCGGCCGGGAAGTCTCTGTTGACCGTACTGCGTGTGCTCCTGTGGAGCGAGGTGGATTCGAACCACCCCTGGCTTCTTACCCAGACAGCCATCGTGCCCATGAGCCTGTCGACCGGCTCGCACGTTCACCCCAGAACCGAGGTACTGATGGCCTGCACACCACCAGCCCCTCGGTGTTTCGCGAACAACTACTTCGCGGAACCTCCTTTCATCTGAACCTGAACCTGGGTTGTCATCTCGTGTCCGTCCTCCATCTGCATCATACACACTCACGTTGACGTGTCAAGGTGAGTCTAAGAAGCGTCCAGCACCTTCCTGTACTGCTCCAGCGTCGGAACGTCAACCCCACGCGCTGCGTACTTCTCCTGTGCCCGCTTCTGGAGCCGGTGTCCGGTCCCGAAGTGATTCCACGCCGAGCACAGCTCCTCGCACGCGTCGCAATACGTCTTCGCCCAGGTGTTACCGTCGGCGGCGTCCGGGTTGCTCATGTCTCCCGTGTACCGCCGCACCGTCACGTTGCGGACGTAGCAGCACAGCTTGCACGCACGCCGCTCCTTCCACGAGCGCAGCTGAGTCTGGTGCGTCTGTCCACACGTCGGGCATCCGTACCGCGCGATACCGGTCTGCTTGTCCAGGCTGAACTTCGCACCGCGAACCTTCTTGCGGTAGTCGACGCAGTCGTAGTTGCCACAGGCTCGAACGTCCTTCTCGACAATCCAGGCGCGTGTCATCCCGGCGGGGCTCCCGGAGGCGTCACCACCTCCAGCTCGTCTTCGTTGAACGAAAGCGTCACGCCGTTCTGCAGCGTGGCGACGACCTTCAGCAGCTTCTGCTTCTGGTCGTTCACTTCCTCGAAGGTGCGGTACACGACTCCGTACGCGCCGCTCATCAGCCCAGACTTCACCCGGATGTTGTCGCCGCTCTTCATGGCCTCTCCACACTGCGTTCCGTCGGGTCAACGCGACCCGCGTAGCTCCACACTTTGATGGGGCCAATCGAATAGTCATACAGCTCGTTGTTCCGTACCAGCTCGCGGTCGACGAACACGCGCCCGCCGTGACTCATCGACGCCGGCTCGCTGCGCAACACGCACGGGCCCGGCTGGCTCATCAAGGCGCGCGTCGACGAGACGGGGTGGCTGAAGTGAACGGATGCATCTACAAGCATACGCTCGGGGTGTTCTTCATCGCCGCGTTCGCGAAGAAGGACTTCGCGTGGCAGCTGCGCGACGTGCCAACACCTCTCATCCTCCACCGCAGGGCGTAGACGACCTGCGCGACCGCGCATGATGAGCGCTCGTACGTCTCGAAGGCGATGGCGCGGGCCCAGAGTCTCCTGGCCGCCTGCTTCCAGCCGCGGTTCCCGTGCACGCGCACGAACTGCTGCAGCGCCTGCTTCTGCTCCATCGTCAGCGGTGTCATGTGCAGGTCTCCTTTGGTGCTTCGTCCGTCCGACCGTCCGACCTCTACATCTTAATCACCCACCTTGACGTGTCAAGTCTTCATGCCGCAGAACGCCTTCAGGGCAGCCTTGTACGCCTTCGCGCGCGGCGTGCGGTAGCTCTTCGCGTTGTTCAGGAAGTACCGCACCACGCTCTGGCCGCTGTCGTGGTCGACGTTGTCGTTGATGTTCTGCAGGTCCAGCATCGCGTTGAGGTAGGGCTTCGCCGCGTAGTGGACGTTCTTCCAGTCGCGCACAATGAGACGCGCGACGGCGGCCGGCGTCGACATGTCCGGCTCCTCGACCTGGGAGAACTCCGCGCCGCAGTTGCGGCAGCGGTAGTGGAGGCGCAGCCCGAGCTGCTTGAGCAGGATGCCGGGCCCCACGCACTGGGGACAGTGCACCGTCTCGACGTCGTCGTCTTCCTCGTGCGCGACCATCACAGGCCCCCAGGCAGCTTGCCGTCGGTGGCCGGGCGCACCGGGTCGCCGGCCTCGTCGCACCACCACCAGCCGGTGTGGCTGAGCGGGGAGCGAACGCGCACCATGACAAGGCCGCACTCGTCGCAGCAGCCGCCGGTGCCGGTAGCCTCCAGCTCCGCGGGCTTGAAGAGCTTGTGGTAGCCCTTCGGCTCCTTGATAGCGCGGAAGGTGATGCGGTCGTGCCGACAGGTCTGGTGCTGCCAGTTGATGCACTCGGGGCTGATGCGCAGCGCGCCGCCGCAGCTGGGCGCGTACCAGAGCTGCACCTGCTGCGCGAGCATCCAGTCGCCGCCTGAGGCCTTGCCGGCGGCCGCCCGACGGAAGAGCGCGAAGGCCTTCTCGCGGAGGCCCTGTGTGTCCCTGAACGTGTACGGATTGGTGCAGGCGGTGTCAGTCGCCAGAACGTCGCCGATGTTGGGGCGGAAGGTGGTGGTCTCGTCGGTGCCGTCGCGGAAGAACTCCTTACGCTCGATGCTCCCGTTGACCTCGCGCTGCTCGAACTTGAAGGGGGTCGCCATGTGCAGGTCTCCTAGTGTTGATGGTACTGACGTGTCAAGGTGGGTTGTTATTCAATCGCCCGGTACTCTGCCGAGGTGGTGTCGTCGCCGGCCAGCTCGCGCACCGCGTCGTAGGCCTTCAGCGCGAGCTTGAGGTTCCTCTTGGCGACTGGGGAGGTCGAGGCGCGAGCGCGCCAAAGCTCGATGTGCTCGACCAGCTTGAGCACGACGCGGTTGTATTCGAGCTGCTCCGCTCGATGCAGGTTCCCGTCGGCGTCCATCACCGGTCTCCCATCTCGCGCACCACCTCGCCGACGTTGTCGCAGAACGCGTCCCGGGTCTCGTCGACCAGAATCGAGTAGTCCGTGCGGCTCATCTCGACGTAGCGCACCGTGAACTCGTCCGCGGGCGTCAGGGTGACGATGACCTTGGCGAGCTTGCGCGAGCTGCCCACGCGGAACATGAGCTGCCGGCCGTCGCGCACGAAATCTCGAGCCCCAACGGCCATCAGGTTGCCCTTGCCGATTTGCTTGAGCAGAGTCTGGGCGTCCATGGTAGCCTCACTCAGCGAACGGCGTGATGTGGATGACGCAGTCGTAGTCCTTGACCTTCGAGGTCTCGAAGGGGGAGCCGGGCTCCAGCATGCGGAAGAGGTCTTCCAGCTCTTGGACGTTCTCGTCGCTGAGTGCCGTCTGCTCGCCGGTGATGTTCTGCACCGGCAGCGCGATGGCGTGGAAGTCGGCACCGCCGATGGAGACGTGGCAGTAGAAGCCCTCGGCGGGCTTGCCGCTGACGCGCTCCACCCAAGGGAGGAGGTCGAAGGAAGAGAGGAGAGAGACGAAGGCGGGCATGGTGTGGCTCCTGTGCAGTGTGTGGGTGGTTGACGTGTCAGCGTGGGTGTTATTCAGAAGACGATTTCGCCGCGAGCCCCAAGTTGGTTCGCCAGGGCTCGGGCCCCTTCGATGTGCTCCTCGGGCCAGTTGACTCGACCCGTGACCTTGACCTCCACGGCGGGCGCGATGGCGCCGCAGATGCCGACCAGAGCCACGTGGGTCGCCGCGTGGCGCGAGCAGAACTGCATGCGCTTGCCGGCGAGTTGCTGAGTTTCCTCCCAGATGAGCGCCTCTATTGCGTCCACGACGGGCGGACGCTGCCACTCGCGCAGCCACGCCTTTACCCGGTAGTTGGCGCCGTTGTACGTGACGAGCGCTCCGACGTCGGACGCAACGAGCTTGCGTGCGAGGCTCATGGTCGGCTCCTGTGCAGGTGGTGCGGCAGGGAGATGGTAAGCACGGGCCGTGACGTGTCAAGGCGGGTAGATGACGTGTCCAGGTGGGTACCCACCTACACACACGGTGAGGTGTCATATGTAGGTACATGTGGGTGTGTGAAGTGTCCATGAAATGTAAACACTGAACGTGGCACTGAACACCGTGGGGTTCCCAGTAATACCATAGTAAAATCAAGGACTTACGAGGATAGGACTGTAAACAAGCCGAAAACACCTACATGGGCTGTATCGAGCGGAAACGGCCCGCCATTGAACGCGACCCCCAATCTGACCCCGACCCCACCCCCCTGCCGAGAAAATCAAACCTGGGCGATTCCCACATTCCGTGCCAAGTGCTGATGACGTGTCAGCGTGGGTATCCTACACGTCACTGGCACACCACGTGCTACGCGTGCGCGCGCCCGTGCGCGCGTTGGAAAAGCGGTGTGCGGCTGCTGCGACCGACGCTGCGTCTGACGTGCACTTGACACGTCAAAATGAATGCTGATATTGGTCGTGCGTCAGTAGGAGCGCGGCACGAAACGGAGACCTGCACATGACCAACCGAATCTGGAGCACCTACCAGCTGGCCATTTTCGCCTGGGGCGTCGCGGTCGACTCCGTGCGCAACCTCATCATTCAGGCCTTCGCCGGCACGGGCAAGACCACGACCATGGTCGAGCTGGTCAACCGCATGCCCGAGGCCAAGGTCCTCTGCTGCGCCTTCGCCAAGAAGAACCAGCTGGACCTGCAGGGCAAGCTGACGAGGGACGGCGCCGAGGCGCGCACCTTCAACAGCCTGGGCCTCGCGGCGTGCGTCCGCTACATGGGCCTCTCCTACCAGAACCGGGGCCAGACGATGAACAGCGGCCGGGCGATGGCCATCGCCGAGGCGGTCTGCGGCATCGAGGCGCCCCGCGACATGGTCAAGCTGGTGGCGAAGTTGAGCGCGAAGGGAAAGCACGTGCTGCCCGGCGTCGAGACGCGCGAGCGCCTGGAGGTCGAGGGCAAGGCGGCGAAGGCCGCTGGCAACATGGCCCGCGCCGACGAGCTGCGCGCCCAGTGGCACGCGGCGCCTCAGGTTGAGATGGAAGCCCTGGCGCAGGAGCACGAGCTGGAGCCCGACGAGGAGTGGGAGGCCGACGGGTGGAACACCGCGCGCGTGGCCAAGCTCGCGCTTGCCGCCATGGAGCTGGCGCGCACCGCCCACACACTGAAGCACGGCAAGCTCTACGATGCGCTGAGCCCTCTGGATAGGTGCTCGGTTGACGGCGACGACCAGTGCTACCTGCCGGTCGTGAACAAGTGGGTCTCGCCCCGCTACAACGCAGTGGTGGTCGACGAGTGCCAGGATACGAGCCCGGTGCAGCTGCGGCTCGCGCGCGGGTTGCTCATCCCCGGCGGCCGGTTCATCGCCGTTGGTGACCGCTTCCAGGCCATCTACCGCTTTCGCGGCGCGGACGCCTCCTCGATGGACAAGCTCCTCGCGAACGCGAACCAGAACGGCGGCTGCATCGAGCTGACGCTGCCCGAGACCTACCGGTGCGGCAAGGCCATCGTGGCGGAGGCCGCGCGCCTCGTGCCCGGCTACATCGCGCACGAGAGCAACGCGGCCGGCGAAGTGCGGTCGATTCCCTACGGCAAGCTCTCCGAGCAGGCCGAGCCCGGCGACTTCGTGCTGAGCCGGTCGAACGCGCCCCTCGCGGCGGCGTGCCTCAAGCTCTGGAAGGCCGGCAAGCGGGCGAAGGTCGAAGGCAAGGCGATGGGTGAGGGCCTCCTCGCGCTCGTCGCCAAGCTCAAGGCGAAGAGCATCCCCGACTTTCTGGAGAAGCTCACCGCGTGGGAGGAGCGCGAGTGTGCCCGCGCCGAGAAGGCGGCGAAGACGGAGGAGCAGGCCCAGGCGAAGTGCGAGGCCATCGCGGACAAGGCGGAGTGCCTCCGGTTTTTGGTGGACGGGCTGTCAGGGCTGCCCGAGTTGACCGCGCGCATCAACAACCTGTTCGCCGACACCATGAAGCGCGCTGACGGCTCCGAGCAGGACGAGCCTGTCGACCCGCCGGTGGTGCTCATGACGGTGCACAAGGCGAAGGGCCTGGAGACCGACCGCGTGTTCATGCTCGACGACACCTTCGGCAAGGCGTCGAAGAAGAAGGGCGCCACGGCCCAGACGATTCAGGACGAGCTGTTCATTCGTTACGTGGCCGTCACCCGCGCCAAGAAGACCCTGGTGCACGTCATTGGCCTCGAAGACGGCCCGGCACCGCGCCCCACGGTGCATGAGACGAAGGTGGCCGAGGCCGCCCAGGTCACTGGCGAGACGCTGCAGCAGGTCGCGGCGGCCATCGCGGCGACGCGGCAGCTGATGGAGAAGGATTCGTCGCCTGCCCTCGCCGACGCGCTGAAGCAGCTCGAAGAGAAGCACGCGCGGCTGACGCAGGCGAAGGCGTAGGAGGTAGCCATGACCATCACCGAGCTGCGGAAGATTCTGAAGACCGGCAAGGCGCCAACGGGTGAGACGGTCATCACCATCTACCTCTGGGTGACCCTCACCAAAGACGACGGCGCGCACCTGCCGACCACGCGCACCGAGGCGCTGCGGCTGCTGCAGGGGCAGGACGGGACGGCGGAGGCGAATGCGGTGCTCGACCAGTCGCGCTCAGTCGCTCGGGGCGTAGACGTTCTCATTGGCTGAATCCCACGGTTGACGTGTCAACGTGGGTGGTTACGCTGTACCTACCTCGTAGTGAAACGGATGGACATGCACATGACGACGACGAAGCTGAAGCCGAACCCGAAGTACGAAGAGCTGGTGAACAAGGCGGTCGCGGCGCTGAAGTGCGACCTGCTCGTGAACGCCATCCGCGGCAGCGACCCGAAGTACCACAGCTCGCGCGACCTGGGGAACTGCGGCTACCGCTTCGGACTCAGCCACGCGGCCTACGTGAAGCGCCTGCGCGAGGACCCGCGGCGCGTGGTCACCGTCGAGCAGGCGAAGCAGACGAAGCCCGACCGGGAGTACCTCGAAGTGCTGCTCACCGAGGCGGCGAAGAAGAACGACACCGGCGACCAGCCCGGCTACTCGCTCGATGCGCTCTCCGCCGCGTGCCTCACGGCAGTGCTCGCGGACCCGGACGCGTTCACCGTTCTGTACCACGACAACCGAACCGGCAAGACGGTACCGTTCAAGGTCGGCGAGCGCTACAACGGCGAGCGCCACGGCATCGGTGGCTACGACCGCTGCACCGTCGCGCGGAAGGCGGAGGCCGAGGTGTACTTCAAGAGCATCGAGGAGGCTGCTGTCGCTCGCGAGTTCAAGCGCATCGCCGACGGGAGTACCAAGACACTCACCGAGGAGCTGGGATACCCGGACGTGTTCCTCGCGACCGGTGACGGCTTCCTCAAGCAGCACGAGTCGGTCATCGAGATGACGCCCGACACGCTGCCCGACCCAGCGAAGACCATCGAGGCGGTGTGGAAGCTCGCCGACGAGGCCGACGCCAAGGTCGTCGAGCTGCAGAAGCGGTCGCGCGACCTGCGCAGCATCGCCAGCGCCATCAAGAGCGACCCGGCGAAGCTCGCCGAGTACCACGCGGCGGTGCTGGAGGCGGCGCGGGAGAACGTGAAGAGGAACGCGGCGCGGTAGACGCGGTAGAATCACCCCACGGAGTCACGGAGGAACGTCATGAGCGCCATCACGCGAAAGGTCGAGTGGGTCAAGCTGCGCGAGCTTCGCGCGGATGAGCAGGACCTCGTGCGCAAGCGCTACAACCTTCACGGAAAGCGGATGAACACCCAGAAGATTCAGGTGGTGTACACCGACCAGCGCATCGACTCCCACCACGCGCCCGACTGCGAGTTCCCGAACGAGGAGGCCGATTGCGAGATTGACCTCGTGAACAACGAGGCTGTCGTCTACGTGCCAGCCCCGTGCACCTGTGGCGTCATCGAGCAGGAGCCGGAGTGGAGCGCCGACTTGCCCGGCCCCAGAATGCTCATCGAGGAGCCCGACACCGACCGCGGTACGGTCTACCGCTACGTCCGTCCCCACCTGGGACTCTGCGCCACGCGCAGTACGGTGAAGCGTGGGAGCCGTGGGCAGGTCCCCACCCTCGTCCGCTTCGTGTCCCGGCCGCTCACCCTGGCCCAGGCGCTCGAGTTTGAGGAGGTACCGGACGTCGGAGCGCTGCGCGTCTTCGCCGACACGCTGCTCCACCGGGGCAACCGCTTCGGGGAGGTGCTGGCGACCACGTTGCACAGAGCGAAGGCCTTCACCGCGTTGTCCATTCTGCTACTCCTCGCCGGCTGCTACAACGTCGGCGAGTACAAGCTGCCAGACGGCGGACCCCTACCCGAGGTCGACAGCGGCTGCAGCTGCAACGACGTGCAGACCCAGGTCGTGGACCTGGACACCGGAGAGGTTCTCGTGGAGTGTCTGCCGAACGACGAGTTCCGCTGTGTGCGCTCGTTGCCCGATGGCGGTGCGTGCCCGGTGGTGGCGTGCTTCGGTGCACGATGCTGCACGTGGCAGGCACCGCCAACGACGATTCAGTAACACCCTACTTGACACGTCAACGTGGGTGGTTAAGATGTCTTTGCAGCAGAAGGACGGACGCAGTGAACAGCGAAGTACGCACCTGAGAGGAACCTGCGCACATGGCCACCACCGACCTCATCTTCGTCGCTTCCCCTGAAGGGTTTCGCTCCCAGAACATCGACCGCCCACCCGCGCATCTGGTCCGCGAGCTGGTGCAGAACGCCCTCGACGAAGCCGGCGTCACGCAGCTCGACGTCACCGTCACCTTCCACGGGCCGCGCCAGGGCACCACGGTGCGCGTGGTCGACAACGCGCCGCAGGGCGTGAAGGACGAACGGCTACTCTTCACGTTGTGGCTGTCGGACAAGGAGGACTCTCCGCTCAAGCGCGGCCGCATGGGACGTGGGCTGAAGGAAATCGTCTCGGTTGCCAACAAGACGACCATCCGCTCCATGGGTATCGACGCGCTGCAGTTCGAGCGGAAGCAGGGTGGCGAGTGGAGCCGAAGGACGCTGCCCAAGCTCGGACGCACTGAGGTCGGCACTGAAGTGACCTCGTTCTGCCGCGCCTGGGGCGAGAGTGCCGCGAAGAGCATTGTGACCTTCATCAAGCGGGTCCGCGCGCCGTCCACTGTCGAGCTGCGAGTCGCCTTCGTCGACGAGCGTGCAGCGGAGCCGACGCCGGTGTTCGAGCGGGTGGTGCCGTTTGTGGCGACCGAGAGGTACCAGCTGTATCTGCCCACGGTCATTTACGAGCTGGACGAGGGTGACCGCAAGGCGCGGGACCGGCACCGTCACGCCGACGTCGAGTGCTTCACGCCTCCGCCCGGAGAGCAGGCGTACATCTACGAGCTGGGCATCCCGGTCGAGAAGTGCGAGTCGAGCCCGGTGTCCATCGATGTGCAACAGCGGGTCATCCTGCGCGAGCGCCGAGACACTGTCACGGACAGCTACCGCCGCCAGCTGCTCGCCGAGGTGCTCAACAAGCGGGTGAAGGCCGGACTCGTCACCGGTGACGAGCTGCGCTCCAACGCGGCGCTGGTGGCCGCGCAGAGCATGTACTCGCTGGACCCGGATGTGCGGCGGCAGCTCGCCGACGCCTGGACGGGCGGCCTGCCGTACTCCACCGGCAAGGATGACTTTCAGCGCGCGACCGCTCATCACGTTCAGGTGGTGGCGCTGCGCACGCTGCCCGAAGCCATCCGCGAGGTGGTGAAGTACGCCGGCACTTCCGTGACTTCGATTCTGGAAACGCGCAAGGAGGAATTCTGCCCGGTCATCCCGACCGAGAAGCTCGACCTCCGATGCCGCAAGCTCATCACGTTCTGGGGGTGGTTGAGCGCGGGCCTCAAGCGCCCGTGTACGGTGCGCATCTGCGCCGGGAAGCCGTCGGCGGGGGCCGATTTCAACCGGACGACTCAGACGCTGACGCTCTACGCGGAGATGCTCGGCGACCAGTTCTTCGACGACCCGGCGGGCGCGATGCAGCTCGGAGTGTTCCTCCACGAGCTTGCCCACTGGGCTCCTCGCGAAAACGAGCACGGTATCGAGTTCCACTCCGACGCCGAGAACATCGGGGGCAAGCTCGCGGCGTTCATGCTGAACAACGCAGAGCAGGCCCGGCTGCAGTTGAAGGGTGAGGTGGGGCCGTGAGCGGGTCGAGCATGCAGAAGGGCGGGCCAATGGGGCCGCCGCGGGTCGCCGCCGTTCCCGCGACCATCCACTTCAGCCCCACCGGCGAGAAGAGTCTGTGCGGCAAGTTCGTCAAGGCGGCCGGTCGAACACTCACGTACACCACCGACCACTGCGCGCCGACAGTCCATTCGCGAAGCAGATGCTCGGCGACGTCGACGCTCTTGACGTGAACGCACCGAAGCTGTCACAAGAAAGGTGACGCCATGAACGTCTCTGCCGAAACACTCCACGCTCTGGCCGTCGCAGCTGGAGCCCCCCTCGACTTGAACGGCGAAGGTGTCGTTCGCTGGGTAACCGGGAAGCTTCGAGAGCTGGCGCAGCGGAACGGCGCGGCCATCGCTTGCGGAGCTGGCCGCATGTCTTCGCTGAGTTATGAAATCACACAGCTCAAGGACGAAGCCGTGAAGCGCGAAGAGAAACTCGAGACTGCTCTGCGCGAACTGGTCGGATTCGCCGACCGCAACAGCAAGCGCGCCGAGGCCGCGTGGCGCTCGGTGACCTACGTCGACGGCAAGCAACTGCCGGTCGAGAAGTGGCCGCCGGAGGAGAAGCAGATGGCGTCGCGTTGGCACGAGGCGAACCGGCTGCTCTCCGTCGTCAGAGACCGCGCACGCGAGGTGGGGGTGAAGTGGCCATGAAGAGCAAGACGAGCAAAGTGACCAAGCCGCAGCGGCTCTGTCTAGGTTCGGGTTCCGCCAGCGGCACCGTTCTCACCGCCAGGACCGGCGGGAATGGAAAGTGGGGCGACTACATCTCCATCACCGTGGGGTGTCGCGAAGGCTGCTGTGGAGAGCACACCGTCGAGCTGTCCCAGCAAGACTTCAGGAAGCTCAAGAAGCTGAAGCCGTCACGGTTCAAGGGAGGGTACTCGTTTTGAGCAAGGTCGAGACCTCAGGGACGGTGCACTTCAGCGTGCAGGGCGAGTTCATCACCGACACGGCCCGCCGGCTGTGGGCCGAGGAAGGCGAACAAGAGCGCGCGCTGCGCATCCTGCGCTGCATGCAGGGCATCACCGAGCAGCAGATTCTCGACGTGCTCGAAGGCCGTTCGCAGCTCGTGGGCTGGAGCGACAGCCCCGAGGGCATCCAGCTGAAGTCCGACAAGCACAAGGGCGTGACGCTCGAAGAGCAGTTCAAGAAGCTGAAGGGCGAGCGCTACGAGTTCGACGACCAGCCGAAGGACATCAAGTCGAAGCGCTCAACGCGAACCGGGAACCCGCCCAAGAAGCAGCGCATCTACCGCAAGATGAAAGACAGCGGCGGCATCTCGCGCCCGAAGCTGAAGCGCTTCGAGTCGAGCATGGAGGGCATCGCGCGGATGGCGGACCCCGGTGACACCAACAAGGGCTTCCTGCCAGCTGAGACAGAACGCGAGCGCGAGGAGCGCGAGGAGAAGGAGCGCGAGGAGAAGGAAGAGGAGGCACGACAGTACGCGAAAGCGAACCTCGTCGTCTCCGACACCATCACCGGCGACACCGGCTGGCTCTCTCCAGAAGGCAAGTTCTACCCGTGCGGCTATTCGGAGCACGCCCGTGTCATCTGGGCACTCGGGCTCTGCGGACACCCACAGATGCACGGTGCGCATCCCGCCGGCTGGGTTCGCCTTGGTATGAACGGGAGCGAACCGTACGTCCACGACGCCCACGACAGCCCCGACCCACCAACGAAGGCGCAGAAAGACCTCATCAGTGCGTTCTGCAAAAAGCGAAAAATCAAGTTGCCGTGGTGGCTGGAGGAGAACGAGCGATGATGATGACTGCGATTGCAGTGACGGCGTTGGCATTCTCAGCCTTATCTGGCGACCTCAGTGACCTCCACATGTCCGGCGACCTCGACGCCTTGAGCTGCCCAAAAGACGGGGGCCGCATCTACTTTGGCTCAGGCAGCTACGTGCTGCCCGAGCCCCCACAGCCCCACCGAACCATCGACGAAATTCACCAGCTGCGCGCGGAGAGCACCAGAGAAAACGCCAAGCTGCGCGACGAGTTGTCCGCACTTCGCGGGCACCTTGCGACAGTTCTCTCAATTGGATTCTCGATACTCATCGGCATCGTCGGGTTGTTGTGGTCTTACCTCAGTGAGAGGCAGGAGTCGTTGGAGCGCAAACTGAACGACTATCTCGACTGCCTCGCCACCCGCATGAAAGCCGAGAACGAACGGGCCGAGAATCTGTACCGTGAGGCTGAGGCCTCCCGTGAAGCTGAGGCCTCCTCTCTCGCTGCGTGGGTCATTGACGTCGAACGCAAAGCGTACAATCCCAAGTACGAGTGCCTCTCGCACGGCAGCTGCGCGCTCCCGCCCGGTCACGCGATGCCCGGTGCTGCAGTCGTCAAGCACGTGAACCACGTCGGCGACACCTTCGTCACGCGCAATGGGCAGCACGACCACCTGGGCCGCAAGCGCGACCAGCAGCTCCACATGGAGGTCGACTGATGCGCTCGGCCGTCGGCTACATCGGCATCGCGATGACCAGTGTCACCTTCCAGTACTTCAACGCTCGTTCGCTGCGCGCGAAGCTGGAAGCTGAACGCGAAAAGGCCACCGCGTGTCACAACGGGTTCCAGCAGCTGCTCGACGTACGCCGCAGCTTCGCCGCCAACGAGCCCATCAACGTTCGTTGGGACCAGACCTGGGGCTACTGCGTCTGCACCCCACGTCCGCGCTGCAGCGTCTACGCGACCGACGCCGGTCTCGTTATGCCAAACGGAGCGGAGTGCTCGCCATGAAGGTCCGCGAGCTGGTCAGCTTTCTGGAGCGCAGCGGCTTCACCCACGTGCGCACGCACGGCTCGCACGCGACGTACAAGCTGGGACGCTCGACGCGCATTGGCCTCGTGGTGAATCACCCGAATGACGAGGTCGACCCGGTGGTGCTTTCGAACGCACGCCGCACTCTCCGCTCCGTCGGAATCGAACTGGGAGACCGAACATGACCGTCGACTGCTTAGTCGTCGCGCCACTGTGGGTTGAGCGTCACGCGTTGTTCCAGCGCACGGCTCACGAGCAGGCGAAGAGCCTCAGCGATATTCCCCCCGGCGTGCGCCTTAGCAAAGCGTTGCAGTACCGCATCGACTTCGGGTGGGAACGAGACGGTGCGGTATGGACCGCTCTCACGCAACTTCAATTTGGGTGCACGAGGCGCTCTCACGATTGGCGCCACAATCTGTTGAGTGCTTCGGCGATGGTGGCATTGGCCTCTGCCTTCGCCTGCCGTAGACCCTCGTTGTATCCGCTGACCTCGAGGGTTCGCCCCAGCCCGGCGAGTCCCCGCGCGCTCAGCTTCTCACGCAGGATGAGGCGCAGAGCTTCGCTGACGTTGCCATCGGTGTGTTCGCCAGCGAAATTTCGCAGCTGCTGCATGAGGTCTTGGTCCACGGTTGCGTTCAGAACCGCAAACGTCCCGCCCTGCAGTTTTCGCCGGTGTGCCATGGGTGAATCGTGGTGGAGTCACACGAAATTCGCAATGTCTTCCGCAGCGCGACGAAGTGCACCACGACGCGTGACGGTCTTTGTCATTGGCTCTCGTGGGCGTTGGGCTTCCGCTTGTTCACCGTCCTCACCTTTGACCGCCGATGTGTCACGTTCCAGCTCACTTGGCGCGGCCCTCAAGGGAAGTGGACGCTGCGGCCTCCCACGCCCGGGCGGAAGCGCCACGGGGGTCAGCTGGTGACCAAGTAGGACGGCTTTTTTACAATAACATTAATGTTTTTAGAATTAGAATAGTAGATTCTACTCAAATCGTGTGGTAGGCCTGGAGGCCCAAATGGCACGCAAGACCGTTCGAATCGACTACCCGAAGGTCGCCGCAGCTCATAAGCGCAAGCTCGCGGCGCTCGGGTTCGGCGAACAGCCCAAGCAGCCGCACTACGAACAGAAGTCGGGGTTGCCGATGGCGGGCCCTGCCACTCGAACACCGACCGCGAAGCGCAGCATCGCGAAGCTCTTCGTGCTCAACCGCAAGCACGACCACACCGGCACCAGCGGCACCGGCATCGTCGCGGAGGGGGTTCGGTTCAGCAACGGCAAGGTCGCACTGCACTGGCTCTCACACCTGGGTGCGGTCAACGTCTACGACTCGATGGACGTCTGCGAGGTGCTTCACGGGCACGACGGCAACACGGTGGTGGAGTGGAAGGACGAGAAGTGAACCCACTCGACGTCGACCGCCTACTCGACCCGGTGCTATCCGAACTGAAGGCGACGTCGTCGTGCGAAGCGTACGTCGCCAGTTGGGAGCGCTGGTACCGAGCCGGCGGCCCGGTGACCGTACGAGGACTCACAGCGCTCGACGTCGCGAAGCTGCGGTCGGTGAGGGACACGCTACTCCGGTCCGAATACGCCCCCGCTACCGTGAAGCGCTGCTTCATCGTCGCGCACCGGGTGTGGATGAGCCTGACCGAAACGGAAAACAAGGCCGACCCGTTCACGCGCGTGAAGGTCGTTGTCGGCGACAACACGCCACACTGGAACGTGCTGCAGCCTGGGGAGCTGAAGGTTCTCGCCGACGGTCTGAAGAAAGAGCCCCTCGCGCGCGCGGTGGTTCTCGCGCTCGGGCTCCAGGGCTGGCGGCAGCACGTGTTGCGCGGGCTGCGCTGGTCAAACGTACGGGAGGATGGCGACGGCTACGTAGTCGAGTACGTCACCAAGCGCGGCAAGCGAGCAGTGAAGCGGCTGCACCCCGAAGTGATGAAAGCGGTCGAGCAGCTCGGTGGCCCGGTCAGCCCCAACGAGCCGTTCATTGCCGGCAACAAGCGGAAGCCGCTCACCTCGAACGACGTCTACCGGCTGGTGACTCGAGCCTGCAAGAATGTACTCGGCCGGCACATCACGCCCCACGGGCTGCGAGCGACGTTCATCACCACGTACATCTCCCAGAAGAAGAACATCGCGATGGCGGCGCAGCTCGCGGACCAATCGAGCACGAAGACGACTGAGCGGTACCTGCGGTGGACGCTGACGGGAACGAAAGACGACGAGGTGAGCCTGTGAGTGGTGTGAACGCAGAGACGAAGCGGTTCCGGGCAGCGCTTCACGCGCGGGGCTTCACCAAGGGCCGCGCCAACAGGTACAGCGTCCGCCGCGTCGGTCACTCCTTCGAGATTCTCTCCAAGGGCGCGGGTGGAGCAGTCGTGATGGTTGCCAAGCAGGCCGTTGTGGAGCGGGCGCTCGACGAACTCGCGCGGACCGTTGCCTCCATTCACTTCAACCCGCCGGCCAAAACCTGCAACAAAGACGGAAAGACCTGCAGCTTCCCCACGTGCATGCCGTGTGACGAGGTACGCGACGGGCTGGTGCTCGTCGGCGAACAGCCCGAGCAGCCGCTGACGCAGAAGAAGCGGGAGCAGCTACTGAAGCCGCTGCGGTACGCGGCAAACCCGAGAGCTGTGTTCGAGGCAGCAATCGACGCCGAGCGCGAAGCACTGGTCCACGTTGAGAACAAGACTCTCGACGCCGCCGTCACGCGCCTGAAGAAGGTCGTCGACCGCAACTCTGGACTCACCAACCTGATGGGTGTGCGTGTGCTCGACCTGCACCACCTGCTGCGTGCGTACGAGACGAAAAGTGGCCGTGTCTTCCGCGGGACCATTGCGCGGCTGCTCGGGTTCCACGAGAGCGATGTCACCGACGTGCAGCTGCTGAAGGCCATCGCCGCACGTGAAAAGGAGCGCGAGGCGATGCGCGAGTTCTACGTGGAAGGTCCGCCCGCGTTCCTCCTCAAACGAACCGGCAAGCCACCCATCGCACAACATCTGAAGGACGCCGGTGGCGTGCTCGACCGAATTGCTACTGCTCGGAAAGCTGCAGGTGACCGGTACGAAAACCATTACGCGCTGAACCAGATTGCACATTGGCTCTGGCGGTTGAGCGGAGCGGAGAAAGACCCATGACAGACGAACAAAAGAAGCTGTTGCGAATGGCGCGTATACACCTCAACTGGGTCTTCTTCGGAGGTGAGTTCGCGACCGAGATGGAGGAAGGGGTAATCATGTCACTCGCCAGCCACAAGGAGTACGCCGAGGCCAAAGAGTTCTTCAACTCGAAAGAGTGGCATGCGTTCATGAAGAAGGTCTCCAAGTAAGCATGGAGAACTGGGACCGAGCCCTCCGCTTCACCGAGTGCATCTGTGCCGGCTGCATCTTCGTCGGCTGTGCGATTCTCGACGACGAAAGCCTGAGCTTGCCGCTCGTCTTCAGCGGAGCTATCACGCTGACCCTCTCACGTGTAACATCGAAGGGTGCCATGAACGAGAACGAGACCACGAACGCAGTACCTCCTGGGCAGGCCGGGCATACGGGCACCGTCGAGGCGAGTGCCGGTGGTGGACCGGCCGAAGGTACAACTGCCCAGGAGGCCCTCGGAGCCGCCGGTGTCACCATCATCACCAGCGAAGAGCAGCTGCGCTCTGCTCTCACCAAGGCGCCGGGGAAAGTGCTGCTCGACTTCGTCGCCCAGGACTGCGAGGCATGCGAGGGCGAGAAGCCGGCGCTGCAGCAGCTCGCCTCCAGCTGCCCCGGCACGATGGTGCTCTCCGTCGACGTGGACGAGCTGCCTCACATCGCCGATGCGCTCAAGGCCGACGGGACTCCCACGCTCTACATGGGCGAGGGTGCCGACTTCCTAAAGGACCTGGAGCGCGGCAGCAAGGCGCTCGAAGAAGACAAGCGCGTGCCTCGGCCGGCACACGTGAAAGAGGTCAACCCAGAGGACCCCAAGCTTTTGAGGCGCCTTCGTTGTGCTCGAAAGAAATGAACCAAGCCGCCCGCAGATACCGTCGATTGACGGAAGCTGGCATCTGTCCGAGTTGTGCTAAGGCCAAAGCACAACCAGGGAAGACGTGCTGCGAATCTTGCATCAATCGTATCAACAAGCGACAAAACACCGCACGGGCAAAAAGGGTCCACGCGGGTCGTTGCGTATCGTGCTTTCGCCCCGCAATTCCCGGCTACATGATGTGCCGAAAACATCGCCCGTTGGCTAAGTCCTACTCACGAAACTATTACCATCGCAGTACTCCGCGTATCGTTCTTCAGTCCCTGCTTCGAGCTGCACGTGGGCGCGCCAAGAAAAAAGGTCTGAAGTTTGAAATATCCATCGCCGATTTCCCCACCTTCCCGGTGGTGTGTTCCGTGCTGGGAATAGAAATCAGATATGCCCGTCCGGGAGTTCAGGGTCCTCACAACAATAGCCCCTCCATCGACCGTATCGACAACTCTAAAGGGTACATCGGAGGGAACGTCCGAGTAATTTCGTACCGAGCCAATCGCCTCCGAAGTGATGCCACACTCGAGGAACTTCGAGCAATCACCCAGGATGCAGAAAAACTCACACGGAGGACCAACGAGTGCGCTCGGAAGTGAGGCGGAGAAAGCCGAAGATGCCACACGCGCAGCTGGCGCGCGTTCGACGCGAGAAGCGCATCGCGCGCCTCCGCGCCAAGCTCGACAAGGTTGCCAGGGCAACCGCTCACGCCGAGCACACACCGGCCGCGGAGCAGCTCACCCGACAGGACGTGAAGTACCTCCACGACTACTTCGACGCCGGGGGGTTCGTCTGGTGAGTGCACCCAAGCGCAAGCGCGCCAAGCGCAAACCGCGCGCCCCAAAGATGCTGGCGAGCGCACGCGCTGCTGCCGAAGCCGGTACGGTGTTCACCAATCCGTTCACTGAAGCTGTGTTCGGCGAAGAGCCACAATTCGACGGCTCAAAGCATCCTCAGCACCAGCCCCAGTCCCGATGCGAACAAGCCGAACGAGAAGCGCGAATCGCGGCCATCCCATTCATACCGAGAGACATCGACTACCGCGACGCCGCACGACGCGACCCGGTCGCCAACTTCTTCTACGGGAAGTGATGGTAGTAGACTGGTCCAATGCGACCTGCACTCGCGCTGCTCCTGATGCTCGGCTGTGCCACGGTGCGCTCGACATACGAAGAGTCGAGTGAGTGCCCGGTCGTGATGACCGAGGAGCAGCACGCGAGTGGCGTCGTGCGCTGCCGAGCACTCTGCTCTTCATATGCACGGGACTTCTCGTCGTACGACACCGACTGCAAATGCCGCTGCCGGCCGGCGGGGCGAAGAGCGCAGGCTACCGCGCCGTCGAACCAGCTCTAGTTGAGTTCCGATTCGACCATCGAGTGCATCACGAAGGCGAAGAGGTCTGCTCGAATCGTCTCGGCGCCGACCACCTGGATTGCCAAGCTCAGCCTCCTTTAGATGAAGACGTTACCAGAGGGTAGCATCAAAGTGTACACTGTAAAATTGGGCAGCGCGGCCTCTAAGGCCACGTCCACATGCAGTCCTTCGCGAGCCCGTTCATGCACTGTGTGCAGTCTTTGGTGACGGCGGTGAGCGGAGTGCACTGCGTGGCTTGACCAAGGTCACGCACTCCTGCGTCACGTGCCAACTTCACGTTGCCGTAAACCAAAAACTTCGGGGCCTCAGCGCTCTGGAAGTCGCGCCGTAGGTCTACCGCGTGGGTGAAGGGCTTCGCGGGCGCCGCGTCGGCACGACCCAACAAAGCGCCAACAGCTTCGCGCCCACCGACTCCAACCGACGCGCCTGCAAGAAGAAGTGCTGCTACCTGGGCCTTGCTCATGGTAAAACCTCGCTTTCATGCGGACTATACAAGGGCTGGGGATTCTTGCCATTGTTGCCTTTGCTTACTGGGCAGGCAGCATTGATGGGAGACGCGCTGCCTTTACCCCAACCATCGTGGTGGACCCAACTACCGGGACGAAGTCACTCAAGGTTGGCCCGGTTGGGGTGCAGACGGTGAGCAAACGAGACGGTGGTTCCACCGGGCTCTACTACGACTGGGCTGGGCTGGTGCACGTGTTCAACCCTGGAGCCACATCCGTGCTGATGTTGGGGCTCGGAGGTGGCGAGATGCTTCGCGTGTTGCGTGCGCGCAACCCGACCATCGCGCTCACCGCGGTGGAAATCGACGACCGCGTGGTGAGCGCGGCACTTCGGAACTTCCAGGAGAACGTGAGAGACGTCACCATCGTCACCGCCGACGCTGCACGGTACATGAGCCAACAGTGTCCCGGTGCGCGCTTCGACGCCATCATCGTGGACATCTTCGAGGGCAGCGAGCTGCCAGAGCACTTTCAATCAAGCGCGTTCTTCAAGGACGTCGAGCGGTGTTTGCTGCCGCGCGGCATGGTCATCATGAACGCGCGGGACAGGGGGCTGGCGCGTGAGATTGCGCCTGCGATGCACGACGCAGGGTTCGAAGACGTGATGGCGTTCCCGGTGGTCGGAACGCCGTCCGTGATGCTCTGGGCAGTGCGGAAGGATGACTGGGGCGAAGTGGACGTGCCGAAGGAGCTGGAGCCCGGGTTCTACGCGACGTGGAGCTTGTGAATTTACCGGTAGCCCTTATAGTCTAAAGGGCCGGAGGACGGACTATGACGAAACTGCTGCTGCTGTGTACCTGTGTTGTGCTTTCTGCGTGTGGGGGTAGTAATGAGGGAAGCTGCGTTTGTGCCTGCACGCGCCTCTCCGAACCAACCTCCGGTTGCGTGTTGTGGTACTGCGACGGAGTTCCTCCCACCTGCGAAGAGCTGGTGAGGGTCAACCCACGATGTGGACAGGAGAGGTGCTCATCGGGCATGGACAACGAAAGACCCGTAGAGCCTCTTACGGCGTCGTCACGTCAATGAAGTAGTCGTTGGTGTTGGCAGGGTCAGCTGAAGAACCACCACAGAAACTGACCTTCACCACATCGGTAGACTCACAAAACGCCATGAGCTGCCCAGTGTCCCAGGCCGCATCATCCTGCTGAGGCGTAATCTCGACATGCTGACCGACTGAGCATGTCACAGTTGCAGTAGCCACCGCACATCCAAACGTTGCTCCGGCTGCGCCAATCGTGAGGTTTTGCACATCGGTTCGAGCGCCGAGTCCAGAGCCCCACGCTGTAGCTGCGGAGGCACCACCACTGCGCAGTACTTGACCTGCAGTACCAGCCGCTCCATTTATCACTACTCCAGGGTTTGCATTGATAGCAAACATCGCCGTTCCAACCGAGTTGTTTACTTCAACCAAAAGGTCAGACCCCGCTTCGGCGGCAATAATCGGTTGCAGAGTAATAGGCGCAACCGTGGAGGACACAGTTGCCGCGTTCGTGCTGCTGTAGATGGTAAAGGTCGCCGTGGTAAAACTCCCAACAATACTGGTTCCATCCAGTACAACGTTGCCCTGCTCATCAATTGTAAACAGGCTCGCCCCAGCTGAGTTATTCACCTCCAGCACCAAGTCACCAGCCGTGAGGTCAACGGTCGGCGCGATGGTGATGGCCGCGACGGTGGTACTCGTCGTGGCATCGTTGGTCGCGCTGGTGATGTTGAAGGTCTGAGTGGCGAGGGTGGACGCGAGGTCTCCTCCTCCCAGCGAGATATCTCCAGACGACCCAGTTGCCGTCAACGCTCCCGTTGCTGTGAGCGGCCCAGCGAACGTCACCGTTGTCCCATCGCTGCTCGCGTAGTCCGAAGCACCCGCGCCGAAGTCGATGCGCGCGCCGTTGGTGATGACAGCGAACGCGTTCGAACCGCTCGCGATGATGCTGGAGTACGTGGCGTCGGTGTAGAACCCCAATGTGGACCTGAGTTGAGCACCGGTAAAATAGATGAAGTTGTTGTCCTGGGCCGAAGTGATGGCGCCAGTTATTGAGGTCGTTGAGCTATCGAACACGATGCGCTCCACTGTGAGGTCGCCATCGTTTGCAAGAGTGAGGTTCGCACCGCTTGCAGTGAAGTACCGACGGAACAGGTCGCTGCGCGAAATCTCCGGGTCCGAGGAGTAGGCCACCCCGGCCGCGAAAATCGCCGACATCAGCCACGGCGCCCAGGTACGAAGCGCTCGCATCACGGGCACTCCATGATGCGAAGGTCGACGGTGGTGCCGTCGGAGATACACGAGGCGTTGACGGTCCCAGCGAGGTTCACCTTGATGCAGTCCAGCTCCTCCAGCTCCATGCCGGTTGCCAGCACCGCAGCTGCGCCGTCGAACTCGCAGCTGATGGTCTCGCTGGCCGTGGACGCGCAGATGGTGATGGAGACTCGGTCAGCCCGCGCAGTTGACGGAACGTTTGCCGCGGTGCCTGTGATGCTCTGCTGAGTATGAGTGCACGCACCGTGCGTTCCACTCGCCGCACCCGAAGGGGTGCTCGCGCTCGAAGTGGTGATGAGGTGGCCGTTCGCGTCGGTCTTGATGGTGCGCGTCTCGGGAACGGCATCCTCCGTCTGACCGGTAATCATCACCTCTTGCTGACCGAGCAAAGTCTTGGTGACCAGTGAGAGTTCTCGCTGGGCCAGAACGCTTCCGCTCACGAGAAGCGTGGCGCAGGCCACTCCGAAAACTTTCCAGTTCGTCTTCATGTGCAGGACTCCTTCACTTGCTGCTACTGCCGAGCCAGACTCCGGCGTTGTGCGCCACGTGCGACGCCACCGCACCGAGCAATCCGTGCTGGTCGAAAGCCTTGGAGTAGACGAATCCGCCGACGGCAGCGTCCACCTCGAGTCCGGGATGGGCGAGGCCGAAGAGCGCTGCTTGCGCGAGTCGTGCAGCGGCCGGGTTCACCCCGAGCATGCGCTGTCCGAGGCCGCGTTCCATCACCACCCGGTACTCCAGCTCCTCGGCGAGTTCCGGGAGCCCGAAGCCGCCGAGGAAGTGAGAGCCGGGCGCTCGATGCGCACCGAGCACGGACGCTTTCGCAAAGCCCCAGGCCATGCACGCCAAGACGTACCAGAGCATGTGGAAAGGGTACCCCCATCTACATAGATGGCGAAGAAATCCCAACCTGATATACGCATGTGCATGGTCGGGAGACGCTTCGGAAAGTTAGTAGTCGTGGAGCTGTTCGACACTGTCCGCTACGGGAAGCGGAAAAAACCATTCAAGCGCTGGCGGTGTCGATGTGATTGTGGGGCCGAACGCAACGTCCTCCAACCTCATTTGACTCGAGGTCGTCAAGTTTCATGTGGCTGTTCCAAGTTGGCGGACCGTTCTGCCCCGCCCCCAACGGCAGTCCTCGGCGCTCGCTGGATTCCGTTGGGGAACGGTAAGTTCACCCTCGTTGACGAAGCTGACTTCGAAAAGCTTTCACGTCATCCATGGTCGCTCGACTCCGTCGGCTACGCAGGACGTCGTGTCGACAACCGACTGGTCAGGCTTCACCGATTTCTTCTTCCTGGGGTGCCTCTCGTCGACCACAGGAACAGGAATCGACTAGACAACCGCCGCGATAACCTACGGGCTGTCACACTTCAACAAAGCGTGATGAACACCGGACTGCAGAAGGACAATCGCAGTGGGTACCGAGGCGTTAGTTTCTACCCACCAACGAAGAAGTGGCGTGCGCGACTTGCACGAAAGTTCCTCGGCTACTTCACGACACCAGAAGATGCCGCACATGCATGGGACGAAGCAGCTCTACGTGCGTTTGGCGCGTTTGTTCGTCTCAACTTTCCCAAAAGGAGGGAGCGGTAGCTCAGTTGGGGCTGTGAGCTTCGTGTGGATGGCGAGCAACAACATTGACGCACCGGGGGTCGATAGAACGTGGAGAAGAACCCACGCCCAGTGGGCGTCACTCATCCAACTAAGTCCGAACGCCAACATCAGAGAAACCCAAACCGACATGCAAGCTTGGCAGCTGAGCGGCTTGCGCTCCAATGTTCGCTTCGACCACGGCAGCGCACGGATGATGAGCACCAGGGCGAGCACCGCGAACGGCAGAATCACCATCAGGTAGGGCTGCAGCTGCAGCTGCTGCGGTTGCGGTTGCGGGGCCTGTTGCACCTCGGCATTCTGTGCTTGGGGCAACGGCGTGCTCACGTTCACTTCTGCGCCTGCGTCGTTCATACGATTCCTACCTTGTCGGGCTTGAGTCCACCACGCAACACGCGCGTCCAGTCGAGAATGACGAGGCCTGGGACGTTGTTCACGTTCGGCATGCGCGCATCCCATCTCGTGAAGTCGAGGTCCGGCCAGATGACCGCACCGTCCTTCAAGAGCTGCATGGCGATGGTGAACTTGGCAAGCGCGCGCTCTTGAGGTGAGTGGGGCACGAGCCTGAAGTCGGTCATGGCGACGTTCGCCGCAGCATGGAGCTTCTCGTCTCCGGCCACGCCAACCGCGGTGACCTTCATGCCTGCTGCACGAAACAACAACGCCTGGAGAGAGAAGTAGACGGGACTCGTTCGCACCGTCTCGTAGTCGAGCAGCAGGGACCCGTTCAGTCCGCGCTCTGCGAGCTTGCTCTCCAGCTCCGTGATGCGAGTGGCGAGTTCCCCGTTTCGAATCCGCTCAGCATGCAGGTCGTCGACCAATTTCGCGATGTACTCGTTGCTCACGTCAATCGCCTCACCTGAGCATGGACCCAGGCGTTTGCCTCCTGGAGGTCCTCGTTCTCGACACGCTCGCACTTCATCAGCTCGAAGCTGCAGCCGACGATGTCGCGCACGGCCTCACCGAGAAACGTCGCCATGCGTGCCGGCGTGAAGGCCAGGATGTGGTCCTTCTTGAGCATCAGGTCGCGACACTCCTCCGACCACCCACTCCAGTTGCCGCAGGGCGTGGTGATGAAGAGCGTGCCACCAACGCGAAGACGCAACAGACAATCCTGCACGATGGCTTGTCCGCTCTCGGGGTCGTTGTGCTCCAAGACCTCGAAGAGAGCCACGGCATCGAACGGACCTCGCTCGTAGAACTCGCGCATGGGGTGCAGGTTGAAGTTCTCCTTGCCCACCTCCAGCGCCAACCTTCTCCCCTCCGCGATGCACTTCTCACTCACCTCGAACCCGTGCCACTCGATGTCGGGGGCCCGGTTGAGAAGAGGAAAGAGCGACGTGCCGTTGATGGAACCGTACTCGGCGACGCGCGCATAGCCGTTCTTACGGCACTCGTCGATGAGCCACTTGAGGCGCGTGGTGAGCAGCACCACGTTCGCGTAGTCCTCGTTCACGCCCTCAGCGAATGGAGAGTCTTCGGCGTAGTGCTTGCGAATGGCACCGGCGTTGATGCGTGAAGCGTCACCGCGCAGGTGACCGATTTGTGCCCTCATCAGCTCGTGGAATTCGACCATGCCTTCATGCTCCTCGAGGTCGAACGGCAAGTACTCCATCAACCGCTCCAGCCGCCACAGCTCTTCACTGAAGCTCATGTGACGGAAGAGCACCTTGAATGCCTCGAAAGCTTCGCGCGTTTCCAGCGCCGCGCGTGCCTTCAAAAAAACGTTGCGGTGCAGTGCGGTGTCGCCCATCGAGGCGAGAGCCATCGCCCGCTCGTAGTTCCCCTTCTCGAACTCGATGCAGGCTTGAGGTCTGCTGAGGACCCAGTACTGAGAAGCCGAGGCAACCATCTGCAGATTGGACGTTCCCTCCTTCACGATGCGCGGCTCGAAGCGCACCGCATCCAGCTGGTGTCCTTTTGCGTCGGAGACGTAGAACACCGGAACCGCGACCGTGGTGATGTTGGGAGGGAGTTCATCCCAGTTCAGTGTCGTGTTCTTGAAGCCCCGCGCGATGAACTCGTGAATCGGGTGCTCCGCATCACGCGGACGCCAGTCGCTCCGCGCGTCGGTGAGGAACTTCCATCCAGGTGGGAGTGGGGGAAGAGACGGCAGATGGGCAAGAGTGTCAGGCGTCACGGCAGGCCTCCTCGTAGATGCGGTTCACGTCGTACAACGGCGCCCAGTCGTACTCACGCACGAAGCGCGTGCTGTCCAGTACGAGGCGACGAATGTCACCGGCACGTGCCGGGTGGTACCC